>NZ_DAMBKZ010000002.1:0-460076 GCF_032066345.1 Brucella sp.
AGCCGGTAGAATACAAAAAGGCGAAGCCCTCAGGCTCCGCCTTTTGTTGTTTTTGGTGGTAAAATCTGATGCGGAAGCCGGATTGGCTTGAGTCGTTTCAAGACAGCGCCAGGAACGCCTCCATCTCCGACTACGGGTCGAATTGTTATGACGGGCGCCAGAAGCCCATTATCGAGTGAAGGTTTCGCGCCCAAAAGCTTACCCATCAGGCCTAAATCCTGAGGCGATGAAAACCGCGCAGGCGATTGGCTCATTTCCATATGCCGACGCACCGCGTCTTCCCAACCGTCTGCAAGAATAGCACCCGGTTTCAGCAACAAAAGCCAGTCCGCTCGCAGATCATCAAAAGCCGACTGCAAATCCGTTTCGTCGTAAAGTGAGCAACCTGCCCCCTCTGCAACCAACCTTGTCTCGTCAGTGGACGCCTTATCCACAACGACAACACGACGCAATAGCCCTTCCACAACTGCCGGCACCAGTGCTGACAGTGTTTGGGCCAGAAGCCCCTCAGAATTTCGCGTGAAAATCAGAACTGATAACATGCTTTCTTTTATATCAAGGCCGCGTGATCGAAAAGCTTTCGGATTATATGTTCTTGCTTTGTTCCCGACGTTGGATTACAAATAGATTCTGAAACGAGAGAGTCGGTTATGGAAATTATCCAGCAGGCAGACAAGGCAGCATTCGGAACAGGACGGGCGGAACATGCCAACGCGCTTGTCGGTGAAGCAGGCCTGCGCATTGACCACTCGCGACGTCGTGGGCGCGGTGCAGGCATCAATCCTAGCGGCCGGTTCGAACCAACCACACGACACGAATTTGATGATGGCTGGGAGACACTTGAAGACCTGCCACCTTTCAAGACGGATGTTCAGGTTGAGAAGCCCCGCACCATCATCACGCGCAATGATTCACCGGATATCAGCTTCGACCGTTCGATTAACCCTTATCGCGGTTGCGAGCATGGTTGCATTTACTGTTTTGCGCGGCCAACACATAGCTATATGGGGCTTTCAGCCGGGCTTGATTTCGAGGCACGTCTGTTCGCCAAACCGGATGCACCACGCCTGCTGGAGCGCGAACTGGCAAAACCCGGCTATCAGGCCAAGACCATAGCAATTGGCACCAATACCGATCCCTATCAGCCCATTGAGAAAAAATGGCGCGTAATGCGCGAGATTCTTGAAGTGCTGGAGGCTGCCAATCATCCTGTCGGCATCGTCACCAAGTCAGCTCTGGTCGTGCGGGATATTGATATCCTGTCTCGCATGGCTGAAAAGGGGCTAGCCAAAGTAGCGCTTTCAGTCACCACGCTTGATGCCAATCTTGCGCGCACAATGGAGCCCCGCGCATCAACGCCGACTTTGCGCCTGCAGGCCATTCGCAAGCTCGCCGATGCCGGCATTCCGTCGAATGTGATGATGGGACCGATCATACCCGGCATCAACGATCATGAGATTGAGCGTATTTTGGATGCAGCTTACGCACAGGGCGCACGCGAAGCAGGCTATGTACTGCTCCGTTTACCGCTTGAAGTAGCCCCTTTGTTCAAAGACTGGCTGCTGCGCAATTATCCTGATCGCTACCGCCATGTCATGTCGCTCGTCCGCTCCATGCGTGACGGGAAAGACTACGATGCCGAATGGGGCAAGCGTATGCGTGGAACAGGCCCTTATGCTTGGCAGATTGGCCGTCGCTTCGAGATCGCTGCACGCAAGCTCGGCTTCAATTCAAAGCGTATTCCCCTGCGCACGGATCTGTTTGAGCCTGTTGAGAAGGGTGGCAAACAGCTTTCGCTTTTTTAAGCGGCACTACTTCTGGATATCGGCGCTCCTATCATCAAAGTGAGGTGAAAGAGCCCTGTGTCTTGTTGGCTTTAAGTGTGCATGAGTTGTCAGTTGTGAGTTTGATCCCCGTCTGGTTTTTTCAGGCGGAAGGCCCCTGCTTTTACGCCACTATCCTCGGCAGGGACCTTGCGGAGAATCAGAAGCAATGCGAGCATTGCCGCCAAATGAAACGCTTGAGTTCTGATTCTCCGCTCCTCTTTGAAATCCCGCTTGCCCCCGACTTCTCCGAAGAGAGAAGGCATATGTCGCGCGGGCTTCGCCATATTGCAGGCATTGATGAAGCTGGCCGCGGACCACTCGCTGGTCCGGTCGTTGCGGCGACGGTGGTGCTTGATCCGAATGACCTGCCAGAAGGGCTAGATGATTCAAAGCGGTTGAAAGCCGCCAAACGCGACGCGCTTTACGAAATCATCCTCGCCAAAGCACTGACCGTTTCTGTTGCAAGCCTAAGCGCGCGAAGCATAGACGCCAGTGACATTCGTAAAGCAGCGCTTGAAGCCATGCGTCGTTCATTGATGGGGCTGACACTCAGCCCGGATCATGCCTTGATTGACGGACGCGATGTGCCGCCCGGTTTGCCCTGCCCCGGTTCTGCATTGGTGAAAGGCGATCAACGTTCCATTTCAATTGCGGCCGCATCCATCGTTGCGAAAGTTACGCGTGACCGAATGATGATCCGTGCCGGCCTAGCCCATCCACCATACGGTCTTGAGGTACACGCTGGTTACGGTACGGCCAAGCATCGAGCGGCTATTGAGACAGATGGGCCGGTGCCCGGCATCCACCGCTATACCTTCGCGCCGATCAAAGGGCGCTATAGCGTCTAAATCATGATCAATGAAAGGCTTAAACCGTCGCCAGTTTGGCTGCAAAGCCAAAAAGCAGAGCCGCAAAGCCCCAACGCTGAATAGATTGTATGACCGGATATCGCTTGAACAGGTTGCCGAGTGACGATCCTGCAAAGGCATAGATCGTATCGAACGACAGCCCGACGATGGTCATTATCCCACCCAGAAATGCAAACTGCATCATGATACTGCCTCTGTCTGGATGAACGAACTGCGGCAATAGAACCGAGCAGAAAAGCAAAGCTTTTGGGTTCAGCAGATTGGTGAGTAAACCCTTACGGGCGGACGCCAAATAAGAGCGTCGTTCAATGCCGTTGGTTGCTGTATCGAGGGACGCCAATGGGTGACGCAAAATGCCGATCGCAATCCAGACCAGATAACAGGCACTCACGATCCGCACGAATTGAAACGCGATTGGAAATGCGTGCAGGAGAGCGGCCAACCCAAATGCAGCGAGCAGGACGTGGCAAGCACGGGCCGTTGCAAGCCCTCCGGCAGCAGCTAGTGCATGGCCTCTGCCCTGCGCAGCTCCCGTCTGTAGAAGCAGAATCATGTCCGGCCCAGGAAGAAGAAATGCAGCCGCCAGTGCGCTTGCAAATAACCACGTCTCGCTCATCAATATCGCCCCGAACAGCTAAAATTCACGCAGCTGCCATCGGGTTGGCTCATTGCATATGATGAATGAGCTACAGCTGATAGAGCTTTCCGAAGCTAACTCGTAAGTGCAGTCCGTGTCCTTGCGTTTTATGGTGCGGAGTGGATCGAAGTTGATATAATCTGCCAATATGACTTTTCAGAATGGTGGCTTATGCCAAAATTAAAACTAGACGCAACGGACCGTAAGATACTCGCTGCACTGCAAGACGATGCGCGTCTTTCAAACGTTCAGCTTGCCGATAAAATAGGGCTGTCCCCTTCCCCATGTTTGCGACGAGTCAAACTCCTCGAAAAAGCTAGCGTCATTCAAGGCTACCATGCGGCACTCGACCGCAATGCCGTGGGGCTGGGACTGACTGTCTTTGTTGGGATCCGTGTTGAGCGCCATCATGAGGAAACAGCGACAGCATTCCGTACGTCAGTGCAGAACCTGCCTGAAGTCTTTTCCTGCCATCTTGTATCGGGAGAATCCGACTTCCTGTTGCAAGTCGTTGTGGCTGACCTCGCGGCCTATGAACGCTTTCTAACCGGTACTTTATTGCGCCTTCCAGGCGTTATAGATATCCGCAGCAATTTCGCCATCCAGACGGTCAAGGCTCAAGGGGAACTGGCGCTCAGCCAACTCGCTGAACCGGACGCGGATTAAGAACTGCTTCCTTGAGACAGAAGACAGAACAGAAAACAAAAACGCCGCCCTTTTGAGGCGGCGTTTTCAAAACTCTAAAAAGACCGAACTTAGTTCAGATTGGTCTTAACCTGACCGAGTGCATCCTTGAACAAAGTGCCTGCAACCTTCGCATCAACCTTGTCGGCAACGATCTTGCCAGCAGCGGCTACTGCCAGATCAACAGCCGAAGCGCGAACTGCATTGATTGCGTCGGTTTCAGCAGTTGCGATCTTCTGCTCAGCAAGCTTGTTGCGGCGAACGACATATTCTTCGGTCGCACGCTTGGCATCTTCAAGAAGAGCCTTTGCTTCGCGTTCAGCGGCGGCAACGATGTCGCCAGCTTCTTTTTCCGCTTCCTTGCGCTTGCGGTGATATTCAGCAAGAAGCTGTTGCGCTTCTTCGCGCAGGGTGCGGGCTTCTTCCAGTTCCTTCTTGATATTCTCGGCACGCTCATCAAGCGAACGACCGATCATACCTGGAACCTTCAGGTAAACAATCAGAGCAATGAAGAGAAGAAGAGCAATAAATGCCCAAAATGTTGAATCCATTTTCGTCTCCTCAGGCGTTTGCGGTTTTGACTGCTGCGGTTACATCAGCCTTGTCGGCTTTGGTACCCAGGAGCTGTTCAACAATCGCAGACGTGGTTTCTTCAGCGATCGTACCGACATCGCTCATGGCCTTGGCCTTGATTGCGGCGATACGTTCTTCAGCCTCAGCAAGCTTGCCTTCGAGTGCAGCTTCAGCAGCAGCACGTTCGGCATCTGCTTCGCCTTTGCCTTTTTCGCGAGCAGCTTCGGCAATCGAAGCAGCCTTGGTGCGGGCAGCGGCTAGTTCCTGCTCATAGGCAGCAATAGCGTTGTCTGCATCCTGCTTGAGGCGTGCAGCCTGCTCGAGATCCTGCGCGATACGGTCACGACGGTTTTCAATCACGCCACCGATGCGCGGGAGAACCACACGCGACAGGAACAGATAGAAAAGGCCGAAAGTGATCGCCAGCCACAGAAGCTGCGATGCATAATGGGTGGAATCGAACGGCGGGAATACGCCGCTGCCGTGTCCGGCATCGTGCGCGACCCCGGTTTCGGTGTGCACAGCATCGGCTGCGCCGTGCTCGCCAGCAGCTGGTGCCGGTTGCGATTCGGTGGCGGTTTGGGCAAACGCCGTGGACACGAACATCCAGATTTCCCCTTTAATCCAGCATATTCTTTTCCAGAGAATAACTCTGGAAGTTCTGGAATATGCTCACTCAGACTTCATATGAAAAGGCCAGCCGCGCTGCATTTCAAGATACAGATCGCGGCAGGCCAGTTTCTTGCGACTGTTGATTAAACAGCGAAGAGGAGCAGAAGCGCGATGAGCAGCGAGAAGATGCCCAGAGCTTCCGTCACAGCGAAACCAAACACGAGACGGCCGAACTGGCTGTCAGCAGCGGATGGGTTACGCAGAGCGCCCGAGAGATAGCTACCGAAAATGTTGCCGAGGCCGAGAGCCGTACCGGCCATACCGAAACAGGCGAGACCGGCGCCGATGTACTTTGCTGCTTCCGCTTCCATGTTAAAGCTCCTTCTGGATTGCAAATTAGTGCGGATTTCTGTTCTGGCGGAAACCCGCCGGCGAGAACCTTAGTGACCCGGATGTACTGCGTCGTTGATGTACATGCAGGTAAGAACGGTGAAGACGTAGGCCTGGAGGAATGCAACCAGGAACTCAAGCGCGGTGATCGCGACCGTCATGATGAGAGGTAGGATAGCGCCGCCAACACCCAGTGCACCAAGCGAGCTCAGCGAGACAACGAAGCCTGCGAAAACCTTGAGCGTGATGTGGCCTGCCAGCATGTTCGCGAAAAGACGAACCGAGAGGCTGATTGGGCGCGAGAGGAACGAAATGATTTCAATGGCAACAACCAGCGGCACGATGATACCCGGAACGCCGCTTGGTACGAACAGCTTGAGGAAGCCGAGACCATGCTTATAGAAACCGTAGATGATGACTGTACCGATAACCAGCAGAGAAAGAGCGAAGGTTACGATGATCTGGCTTGTGACCGTGTAGAAATAAGGGAACAGGCCGATGAAGTTTGCGACGAGCACGAACATGAACAGCGAGAAAACAAAGGGGAAGAACTTCATGCCCTTTGAACCAGCTGAATCTCTCAAGCTGGACGCCACAAATTCATACGCCATTTCCGAAACCGACTGAAGGCGGCTTGGAACCAGACCACGGCTCGACGATGTGAAGTAGAGGAAGCCTGATGCGAGCACCACAGTTGCGACCATGAAAGCCGAAACATTGGTAAACGACAGGTCCAAACCACCGACGTCGATAGGAATCAACCGGGAAACCTGGAACTGATGGATCGGATCGTTGGCCAACTTAACCTCGTCTGTCGTTCCTGCCCTAAGGCGTTTCAGTCTCGGGCGAACCGCCCGCTTTGTCTCAAATGTCTATACGCGAACATTTTCGTGATGTCCGCGAAGACTTATTCCTTATCGCTCTTTTCCACGCTAGACTTAATGTTGCCTTGATCGGCGACATAACCTGCGGAACGGAGCACATTGAGGGTGCCTGCACCGAAGCCTAGAAGGAGAAATACGATTAACCCCCATGGCGACGTGCCCGCGTAGCGATCAAGAGCCCAACCAATTACCGCACCAACCACGATACCAGCGATAAATTCACTGGAGAGTTTCATGGCCTGCGCGACGGAACTGGATGTTTCCGACCGCTCATCCTCGGAAGCCGGTGTCTTGAGTACACCTTTTTTGGCCAATTCGACCTCAAGGCGATTCAAACGCTGATCCAGCCCCCCGGAAACAGTTTTGCTGTCCACATTCTTGCTTTGACCGGGTGTTTTTCCCGGCTCAGTGCCGCTCGTCATTGGCAGCTCCTTTTTGCAAGAAATGCGGGCGCTACAAGCCCATTTCCAAGTTGCGCGCAACATATTGACACACCGCCCGCTAGTCAAGGCAGTCAAGCAGTTGCTTCAGAAGGTTTTTTCTCTTGGAAATACAATAATTTAGCTATTGGTGCGACTCATTTTCCGATCAAAGTCGGAGAACAGGCAGCAATTCGGCCTCAAAATTGGAATCGAATTGGGCGAAAGTCAGCACATAGATTCATCATTGTGCACGCGTTTCAAGCGACCCTTCAGACAAATAAATGTGTCCGAAAGTGATCGCACCCATGCTGTCGGTTATCAGCTCCAACCGCCGCCATAGGTGCGATAGAACACATGAAGGCCAATTTTGGTCATCTTCTTCATGGTCGGCGCCCAGAATGGGCTGACATAGGTTGCATGATAATGGGTGGATGAACCAACTTCCGGCAACCAGATCTGGCCTGCAGTCACAGTCTTTGCCACCTGCTGTGCAAGACGCCATTGCGGGATTTCCGTGACGCGATGCTTCTGACCGTCACAGGCGAAGGAAAACTGGCAGGCATTGAGCCAGTTCCGGTTTTGATAGACAACGCCGCAGATCGTGCCGGGATAAGCAGGATTACGCACACGATTGAGCACTACCTGAGCAACTGCCACCTGCCCTTTGACGTTTTCTCCGCGCGCTTCGTAGTAAACCGCTTCGGCGAGGCACTTCTGCTCTTTGGTTCCAAATGATTCTGCAGGCAGAGGCGTTGCAGCCCATGCATGATCCTGATCGCTGATTGGCGGCACGAAGCGGCCTGCATCGGCTTCCGGTGTCAGAATGCTCTCGAAGGGAGAGGTTTTGCCATAGTCAGGCTTAGAAGGCGCATAGCCCAACGCGAGAACGTCGGGCTGATCATTGTTGATTAGCTTTGCCAGTTGCACCGGCATGTCCGGTTTGGGCTTGGGCGGTTTGACCGCATGAAACGCCATTGCGATTTCGACCTCCTTGCCCTCGACACTGGACTTGGAGAAAGCCATACGCGCATCAATCTTCTCACGAGGGGCAGTAATCATGCTGATCTTCTCAAACATGCTACCTGCATTGAAAGTCCGCGCTGGAGCTTTCGGCTTCACAGAGACAAGACGACCGGTCTTATCGGAGCGATTGATGCGGTTTTCATCGGGATTGGGATCGTCAACACCCAGCTTGGCAGTCTTCTTGCCACCCGAAAGCGCTACGCGACCAATACCCGGAACTTCGATACCGCTGCTGGCGATGCTGCCAGTGACGGTCGTGGCATCGACAAAGGGCATTTCTGCCTGATGGAGCGATCCGACGGGAGCTTTGGCAACAAACGCGGTCCAGCGATGACCGGCTACATCAGCCGTCGGAACAAGGCTGGCCATATCCTGAAAGGCGATTGCGTTGGAATTGAAGAGATAGGTAATTGCCGCCAGAACCAGCGGCACGAGACGATGCGGCTTATGCAGAACCTGACGCGGTTTTGCGCGTACGGCGTAATAGCGACCATCCTCCGGGCAATAGCCCGTGACCGGATAGTGCCATACCGGCTCGGCTACGGCCTTCGACCGGCCAAACAGCGCTCGTATGGAACCAAAACGCACCGCAAACTCCACTCGCAACGATTACTTAACTATAGCGAATAATGGAGTATTAACCTTGATGGATCGTTAACGCGTCTTTGTTTACCCTTTGAAAAGATTGATTAATTTTGAATTAACAGCATTGAATGGCTGTTTGTTTTCATTTGCTTTTTTAGCCTTCTCAATAGCAAATATGTGCAGGGTGAAACGCCTGCGCTTTAACTCGGATGCAGAAGGAATTTTGAATAATGGGCAAAAAGCGATCGAAAGTTCTTATATTGGCGCTGGCAGCCCTCACCTTTGCGGCTCCAATAGTGAATGCTCAGACGCCAGACCGTACAATCATTCTCGCTGATACGGTGAAGTTAACGCGTTGGGCTGACATTCATCAGGTGCCTGACCCGGCACACAATGACCCTTACTATCATCTGGAAGTGTTCGAGCATAAGAAAGGGGCTAAGCCCTGGGTGTTCAAACGGCTCGCTCACCATATGGTCATTACGCCCGACGCACTCGATAAGAGTCGCACTCAGAAGCAAGCCAAAACCTATGCCTATAAGGACGTGGAGTTTTGGATCACGTACAAGCATTGGCGCGACAATCCAGAAAGTCGCGCCCAGACACCTGTTTGTGAGACAACAATCATTGACTGCCTGCGAAACTAACCTGAGTTATTCATAGGCTGAATCGAAGAAGGCCTTCTCAAGCTCTACGGCGCGCTGAAAAAAGCTACGGCATTCTGCTTCCGTCTGAGGCCCAACTCGATCAAGCTCTGATCTCAGAAAAGCAACAAAATCTGAAAAATAAGGGTTGTCGTGTAAAACAATCCACTCAGAGAAAACAAAACTTTCGGGTAGGTTCTTGGGAGCCTTTTGCGCCCAATCGAGATAAAGCCATTCTGCAACCGTCAGAACGGAGAGACAGGCGGCATACGAACCCGAAGTCGCAGCTTCCAGCATTAATGCTTTAAAGGCTGCGGTTGGTTCCGCGTCTGGTGCATCATAACGTTCAACATGGCTTACATCGAGCGCAGCAAAAGCGCGTTCAAAATAAGAATTTTCGTCATTACTAATCATGCCGATGAAGCGCCCAAGTGTCAGCTTGGCATCCATATCATCGCAATTGACGAGTACGCCACCCAGGAGCGACAGGAAGCAATCGATAAAGCGATGATCCTGAACGAGATAGCGCTTCATAACTTCCTGCGGAACAGAGCCATCAAACATTTCCTGCACCAAACGGTGTTGAACGGCCTCGGACCAGAATGGCTCAGCGCTTTTGCGCAAATTTTCGGAAAATCGTTCCGATTTTTGTTCAGCGATTATCGACATAAGTGGGCCTTGGCTCCGCATTCTTGAGGACTTCAAGTAAGCTTAGCCGCCCATCCCGATCATCACAATGCGAAGCGGCGAGACTTGTGCTTTTAAAAGACATCTGGAAAAACTGTCTTGAACAGGCCACAGAGCAGAAATAAGCGGGCAATATGATCAAGAAAATCCTCTTCGCTGTCGTTGTCATCGCTGTTGCTTTGTTTGGCTATACAAAGGTTATGGCGCGCATTGGTTCTGGTGAACCACCGCAGCCTGCTCCCACCGAACAACAAGCCGATGCCATAGAGGTCAATAAAGGCGAACGCCGGATGACCCTGCTTCGGGATGGCGCCGTTATTGGCACATATCGCATTGCGCTTGGTGGGAATGGCGATGGCGGACACAAAGCGCGCGAAGGTGATCAGAAGACGCCCGAAGGCGCTTACGTCATCGACTGGCGCAATCCACGCTCAATGGCACATCTGAGCTTGCATGTTTCCTATCCGAATGCAGCAGATCAGAACGCCGCCGATGCGGCCGGTTATGCACCCGGCGGCAATATCATGATCCACGGCTTGCCCAATGGTTGGGGCTTGCTTGCACCGGTGCATCACCTTTGGGACTGGACGGATGGCTGCATCGGCGTGACCAATGCTGAAATGCGCGAAATCTGGTCGAAAGTGCCAAATGGCACCCCGATTACCATCATGCCTTAAGCTGCTTTAACAGCCCAACGTTCGATGTCTGTGCTCTGACCAATCAATGCCAGACCATTGGCAATCGAATCAAATTGGTTCGAGCTTGTCACCATCGCGTCGGGGAAACGCTTCTCAAACGCGGCACGGATCGCGGGCACAAAGGAAGTTCCACCCGTCAGGAACACGCGGTCGATGCCGTCAAACGTCAGGCCTGCATTCTCCACAGCCTGTTCGACCGACTGCTCGATATTCGCCACATCATCGGCGATCCAATTATCGAAGTCGTTGCGGGTAATGTCTGAGCGGATCTCGAAATCGTCCGCCTTGAAGTGAAGCTCGGAAATTCTTTCCGATGACAAACGGGCTTTGAGATTTGAGACCGCGCGATAGATCTCATAACCATAATCATTCTCGATCAGGTGAATGAAATGTTCGAGGGGCTCCGGATCGACAGCATTCTTGGCAAGATCGGTCAGCGCGCGAATGGTTGCGGGCGAATTCATCAGGAACAATGTGTTCCAGCGAGCGAAATTTGCATAATAATGCTTGGGCACCGGCAAGCGTTTGCCGAAGGATTTATATTCACCATTCTTGCCAAGCAGCGGCGATACGGCATTGTCGATGATACGATAATCGAATGTATCGCCCGCAATGCCGAGACCCGTCTGGCTCAGTGGCGTGAAGCTCAGGCCATCCGCGCCCACTTCGAACCGCACAATGGAGAAGTCGCTCGTGCCACCACCAAAGTCAGCAACGAGAACAGTCGATTCGGCTTTCAGTTCCTGTGCGTAGAAATATGCAGCTGCCACCGGCTCATAGACATAGTGAATATCTGTGAAGCCAAAAGCGCGGAACGCTTTTTCATAACGCTGCATGGCCAGCTCTTCGTCCGGCGTTGCACCTGCAAAGATGACGGGGCGTCCAATGACAACGCGATTGCCCTTCGGAGGCAGCCGATCCCCAAGACGCGCAGCAACTGATTCCAGAAACGTCTCGAGAATATCTTCAAACTTGAAGCGCTTGCCGAAGACGGGTGTGTCGGTGAAAGATTTTTGAGCCGCAAACGTCTTGAAAGACTGCAGCATACGGGTCGAATGCGGCGCATTCACAAATGCATCCATCGCCCACGGCCCGCTTTCCGATGTGCGTTCGCCGGTTTCCCGATCCTGCCAGAAACACAGGATCGAGCGATAACCGGTGATATCGACGCCATCTTTCGGCACACTCAGCACTGCAGTCGAACCATCGGGCGATGCAAGCGACAAAACAGTGTTTGTCGTGCCGAAGTCGATGCCCAGTGTGACGCCGTCAAACTGGCTCTGGTTCACTGTCGTCATGATCTGCCTCTGATGGTGGGGATTTTCAGGAGGCGGCGGATTAGCAGACCAAGGATGCAGACTCAACCCTTGATGCAAAGATCAGGCTGCGTCCACTTCGACAGTCACATGAGACAATCCATGGATATGACCGAGGCGTTCCTTATAAACAGACGGCAACTTGGGGCTATGCGAGGCAATCGCAACAATCGCCGCATGATGTCCCGGACCGATCTGCCAGATGTGCAGATCGGTGATGTGATCCCCCGAACGCTCAAGGTGGTTCATGATTTCGTTCTTGAGGCGCCCCGCTTCTGGAACAGCATCAAGCAGAACCTGACCGGAATCACGGATCAGTCCCCACGACCAGCGCGCAATAACCAGCGCCCCAACAACGCCCATCAATGGATCGGCCCAGAGCCAGCCATAGCTTTTGCCAACCAGAAGTGCGGCAATCGCAAGCACAGAGGTCAGTGCGTCAGCCAGAACGTGCAGATAGGCCGCCCGGAGATTGTTATCCCGCACCTTCTCATGCGTATGACCTGTTTCATCATTATGGTCATGGTCATGTTCGTGATGATGGCTGTGCCCATGGTGGTGGCCGTGATCGTCTTTCAGCAGCCATGCACTCACGAGATTGACGACCAGTCCCACCACAGCAACTGCAATTGCCTGATTAAAGCTGATCTCAATCGGGTTTGTCAGGCGAAGGAAGCTTTCCCACCCAATCAGCAAGGCAATCAAGGCCAGCACTACGGCGCTAGCGAAGCCAGCGAGATCGCCCAGCTTTCCGGTGCCGAAGCTGAAACGCGGATCATGCGCGTGACGTCGTGAATAGGAATAGGCGAGCGCGGTGATCAGCATGGCGCCTGCATGGGTGGACATATGCCAGCCGTCAGCCACGAGAGCCATTGAACCATAAATCGAGCCCGCAATGATTTCGACGACCATCATGGTCGCAGTCAGAGCAATAACAAGCCAGACCTTGCGTTCGTTTCGATGATGGTCTTCGCCGAGAAAGACGTGTTCATGCGACGCCGATAAATTATGAACTGAATGGTGTGCGTGGTGATGGTTCCCAGCCATGGGACGCTCCTTACTATTTCATATAGGCGCGGATGACTTCGATCATCTCGTCACCACCCTTTCGACGTTCACCAGCGTCGTCGATTTCGACAACATGTTCACGCAGATGATCCTCCATCACCTCCGCTGTTAGTCCGGTCAGCGCTCCGCGCGCTGATGCAAGCTGCCGCAACACTTCGGCACAGGCTGCTTCCGAAGCCAGTGCGCGCTCAACGCCTTCGAGCTGCCCCTTGATGCGGCGAACGCGGGCAATGAGCTTTTCCTTCTGGTGGATGGTGTGCGACATGAGAACCTGCTGCTGAAGATATAGTATAGGGGACTATACTACTGATTCGATTATTGAGGAAGCCTATCTGCTGTAACACTTGTGGGAGGGGACTTTTCAAAGCTCGCATCGCGCTTCCATTCGCACTATCTATCCGCACATAATTCGACGCAAAACGCACCGCATATAAAATGACTGGAGAGCCTATGTCCCGCTTTGAAGGAACCACCGCTGTTGTAACAGGCGCTGCCCGCGGCCTTGGCGCAGCGCTCGCCTTCTCACTGGCCGAAGCCGGATGCAATGTCGTGCTTTGCGGGCGTAGTATGAAAGCTCTCGAAGAGACTGCCGACAAGATTACAAAACATACCGGACGCAGAGTTGATACCGTGCAGGTTGATCTCGCTGATATGACAAGCGTTACGGCTGCCATCGACGCCATTAAAGCGAGCCATCCTGCAATCGACATTCTCGTAAACAACGGCGCGATGTGGCTTGAAGACAGACAGGAAGACTATTCAGAGGCGGAAGTTGCAGGTGTCATCAATGCCGCTGTCACAGGAACATTCCTGTTCACACAAGGGCTTCTGCCTGCACTCAATAATTCAAACAGCCCGGATATCGTAACAATCGGCTCGATCAGTGGTTTGCCCAACGCGCCGTTACAGACTGTTTCGGTGCCCTTCTATGCCGCAAAGCGCGCGCAGGCAGCACTCGCGGATGGCCTGCGGCAAAAGCTTGCGGGAACACCTGTCCGTTCCATCGTCGTTCATCCACCATATCTCGAAGACGCTTCGCCACTGGATGATAGTTGGGAAGCTTCGGCCAACCGTCAGAAAGGTCAAGCGGCCACCAGTCGCGATATCGTCGAATCCGTGCTCTTTGCCCTCACCCGCCCACGTCATATAACATTATCGATCACTGTCGATGCTGATGAAGGTGGCGTGTTTGGTTAAGACCCGCCATACCGCGCGCGATGCTTTTCAGCTCCGGCGCGATCAGACAACCGGGCTTGAAGCTTTGGGTGCGCGGTTTCATAGCCATGCCTATGACATGCATTTCCATGATGAATGGCTGGTGGGCGTGACGCATTATGGTGTGCAGGATTTTTTCTGTCGCGGACAGCGACGTCAAAGTACCACTGGCAAGATTATGCTCATTGAGCCGGGCGAATTGCATGATGGACAGGCCATTCAGGACGATGGCTTTGCCTATTCCATGCTTTATCTGCCGCAATCGCTGATTAGACAGGAAATGGGTGGCAACGATGCTGCAATCGGGTTTCGCAGCACATTAACCGACGACCCTCAACTGGCGCAGGCAGTGGTGCGAACCACAAGTCTGATTATTGAAGCCGCACCACGGCTGTCAGTTGAAGAAAGCCGTGACCAAATCATTGCACTTCTTTGCAGGCATCTCGGACGAGCAGAGCCTAAGCCTGACATCATCGCATCCGATATTTCTGCTCGCGCGATGGACTATCTCCGCGCACATTTTGAAGAAGATATCGGACTTGAGCAATTGGTCGAAGCCGTCGGCGCTACCGATCGCTTCTCCCTTTCGCGCAGTTTTCGACGCCGCTACGGAACCTCGCTGCACGCCTATCTGGTGCAATTGCGGCTCGCTGCTGCACGTCGGTTATTGCGTGAGCAGGAAACGCCTGCACAGGCCGCCATGCTGAGTGGCTTTGCCGATCAAAGCCATATGGGTAGATGGTTTCGACGCGCTTATGGGCTAACGCCAGCACAATATCGTCGTGGGCGCACAAACGTTCCAGATTTGCCGCGTTAGCTACGCTACCTGCTCCATTTTGAGCGCGCATCTTTTCCGAAAACAATTTCACACTTTTCGGAATGCGCTTTTTAAAAGGAGCATCCCATGATTTTCGATACAAAAATTGCCATTCTGGTGCAAAGCGATCTGCAAATGTGGCAAAAACTCAATGTCACGGCTTTTCTGGCCTCTGGTATTGCGGGTGCAGTTCCAAATGGCATTGGCGAGCCATATGTGGATGCGCTCGGGCGGGAACATGCCCGTCTATTCAGTCAGCCGGTGGTCATTTTCTCGGCATCACTTGAAATTCTCCAACGCGCATGGCAGCAATCCCTGCAACGGGATTTAACGCGTGCAGCCTATGTCCGTGCGATGTTTGCGACCGGCCACGATGCTGCCAATCGCGAAGTCTTCCGCGCCGAAAATGCCGATACACCGGATCTGGTAGGTCTCGCTCTTCATGGCCCCAAGAAAGACATCGACAAAGCGATCAAGGGCGCACAGTTGCACCCCTGATAAAATAGATTACTGAGGCCGCAGGAAACGTGTGATCATCGTGGTCAACAGCTTGCGGCTCTCCTCAAAGCTCACATCCGGCACCATCAAAGGCAGCATGGGTGCTGCATCCAGCACCGCAATCAGCATCGCACTCGTATGCCCTACATCCAGCGATGGATCGACTTCGCCGCGAGCCTGACCTGCTTTCAAGGTATCGGCCAGCATTCTGCGAATGCTGGCCGTATTGTTGCGCAGAATTTCCCTGATACGCTCGCTTCGGCCCGCCTCAGACAACAGCTCAAACAGAATGCGGCAATGATCGACCTCATTCCAACCGCTCATGCCCCAGAGTTCTGACAGCAACACGGTGGCAGTGTCTTGCCCTTCCGGATGGCTTGCAAAATCTCCATGCAACTTACGCAAATATTCATCTGCCATTTGCTCCACGATTTCCTCCTTGCTGGAGAAGTAGTGGTAGAGATGGCCGGGGCTGATTTCCGCCTCCTTGCAGATTTTTGCAATGGATGCGCCCTGCAATCCTTCGCGCAAAAAACAGCGATGTGCAGCTTCCAGAATCTCCAACCGCTTTTCTTCGTGCTTTTCAGGATTGACGGTGCGAACCATTCATATCTCCATAAATAGATCGATCATTCTAATTATACTTGACACCGAGTCGAACATAAATAGAGTGACAACTCTAATATACCATTCTGCCTCGGCAGATGCACCTAAAACAGCAGTACAGACGAAATGTCACGCCCGAAAATACCAGTTCGGGCGACGGGTTTTGTCACGCCCAATCTGAGAATTCGCAACATGACTATCCGCTCCGTCTTCACCACTGGCCTTGCTTTTTTGCTGGCTGCATTTTTTGTGTTCGGCGCTTATGGCAATTTCTTGCTTTCACCCCAGAACGCGGCCTCCTATGCCCGCTGGGGCTATCCGGACTGGTTTCACTATATAACCGCTACTCTGGAACTGGCTGCCGCAGCATTGTTGATCAACCCAGCCACACGAAAACTGGGTGCTGCAATAGGCAGTTTTGTCATGGCAGCAGCCTGTCTCACGACGCTTTTTCATGCCGAATACGACCACGCGATTGCACCTCTGATCGTGCTCACCGTGTCATTGCTGACGCTCGTTCTGTCTCAGGGCGTACACCCAGAAAACTAACTCAAGCTTTACACTATGGAGAACTACAATGACTGGACTCTCATATGAGGCCGGGAGCCTCGACGCGTCTTCAGCCAACTGGGCTGATCTCTTTTCAGGTCGGCATCTGGCCGTTGTTTCCGTCATGGCGGGTGGCATTCTGCTCTATGCAATGAATCTTTATTTCACGGCAGCTCTGATGCCTTCCATTGTTATGGATATTGGTGGGCAAAATTATTATGCGTGGGTCACAACGGCCTTCGTCATTGCAGCCATTGTTGCATCGCTTTTCGTAAGTCGTGTACTCGACTGGAAGGGTGCCGCATCTGCCTATGTTATCGCCTTCACAATCTTTGCTCTCGGAGCGATTGATGCTGCGATCAGCCCTACAATGGAATTGCTGATTGCGGCCCGCGTTGTTCAGGGGCTGGGCGGTGGTCTGCTCGCTGGTCTCGGCTATGCTGTGATCCGGTCTGCCCTTCCTGAAAAGCTCTGGGCGCGTGCGACAGCTGTTGTTTCCGCAATGTGGGGGCTTGGCACGCTGTTCGGCCCGTCATTGGGTGGCGTGTTTGCAGAATTTGGTTTGTGGCGATGGGCCTATGCTGCACTGGCAGTGGCCGCACTTCTGCTGGCCGTCATTGCCCGTGGTTCCTTCAAACAGGCAAAAACCGGCGGCTATCGCGCGCCCGTGCCATTTGCTTCACTTATCCCTCTGTTGCTGGCAATCATCGCAATTAGCGTCAGCTCTATTCTGCCAATCGGCTTACCCACATTGATTGCAGTCGCCATCGGCATTCTTTTGCTTATCGTCTTCGTATCGATCGAACGCGGCGCCACAAACACGATCCTCCCCCGCATAACCTATCTGCCAGGCAATTCATTGAAATGGACTTACCTGACCGTCGCAGCATTGAGCGCGGGCGTCATGCTCGAAAACTTCATTCCCTTGTTCAGCCAGCAACTCGCCGGTCTCAGCCCTCTATTGGCAGGGCTATTGGGTGCGGTTCTGTCGCTCGCCTGGGTGATCGCACAGCTTTTTGCCGTATCGATCAATTCAGAAGTGACCCGCCGCCGTGCCATTCGTCTCGGACCTTTGCTGCTGACAGTTGGCCTGATCGCCTACAGCCTACTCCTCATCGATCATGCATCCATGGCGACAGTGCTGCTATGGACGATAGCGCTCGGTGTGGCCGGTGTCGGAATTGGCATCTCCTGGCCGCTGCTCGGCGTTGCAGCCATGAGCAGTACCGACGATCCAGCCGAAGGCGGCAAGGCAGCAGCAGCGATTACAACCACGCAGCTCATCGCCTTCTCGATCACATCAGCAATTGCCGGAACTTTGATGAGTGCAGGCGATGGGACACCGCTTAACGCTGCAACCAATGTTTCACTTGGCATTGCGATTCTATGCGTGCTTGGCATCGCATCAGCAGGGCTTGCTACCCGTAAGCGCAGCTAAAATAAAAGCCCGGTTTTGCGACCGGGCTTTTGTTTATCTCTTCTTCTTTGCGCGACCGGCAAACGGATTCTCCGATGTCGTCAGCGACAAGCGGATCGGCACGCCAGGCATTTCGAATGTCTCACGCAAGCCGTTCACCAGATAGCGCACATAGGATTGTGGCATCGCGTCAGGGCGCGAGCAGTTCACGACGAAGCCCGGAGGACGGGTCTTCACCTGCGTCATATACTTGACCTTCAGGCGACGACCAGAAACAGCCGGAGGTGGCTGATGCGCAATAACGCCCGCAAGCCAGCGATTGAGGCGACCTGTCGAAATACGACGGTTCCAGATTTCGTGGGTAGCGACAAGGTTTTCCATAAGCTTGTCGAGGCCCTGACCGCGCTCACCGGAAATCGGCACAGCGCGAATACCACGCACCTGCGGCAGCAGACGCGCAGTCTTTTCGTAAAGATCGGCCAGAACCATCTGGCGGTCTTCGATCAAATCCCACTTGTTAAACGCGATGATAGGCGCGCGGCCTTCGCGGATAATAAGATCGGCGATCTGCAGATCCTGCTTTTCAAACGGGATCGTCGCATCGAGAACGATGATAACCACTTCGGCAAAGCGAATAGCACGCAGGCCATCGGCAACGGAAAGCTTTTCAAGCTTTTCCTGAACGCGCGATTTGCGGCGCAAACCAGCCGTGTCGTAAAGCTTGATCTTACGGCCACGCCATTCCCAATCAACCGAAATAGAATCGCGTGTGATGCCAGCTTCCGGACCGGTCAGAAGACGGTCTTCGCCGAGCATCGTGTTGATCATCGTGGACTTGCCCGCATTCGGACGTCCGACAATGGCAATGCGCAAAGGCTTGGTAGCGTCGTAAGCCGGAATTTCTTCTTCATCCGGGTCTTCAATATCGTCGCCGATCAGCTCGCCAACAGCCTTTGGTGTAAAGACTTCGTCAGCAGCTTCCTCTTCCTTCTCATCGGCAAAGACGCGCTCTTCACCCAGAAGTTCGACGATAGCATCGCGAAGATCAGGCATACCCTGGCCATGTTCAGCAGAAATCGGGCAAGGCTCACCAAGACCAAGCTGGAAAGCATCATAAAGACCCGACTGCGCGCCGCGAGCTTCCGACTTGTTGGCAACCAGAACGACCGGACGGCCTGAACGACGTACAACTTCAGCGAAAGTCGCATCGGTTGGTGTAATGCCAGCTTTAGCATCGATCACAAACAGGATCGCGTCGGCTTCCTGAATAGCGGCTTCGGTCTGCGCGCGCATACGCGCTTCCAGACTGTCGTTTGCAGCTTCTTCAAGGCCAGCCGTATCGATCACCTGAAACTTCAGATCGTAAAGCTTTGCATCATGGATGCGCCGGTCGCGCGTAACGCCCGGCAAGTCATCGACCAGCGCCAGCTTGCGGCCAACGAGGCGATTAAACAGTGTGGACTTGCCGACATTGGGACGCCCGACGATGGCGAGAGTGAAACCCATAGGTTCGTATTACTCCGAAGATAAACGCGGATTAGCCCTGTTGAGCTTCTGGCACAGAAACGCCAGCGCCGCGCATGAGATCAAGCATTGTGTTGGCGCGCTGGCGGATATTTGCCGGCGCCAGATTGTCATTGGCAATCTGCTGATAAAGCTTGGCAGCATCGTCGAAACGCTCTGCCTTCCAAGCAGCAAGGCCCAGCGCTTCACGCGCGCCGGAACGCATTGGATTGCCATCTGCCGAAAGCGTTTCAACGCGCTTTGCGACATCATCATAAGAACCAGAATCAACGAGCAGATAGGCTGCGCGCAAGCGTGCGACATCGCGCATCGGTGACGGCACTGCACTATCTGCAGCGACCGCGTCAAATGCGGCAACGGCTGCAGCCGCGTCACCCTTTGCAGCCTGAACAGAGGCCGCACGCATACGTGCCAGAACCGGATAAGAACCGTAACCGGTCTTTTCCAGATCATCGAGCGCTGCAATGGCTTCATCGTTCTTCCCGGAAGCGGCGAGATCAAGTGCTGCCAGGAACTTGTCACCGGAAGCAGAAGCTTTGCTATCGGTCCAGTGCTGATAACCAACCCAGGCAGCAGTGCCGATAACAACCGCAACCGCACCGCCGATCAGCAGTGGGCCGAAGTTTTTCCAAACCTGTTTTGCCCGTTCCGAACGGAGTTCCTCGTTTACCTCGCGAATGAAACTGTCGTCTGCCATGGACCTGCCGTTTTTATTGGAGTGCAGCACTTCTGGAGCCGCGCTCGAAAATTCGTTGATCTTAATTTGTATGTTCTGGCGCTTTTAGTCGGAATTCGCGCCATATGTAAGACCTGTGATAGAAACAATATGCATTTCTGTCTGAGCTTCGCCATATTTTGTGACTAACAGGCAACTTTTCCAGTCAGATTGCGTTCATTCCCCCATGCGCCTCATCACTCCCGCCGTGCTTATTGCTTCCGCACTTGCTGCAAGCCCCACAATCGCCCAAACAACGAAGCCGCAATATGTGCTGATTTCGTTTGATGGCGCGCATGATAACAAGCTCTGGACACGCTCGCGGGAACTGGCGAAAAACAACAACGCGCATTTCACCTATTTTCTCTCCTGCGTCTTCCTGATGACCAAGAAAGACCGGCGCGACTATCAGCCCCCACATAAACGTGCTGGTGCATCCAATGTCGGCTTTGCACTCAGTCACGATGAGGTTGTGGCTCGTCTTGGCAATATCTGGCAGGCGCATCTTGAGGGCAACGAAATCGCAAGTCACGGCTGCGGACACTTTGACGGCACCGACTGGTCAACCGCTGACTGGGACAAGGAAATCAAGGAATTCCGTCGCATTACTGCCGATGCTTACAAGAATAACGGCATTGAAGGCGAGCCCGAGGGCTGGCAGGAGCTAGCCCGCAATGGCATAAACGGCTTCCGCGCACCCTATCTTGCCGCATCCAAGCCAGTTCAGGATGCATTGAAAGCCAATGGTTTTCGCTATCAGGCATCGTCCATCACCCGCGGACCAGAGTTGCCGCAGATAACCGGACAGTTCGCGTCTTTTGGCTTGCCGCTGATCCCGGAGGGACCATCGCAGCGGCTTATTGTTGGCATGGATTACAATCTCTACGTCCGCCATTCCAAGGGCAAGGAAGCACCCGCCCAATCAGCCGAATTTGAAGACCGCGCCTATAAGGCTTTCCGCACGGCATTCGACAAGCAATATGATGGTGAACGCATTCCTCTACAGCTCGGCTTTCATTTCGTGCTGATGAATGATGGTGCCTACTGGCGGGCCATGGAGCGTCTCGTTTCTGAAGTCTGCAACAAGCCGGATGTAAAATGCACGACCTATAATGACTATCTCAACAGCATCGATATGCCTAACAGCCACGCTGTTCAAAACAGATCATAGAACGGCGTTTTGCTGTCGGCCTTATGCCGACAGCCCCAGATTTTCCTGATCCAGAACAGGTAGCGGACCGCCATCGATAGCAGCTTCAAAGCTGCGCAGACGCTTATAGATCGACAGAAGCTCAATAATCGTCGTCCATGAATTGACGAGATACTGGAAAGAGCCGCGCACCTGATCAAATACATTGGAAATCTGGCTCATCAAACCGAGCGTCAGCTTACCTGCAACAATTGACGGTATTAACAGCAGAAGCGGAAAAATATTGTCCGCCTGCAGATAGAAAATACGCGCCACGTTGAAATAGACATAGTGGAAATAAAGCCGGAAATAGTTGTGGCGAACGTTTGTGAAAAGCTCACGCATTGTAACAGGCTCAGCGCGATCGGCATGATCTTCGCCATAAACCAGTTCCTTACGATAGGCTGCTTCCACCCGCTGATTGTTGAACTCCAGCCCGGGTAACTTGATACCAACAAGCGCGAGAAAGCCGGTTCCAAAGATTGCCCAAACGATTGCGGCCCAGACCAGCGCATGAGGAATTACGCCAACTATTGGAAGTTCGCTGACCTTTTCGGAGAAAGTGAACAGCACCGGTAAGAAGGCAATCAGCGTCATGATCGACTTTACAAGGCTGACGCCTAGCTGTTCCAACGTGGAAGAAAAGCGCATCGTATCTTCCTGCACACGCTGCGCAGCACCTTCGATATGGCGCAGCTTCTGCCAGTGCAGCATGTAATAATCATTCATAGCCGTTCGCCAGCGGAAGATATAATGGCTGACAAAGAACAAGCTGACCACGCCGACTGTGATGGCAAGAAAAGCGATCCCGGCAAAATCCACTGCACCCCAATAGAAATCGGCAGCGGAAACGGCGCCCGGTGTGCTCAGCCCTTTCTGCACCATATCGTAGAAAGGTCCATACCAGGCATTGATCGCGACACTGACCTGAACGCCGAAATAGGTCGTAAACAGGATCAATGCTGAACCAAGGACAGACCAGCGCTGCCAGCGATGCGGTGAGAATGCGCTCCAGAAAGCATAGAACGCAAACACAGCGACTGCGAAATAAATGTAGAACCACAAAAATGGTGCGGACCAGAAGACACTCGCGCCGATGATTGGCGCCGCATCTGCTGCTGCGGGCGGCAGGCCTATGAACCGCCCAAGATTGCTTCCCCCATCATACCAGCCAATCACGGCCAGAAGTGTCCAGAGAAGTGCCGACGAAAAAAACAGTTTGGGGCGCGGAAAAAACGATACGAACATCGGGGGAAATCCAAAAATGCAATTCTGCATTTATGAAATGCCTCTCCCTCATTCTTTACCAGTTAAATTTTTGTAAGGTTTCCGGTTACTTGGCAGCTTTGCCCGCAGCAAGCCCTATGACAGCCGTGACAATCAATGCAAAAGCGGCGATCAGACTTGGCAGGGTAAACGAGCCGGAATGTTGCGCCATGAAGCCTGCAACCAATGGCCCTGCAATCTGGCCAAGACTGAAGCAGACTGTCATGCGCCCCAGCGCGCGCTTTGGCGAATGCGGTGCGAGAACGCGCGCAGCCTGAAGACCGAAGGCGGTCAGCGCCATAAACGTCAAACCCAGCAATGCACCACCAATCAGTGGGCCAAAAGGTGCGGGCAACACCACACTTGCGGCAACGCCAATCGCTTCCAATACGGCAGTGAGTGCAAAGGCGGAAAACAGCCCGAACTTTCTGATGGCAGGCGACCAAAGCCAGATTGACGGCGCCGCACATAACCCGGTTATGACCCAGACCGCCGCTTCCATCAGCGGCCCGCCGTCATTGGAACGTACGATGGCAATGATGAATGTCGCCGTGATCACATAGCCAAAGCCGAAAATGCCATAGGCCAGTGCAATTGCGTTGAAAGCGAAGCCGTTTGGCAATGCGGGTTCACGCTTCCCATTCGTGCCGCCAACCGGCCCTTCCTTCACGAGATAGGCCACAAAAACGGCCATGATCACGCTCAAAACAGCAGCGCCAATCCAGTCTGCTTTCCAGCCGAGACCGGACAGTCGAATGACCGCCACCAGGACCGCAGACAGTGCAATGCCTGCCCCCACACCACCGAAGTGCAATGCACCGAGCCCTGCCCGCTCTGCAGCCGTAATATGGCTCAGCACGATTGCAGTTGCGAGGATCATGGTGACAGCACTGATAAAACCTGCCGCAAAGCGAATGATTGAGAACAGCCATACACCATCGACCACCGCCATGAGCGCGCAAAGCACGGCACTGATAATCAACCCCACAAGCACGCTCAAGCGTTCAATCCCCGCGGACCAACCATAGCCACCAACAACTGCCCCAAGCAGATAGCCAACATAGTTGGCCGATGCGATGAACCCCGCATCAGCGGCATTAAAGCCCACATCTGACATCATGCCGGGGAGAATTGGCGTATAAATGAAGCGACCAATACCCATCGCCGTGATCATGGCGAGGAAACCGCCAAAGGCATAACGGAGTGCAATCTGATGCGGATAGGTCTGGGGGAGTGTCTTATTCATGGCGGGGAAAATACGCTTCGCGCGAACGCATACAATTGAATTTTTCTGATGGGATCAATCACTCGAATTCAGTTCAACTTTCCGGCATTTGAAACCGCTTCAATCTGGTTGGATTATGGCTAAATGCGGAAGTCATACCGTTGGCACATCTGCATTTGGCTTTGGCCGCCGTACAGGCACACTGTCAGGCTGGGCCGAATGCAGAAAATGTAGCAGCGTTTCATTCACCGATTGCAGGCGGAAAGCCGTATCACGCCAGCTGAAATCAATATCCTGCGGCACCGGCGGCAAGCGTTCCGGCGTCTCGCCTTCATCCAGATTGCAATTATGGATAACCGATTGCAATGACTGTGCAACCCATTCCGGCGTCGAGGCTTCCTTTTTGCGCAGCGCATTGCCGAGTGCTTCACCAAACAACAGTGCCGATGCATAAAGCCGGATGCCGCGACGATCATAGCGGCCCGCCATTTCACTAACTTCGCGCGCGACGAGCCTTCCACGCAACGACCAGCGCGCATTGGATCGCGCGAGCGCTATGCCATCACCCAGCGCATTGACCGCGCGTTGTGCTTGCGTGAACTGGTTGATGGCACTTTGTGCGTGGACAACATCCTGTTTTTCAAGCGCAATCGCGGACTGTTTCAGGCCTTTCAGGATATTGTCGACAAGACCCCGCACAGCCCTGTCGATGAGCCTCACCGGATCGGGCGTCGCCAGTATCTGACTGAAAAGAAGCCCGACACCTGCGCCCACGAGAACATCGATGAGGCGCGTCATACCGGCAACCTGCGGTCCCATAGCCAGAACCAGAATTGCGGAAACGCCCGACTGAATGGCGATTGCCGGAGCCAGACCAAAGGTTGTTGCAAGCACCATGGCAATGCAGGTGACAACGCTCATATGCAGGACCGGGATCGTTTCCGGAAGTAGCAGGGAAAGCTCACCAACCACAACGCCGGTCGTCACGCCGGTAATGACGCCAATCGCCTGTTTTCCGTGATTGGGGAGATTGGGCGCGAGGCAGATAACGGCCGTAACCATTGCAAATACGGGGCGCGGCTGGCCGAGCATCCACTGACAGATAAGCCAAGCCACCGCGCCACCAATAGAGGCAATCAGCGCATCGCGCCAACTGACCGACCATTGCTGAAGAACCTTGTCTATCCGCTTATGCATGGATGGAGTGCCCTGCTAACTGTCAGTTTTAACCAGTCAATCTATGGCAGCGACAGCAATGCTCAAGCTTCGAAAAACGTCTCGTATTGATCGGGCTTGAAGCCGACGGTCAACTTTCCATCTTTTTCGAGAACAGGCCGCTTGACCATGGAAGGCTGCGCCAGCATCAGAGCTCGGGCCTTTTCAGCGTCAACATTCTGACGCTCTTCTTCGGGTAGCTTGCGGAAGGTTGTACCCGCACGATTGAGCAGCTTTTCCCACTCTATGTCCTTGAGAAAGCGATCAATTGTTGCGGCGTCCAAGCCGTCCTTCTTGTAATCGTGAAAGGCGTAATCAATGCCATGATCGTCAAGCCAGCTGCGTGCCTTCTTCATGGTGTCACAGGCTTTGATACCGTAGATGGTCACGCTCATTTCCGACTCCTTTGATCTTGTGCTGCGATCAGAAGCCATCAACTGAAACGTTGCAACCCCTTATCGTGCATCATGAAATATAATGCCCAGTGTATGACGCTTGCCGGAGCGCAAACGACTGACGCCGTGCCGCATTTTCGCCTTATAATCGCCACGCGTACCACAAATTGGCCTGTCGTTTACCGCAAAAATCACAGCATCTCCCCGCCTTAAAGGCACAACTTCGGCCCTACTTTGCATACGCGGACGCTGTTCTGTGAGCACAAATTCACCGCCCGTAAAATCCTCGCCCGGCTGCGACAACAGTACGGCCACCTGAAGCGGAAAAGCCAGATCGCCGTAAAGATCCTGATGCAGGCAATTATAATCACCCTCGACATATTGCAGGATCAGTGGCGTCGGGCGCGTTTGCCCGGCAGCGTGACACATTGCGAGATACTCATCATGGTTCGATGGATATTCCATCCCGCTTCTCAGACGTTCGCTCCAGCGATTGGCTATCGGACTTAACCGTCCATACAATTCATTGCGGGATGCCCCGATGATTTGAGGCAGCGGGTTGGCGAAATACTTGTACTCACCACGCCCAAAACCATGTCTTGCCATTGAAATCGTCGAGCGAAAGGCATCGGACGCGTCATAAAGACCGACGATCTCACTGCATTGATCTTTGGAAAAGAGCTGGTCCAATGTTGCGGTGCCGAATTGATCCAGCTCATCTGCAATTTTCTGCCAGTCGTAAGAGGCCAGTTTCTCTTTCATGACTGGCGCTCTCTTTCGATCAGATCCCGCTTGCGTTCAACGCCCCAGCGATAACCGGACAAGCCACCATCATTGCGCACAACGCGATGGCAGGGAACTGCAACAGCAATCTTGTTGGCACCACATGCCTGCGCCACAGCTCTGGTGGATTTTGGCAAACCGATCCTCTCGGCGAGTTCGCTATAGCTTACAGTTTTGCCAAGCGGGATTTCGCGCAAGGCTTGCCAGACACGCTGCTGGAAAGCGGTGCCTCTTAAATCAAGCGGCAGATTGAATCCGATGCCTGGGTTTTCAACAAAGCCGATCACCTGAGCAATGTGATCCTCGAAGTCGCGATCAGCACCGACGAGCTGCGCTTTCGGAAACCGCTTTTCCAGATCGATAATCAGCTCCTGCGGATCATCGCCCATCAGAATGGCGCAGACCCCCTTGCCGCTTTCCGCTACCAGAACGGCGCCAAGTGTGGATTGTCCGATGGCAAAGCGGATGGTTTCGTTTTCACCGCCAGATTTAAAAGCCTTTGGTTTCATGCCGAGTATCTTATCTGAGGCTTCATAGAAGCGGCTGGAAGAATTGTAACCCGCTTCGTAGATCGCATCCGTCACGCGGCTATCACTGGATTTAAGTGCGGCGCGCATTTTCTCTGCACGGTGCGCATCGGCATAGGCTTTAGGCGTGAGACCTGTGAAGCTTTTGAAAATGCGATGGAAATGAGCCGGACTTGCCCCTGCGGCTCGAGCAATGTCTTCCAGTGCAGGGACTTCATCAGCATTCTCGATGAAGCGGCAAGCGGCGGAAACCATATCGGCATAGCGCGCACTGTTTTGCGCATCAAGCGTTACATCGACATGCGGCTTGCACCGCATACAAGGGCGAAAGCCAGCCCGCTCTGCATCTTCGGCAACCATAAAGAACTGAACATTTTCGCGTTTACCACGCCGCGACGGGCATGATGGGCGGCAATAAACGCCCGTCGTGCGTACAGCGTAAACGAATTCGCCATCTGATTCCTTGTCGCGCGCCAGCACTTTTAGCCAGCGGCTTTCATCAGTGTCATTGTTGCTTGTCAGCGTGCGTGTCATCAGGTTCATGTCCGTTATCCTTCTTACTATGAAGGAAAGCTAACGCTTAACAAGACCGACAACACTCCGCTGCTTGCTTTCAAATTTTGCGACCGCTTTAAGCCTTCCGCGCTTCCTTGATCGCGTCGATCAGGCTCCGCTCGTTCATCACGCCTCCGTAAAGCCGGGTGCCGATAACGAAGGACGGCGTACCGCCAAAATTGAACGCTTCGCCCTGCTCCATGTTGCGCGCAAGAATGCCGTCGATCCGCGCAGCATCCACCTTGTAATCGGCCTCAAGCTTCTTCGGATCAAGGCCACCCTTCTTCAAGGCCGCATCGGTCTGGTCTTTGGTCAGACGACCGGGCGTCAGCATCATGGCTTCCATAGCCTTGACATAATTTCCCGACTTTTCTGCCGCCAGCACCAGACGCGCCGGATAGGCCGAATTGTCACCAAAAATGATCCAGTCTTTGAGCACCAGACGCACATTGCCGTCTTTCTCGACAACGCTCATCAGCTCAGCATGGCCCTTTTTGCAGTAAGGGCACTGATAGTCGAAATATTCAACAATGGTGACGTTGCCGTTAGGATTACCAAGGACCGGGATTTCCTTGTCATAAAGGACATCGGCCACTGTCGGCACACGCTGGGCGAAGCTCTCGCCGCCAGAAATGGCAATCGTTGCGGCACCGGCTACAGTTGTAGCGAGCATCTGGCGGCGGTTCATCATCAGCTTTCTCCTTGTGCAGATTGAGTCTTGCTCAGGACCACAACGCGGCTTCCACTGGATACGCGTTTATGAAGATCGAGAATGTCCTGATTGAAAAGACGGATACAGCCCGACGAAGCAGCCTTGCCGATTGACCAGGGTTCGTTGGTGCCATGGATGCGATAAAGCGTGTCCTTGCCATCGCGATAAAGATAGAGCGCACGCGCGCCGAGCGGATTGCGAATGCCGCCTTCCAGACCATTGGCGTATTTCGCATAATGATCAGGATTGCGCTTGATCATATTCTGCGTTGGTGTCCAGCGTGGCCACTGCGCCTTGTAAGCAACCTGCGCCTCGCCGCTGAAGGTCAGGCCAGCACGGCCCACGCCAACGGAATAGCGCATGGCCTTGCCACCGGGCTGCACGAGATAAAGATAGCGCGTATAGGGGTCGACAATGATTGTGCCGACCGGGTGGCTGGTCTGATAATTGACCTGCTTGCGAAGATTGCGTTCGGCAATTTTACTGAGATCGAGTGCTGCAATGTGATTGCCGCCGTCGGTGACAGCACCGTACATCACTTCATATTCGCTCTTTGCCGTCTGAACTTCCGGCTCCGGTAGAGGCTCAACGACAGGTGCAACAGCCACTGGCTCAGGTGCGACGACCACTGGTTCGGGCATGTTAACAACGACAGGCCTGTCGGATGTCGTAGTACAGGCCGCAACTGCCAAAGGCATAAGGCCAATCAATATCAGCCGCGCCAGAGACGGCGCTGCCTTTGCAATTTGATTATATGTCGTCAATTTCCCCAACCCCAATGTCCCCGAGCCATGATCAATCCTAAAAGCCTTGCTTCTGGCCGGCGTTAATGAGTCCGACCGAACGTTCAATTGTTGCCGACGAAACGTCGCCAACCAAGCGTGTACCTTCAGGTTCCTTGCTGGCATTGTTGAAGAAAACCATGGTCGGCGGGCCTGCAACTTTGAGCTTTGCCATGAGATCGGCATTGCCCGCATTCAGGTCCGAGACATCGGCCTTGATAAGCTGATATCCGCCCAGCGCTTTCTTCACGCCTGCATCCGGCAGGACGCGCCGCTCCACAGTGGAACAGCTGACGCACCAATCTGCCGTGAAATAGACCAGCGTCGGCTGATCGCCGCGCGCCGCATCCAGCTTTTCCTGAAGGGCAGAAACCGTTTCGACCGGCGCGAATCGCAGCTCGGCCAAATTATGGTTAACGTCACGGTTAACCAATGCCGCCAGCGGTTGCAATGGATCGCGACCACCGGAAGCCACGCCGAGCATCAGAATAACGCCATAAACGAAGGCGGCGGTACCAATCGTGCGCGCAACCACGCTGCGATCCGGGATTTTGAGGAAAGCGAAGCTCGCCACGCCAAACAGCAGCAAAGCCCATAAAACCATATCCACGCCCGATGGCAGCAAGGGTGCAGCCATGAAAATCGCGGTTGCGAGAAAACCAAAGCCGAATACCTGCTTGACCGCCTCCATCCACGCGCCTGCACGCGGCAAGGTGCCAGCACCCAGCGTCGCAAAAGCAATCAACGGCAGACCTTTGCCGATGCCAAGCGCGAAGAGCGCGCTGGCTCCGAGTGCTACGTTGGCCGTCTGTGCGATATAGAGCAGCGCACCAGCAAGAGGTGCAGTCACACATGGCCCGACAATCAGCACCGAGGAAAAGCCGAGGATTGCAGCAGAGCGCTTGGAACCGGTGCGTTGGCCGGTTTTAGCCGAGATTGCACTGACCCATGAGGATGGGAGCTGTAGCTGGAACAGGCCGAACATCGACAGAGCAAGCAATGTGAAGATGCCAGCCAGTGCAAGCGCCATCCATTTGGATTGCAGCACCATTTGCAAATTCTGGCCTGACCAGCCAGCAATTGCACCGACGACAGCAAACCCGAGTGCGAGGCTGAACACATAAGTACTGGAAAGCACGAAGCCGCGTTTCGCCGTCAGTTTTTCGCCTTCCCGCGCCAGCGTTCCTGCGACAATCGGATAGATTGGAAACACGCAAGGTGTGAAGGCCAGCAGCACACCGAAAGCAAGGAAAGCTGCAATCACCAGTGCCGAACCGCCCTGATCGAGAAGATTTTCGATCATGCCTTTTTCGGGGGCGAGCGCGAAAGCTTTGCTCTCAGCCGCGGGAGTTGATGCGGCGGTGAACACGGAGCCGTTCGTAAACGCTTTGCCCATCTGAGAGCTGACGGCGAGCGTTACCGGATCAATTGTGCGGGTTTCAGGACGATAGCAGATACCGTCTTCCTGACACCCTTGATAGGTCAGCTGAATGGGTTCGCTACCCGCCGGAACACTGGCACTTGCTCGCGTGTAATAGACTTCGAGCCGTCCGAAATTCGGATCATCCTTGGCGATACCCGGTTGCGTATCAACGGTGAGCGCTGCGCCTTTCGCATCTTTGGCTTCGATATGATCGCGATAGAGATAATAGCCGTCAGATATCTGCCAGTTAAGCAGGAGCCGGTTGTCGCCATCCTTCGCAACATTCAACCGAAAAGCATCATCGACCGGCAGCGGGTTTGCAGCCAGCGCAGGTGAAAGAGCAAACATAAGAAAAGCAGCAAGTATCGCGATAAAGCGCATTCGGGTTATTCCGGGTAATTTGATTCGTGCAAAATAGTTTAGGTTGTAAAAAGCAAATGCTGTCGTCACCTTAAGGCAGCCTTAAGCTGGCAAAGCGAGAAGCCGCTTACAGATGAAACAAGGCGGAAACAGGAAGACACATGCGCATTCTGGTGGTTGAAGACGATGCAATCCTGCTCGACGGACTTTCCGTGGGTCTGGGATTAGCCGGATTCACCGTGGATGCCGTTGCAAACTGTGGAGATGCCGAGGCCGCCCTTGCTGCGCAGAATTACAACGCGGTTGTGCTTGATCTCATGCTGCCGGATGGCTCCGGTCTCGACATTCTGAAATCCATGCGACAGGCGCGTGATGATACGCCAGTTCTGTTGCTGACCGCGCGCGATCAGGTGCCGGAACGTATCGCAGGACTTGATGCCGGGGCTGACGATTATGTTGGCAAGCCGTTTGATCTCCATGAGCTCGCAGCGCGTGTGCGTGCCATTGCTCGGCGCGGCACAGGGCGCGCAAGTAGCACGCTTGAATGGCAGGGCGTGGAGCTTGATCCGGCTGAAATGTCGGTGCAGTTCAATGGCGAGCCGCTCCGCCTGACCCGCCGAGAATTTTCGATATTGCGTAGTTTAATGGAACGTCCAACGGCGACAATCTCCAAGTCATCGCTTGAAGAAGCGCTTTATGGCTGGCAGGAAGAAGTCGAAAGCAACGCGGTCGAGGTGCATATCCATCATCTGCGATCCAAGCTTGGTTCAGGCTTCATCGAGACAGTGCGCGGTGTCGGCTACCGGCTTGCGAGGGAGCAGGCATGAACTCCATTCGCAGTCGCCTGACTGGTATATTGATCGGCATCACCTGTCTTGTCTGGTTGTTCGCCGTTATCTGGATTCATGTGAGTACACAATCGCGACTTGAAAAAGTGCTGGATGCGCGCCTCATGGAAGCGGCTCGTATGGTCAATTCGCTTTTGATCGAGCGGCGCGTTGAGGTTAATCCCGATGGCGACGGCGGGCAGCTTTCACTCAAGCCGATGGATGATTTTCCCCATTATGATCGCCAGCTTTTCTGCCAGATCTGGGCAATCGACGGCAGACTTGTTGGACGGTCCGAAAGCGCACCGGGTGAACGCCTGACCGATGTGGCCAATGGCTTTTCAGATACAGTTGTCGCTGGCGACCGCTGGCGGGTTTTTGCGGTTGAGAATACAAAGCTCGGGCTGCGTGTGATGGTGGGCGACAGCCTATCAGTGCGAGAGCGGCTTGTGCAAAACGTGGTGACGGGTGTGGTGCTGCCTGCCCTGCTCCTGCTTCCAATTCTTGCTATCCTGATCTGGCTTTGCGTCCGTCGCGGGCTTGATCCGTTGAGCAGTCTCGCCGGCACTTTATCCAAACGCGATGCGCGAGATTTGCGCCCGCTTTCAGAAGAGAAGTTGCCGTCCGAAATCAGCCCGGTGGTCTCGGCTTTGAATGATCTGTTCCATCGTGTGGAAGAAGCCCGCGAACGCGAGCGCAATTTTGCAATCTTTGCAGCGCACGAATTGAAGACGCCGCTTGCGGGCCTCAAGACACAGGCACAGATCGCCGAGGGTGCCAAAGACGACGCCATGCGCCTCAATGCAGTACGCCAAATTGCATCGGGTGTTGATCGCACTAGCCGTCTCGTCAATCAGCTGCTGGACCTTGCAGCCCTTGAGACTGGTGATGAAATGGAGCCACCATCGCCGGAGCCAGCCTGTCAGCTGCTTGTTTCGATCTCGACCGACATGCGTATGCTTGCCGCACATCGGGGCGTGAAGATCGAGCTGCCCGGCAATCTGCCGCTTGTGACGATGCAATATCCGCATCTCTTCACGCTTGCCATGCGCAACCTGATCGAGAATGCCGTCAATCATTCGCCTCAATGCGGGTCTGTGCGATGCAGTCTCGAAAAGGCCGATGATCAGGTCATCTTCACTGTCGAGGATGATGGCCCCGGCATTCCGCCGGAAGACATGGCTTATGTGACCGAGCGCTTTTATCGCGGTGCCAATAGAAGCGAAAATGGCAGCGGCCTGGGTCTGGCCATCGTGAAGATGGCGGCAACGCGTATGGGCGGTGAAGTGCAGCTTCATAATCGTTCTGAAGGTGGCTTGCGCGCCCTCCTCATCATCCCTGCTCAGGCTGCGACATAAATTCCCGCCTGTGCAGGTTGACGGGGCAGGCTTTCGGCGTATGATGCAACTGCAAATCATTTGCAATTAAGGTCAGAATATTCATTTAGATTTCAGACATAGCTTTTGATTAAAGAAGCCGAGACTGTTCATGCTGTTTAATCCTCGATCTGGGCCTAAAGCCGCGCAGCTCTTGCCAGAAACCGTCCCTCGTTCTGACAAGGAATGGGCCAAGCAGCAGACAACAGCAGTCAAAGCGATTTTAAGACGGGCCGGGTTACGCCCGACCCGTCAGCGTATTGCGTTAGGATGTATGCTTTTCACTGAGAAACACCGGCACGTAACCCCGGACATGCTGAATGAAGAAGCATTACTGCTAGGCGAGAAGCTATCCGTTGCAACGGTTTACAACACGCTCAATCAATTTTCCGATGCGGGCCTTATCCGCAAGATAAGCCTGCATGGCGAGCGTACCTATTTCGATACGGATACTGGCGACCACGCACATTTCTACATCCACGACGAAGACCAGATCATCGACATTGCAACGGACGATATCGGCATTGGCCCGCTGCCCGCTCCGCCTGCTGGCTACAAGATCAGCAAAGTGGACGTTCTGATCCATCTGGTGCCGGAAACTGACATCGCCTGATTTCCCGGAAAACTCCCAATTCGTCGCAGGTCCGATTAGAGCTCTTTGATTTAGATCAATGACACCCTCTCGTAGAGAGCCGATAGAAAGGCATCGCTATAGCTGTCGTTACTCAGACAGCTTCTGACTTGCGCTGCGAGGGGATTAAATGAACTACGCCGCTGGAACAGTCCTGTCTGGTCTGGGAGCACTTTTTGCTGTGCTTCTGGCCGGATTTTCTCATGATGAGTTGTTCAGAACCCATATGTGGATTCTGTTCGCTACACTCGCCATCTTCACCATCTTACTGATGCGCAATGCCGATTACGGCCTTGCGCCAAAGAAGGTCGATCAGTCCACTTACATGGACGGACCGATCCGCTACGGCGTGATCGCAACGGTCTTCTGGGGTGTGGTTGGCTTTCTGGTCGGTGTGGTTATCGCAGCCCAGCTTGCCTTCCCCGATCTCAACTTTGAACCCTATCTGAACTTCGGTCGTCTGCGCCCGCTGCACACTTCAGCGGTTGTTTTTGCATTCGGCGGCAATATCCTGATCGCTTCGTCGTTCTATGTCGTGCAGCGCACCTGTCGCGCGCGCCTGATCGGTGGCGATCTGGCCTGGTTCGTGTTCTGGGGATATCAGCTTTTCATCGTGATGGCTGCAACCGGCTATCTGCTTGGGATTACCCAGAGCCGCGAATATGCTGAACCGGAATGGTATGTCGATATCTGGCTCACCATCGTCTGGGTCGCCTATCTCGTCGTCTTCCTCGGCACGGTATTGAAGCGCAAAGAGCCGCATATCTATGTGGCAAACTGGTTCTACCTGTCCTTCATCATCACAATCGCCATGTTGCACATCATCAACAATCTGGCGATCCCGGTTTCGTTCCTCGGCGTGAAGAGCTATTCGGCTTTCGCAGGCGTACAGGATGCCGTGACCCAGTGGTGGTATGGGCATAATGCGGTTGCGTTCTTCCTGACCGTGCCATTCCTTGCGATGATGTATTACTTCGTGCCCAAACAGGCAGAGCGTCCGGTTTATTCCTACCGCCTGTCGATCGTGCACTTCTGGTCGATCATCTTCCTCTACATCTGGGCTGGCCCACACCATCTTCATTATACCGCTGTTCCCGATTGGGCACAGACGCTCGGCATGGTGTTCTCGATCATGCTCTGGATGCCTTCGTGGGGTGGCATGATCAACGGTCTGATGACGCTTTCTGGCGCATGGGACAAGGTTCGTACCGACCCGATCATCCGTCTGATGGTTGCAGCTATTGCCTTCTACGGCATGGCGACCTTTGAAGGTCCGATGCTGTCGATCAAGGCAGTCAACTCGCTGTCTCACTACACCGACTGGACCATTGGTCACGTTCATGCGGGTGCGCTGGGCTGGAACGGCATGATTACCTTTGCAGCCGTTTACTACCTCACACCAAAGCTGTGGGACCGCGAACGCCTCTACTCGATCCGCATGGTCAACTGGCACTTCTGGCTCGCAACACTTGGCATCGTGCTCTACGCCGCCGCCATGTGGGTTGCAGGTATCCAACAGGGTCTGATGTGGCGCGAATACGACGACCAGGGTTTCCTCGTCTATTCCTTCGCCGAAACCGTGCTCGCCATGTTCCCTTACTATGTGATCCGTACTGCAGGCGGTCTGCTTTACCTCGCCGGTGGACTGGTCATGGCATGGAACGTCTATCAGACCATTCGCGGCAACCTGCGCAAAGAAGCCCCTATGGGCGGTGCCCGGCCTGCTGCTGGCGCCACAATGCAGCCAGCCGAATAAGGAGTGTGATTTATGTCTATCCTCAAAAAACACTCCAAGCTGGAGAGAAATGCAACGCTGCTGCTGATTGCTTCGCTTGCCGTGGTAACGGTCGGTGGCATCGTTGAAATCGCACCGTTGTTCTATCTCGAAAATACCATCGAGAAGGTGGAAGGGATGCGTCCTTATTCACCGTTGGAACTCGCGGGCCGTGACATCTACGTGCGTGAAGGCTGCTACCTCTGCCACAGCCAGATGATCCGTCCGTTCCGCGATGAAGTGGAGCGCTACGGCCATTACTCTCTGGCGGCTGAATCCATGTACGACCATTCGTTCCAGTGGGGCTCAAAACGCACAGGGCCTGACCTTGCGCGCGTTGGCGGTCGTTATTCCAATGAATGGCACGTGCAGCACCTCGTCCGCCCGCGTGACGTGGTGCCGGAATCGGTCATGCCAAGCTATGCCTTCCTTAAGGACCGTCCGCTTGATGCCAATAATATTGCAGCCAATCTGAAGGCCAATGTGGCGGTCGGCGTTCCGTACACGCAGGAGATGGTCGACAACGCACTGGCTGACCTTCAGGCACAGGCCGATCCAAACGCCGATACGTCCGGCATCGAGGGTCGTTATCCCAAGGCACGCCTTGGCGATTTTGACGGCAACCCGCAGGTCATTTCGGAGATGGACGCGCTGATCGCCTATCTGCAAATGCTCGGCACTCTCGTTGACTTCTCGACCTACGATCAGTCCCCCAAAGCAAGATAAAGCGGAGATTTAGCGATGGATTACAATACCCTACGCACTTTCGCCGATAGCTGGGGCCTGCTTGCCATGGCTCTCTTCTTTGTCTTTGTCATTCTTTTTGCCTTCCGTCCGGGAAGCAAAAAGAAGGCTGATGAAGCGAAAGAAATTCCATTCAAGGACGAGAAAAATGACTGACAAACAGATTGATGAAGTCAGTGGCGTTGAGACCACCGGCCATGAATGGGACGGTATCAGGGAACTTGACAATCCAATGCCACGCTGGTGGCTGTGGACCTTCTATGCAACGATTGTCTGGGCTCTTGCCTATGTGATCGCCTATCCGGCATGGCCGCTGATTTCCAACTCAACGGCCGGCTTGATCGGTTGGTCGAGCCGCGGTGATTTCTGGAAGGAAAACGCAGAGATTGCTGCCGGTCGTCAGGGTATCATCGACCAGATCAAGGCCAAGGATGTGCATGAGATTCTGGCCGATGAAAACCTGCGCCAATATGCGATTGCAGGCGGTGCCGCAGCGTTCCGCGTCAATTGCGTACAGTGCCATGGCTCTGGTGCGCAGGGAGCGCCCGGCTATCCGAACCTGAACGATGACGATTGGCTGTGGGGTGGCTCGGTTGACGACATTCTGACGACCATTCGTCATGGTGTTCGCTCGCCCGACGACAGTGAAACCCGTGTTTCCGAGATGCCTGCCTTTGCAGATGTTCTCGAACCACAGCAGGTGCGTGAAGTGGCAGCCTATGTGGTCAGCCTTTCCGGTACACCGCATGATCCCGCTATGATTCCAGAAGGCCAGAAGGTCTTCAGCGAAAACTGTGCGGTCTGTCATGGCGGCGATGCCAAGGGTATGCGCGAGTTCGGCGCACCAAACCTCACCGACGCGATCTGGTTCTATGGTTCTGGTGAAGACGCCATTGCCCGCCAGGTCTCTCATCCAAAGCATGGCGTAATGCCTGCCTGGGAAGCGCGCCTTGGTGATGCGACGGTTAAACAGCTCGCAATCTTCGTCCACTCGCTCGGCGGTGGCGAATAACACACAAACACATCCCGAAAAGTCGGAACCGGTTTTTAGGGTTGTGCGCGAATAGAAGTAACTGGCCCTGCTTAGACGGAAAAGCAGGGCCAGCCGAACTGGAAATGCATCAGAACGGACGGCGAATAACCACCCCGCTCTCAATCATTGCAAGCGTGATATGACCGGTAAGCCAGCTTCTGTCTGTCCGGCACCATGCTTCAGGAGCAAGGCAAATGTCAGATGATGTCGAACGGATAGACGTTCAGGCAGTCAATTCCCCCAAGATCCGCCAGTCGCTTTATGCGGCGCGGGTGAAGATATTTCCGAAGCGCGTTCAGGGTCAGTTCCGGCGCTTCAAGTGGCTCGTCATGCTCATCACATTGGGGATCTACTATCTGACGCCTTGGTTGCGCTGGGATCGCGGGCCTTATGCGCCGGATCAGGCGGTCTTGATCGATCTTGCCAACCGCCGTTTCTATTTCTTCTTCATCGAAATCTGGCCACAGGAATTCTACTACGTGGCGGGCCTGCTTATCATGGCGGGCCTTGGTCTGTTTCTTGTAACCTCTGTCGCGGGTCGCGCATGGTGCGGCTATACCTGCCCGCAGACCGTCTGGGTTGATCTTTATCTGGTTGTCGAGCGCGCCATCGAAGGCGACCGCAATGCACGCATGAAGCTCGACAAGGCCCCATGGAGCTTCGACAAGGTTTGGAAGCGCGTGACCAAACACGCGGTCTGGCTGCTGATCGGCGTTCTGACGGGTGGTGCGTGGATCTTCTATTTTGCCGATGCGCCAACGCTGCTGATGGATTTTGTGACCGGCCATGCCGCGCCCGTCGCCTATATGACCGTCGCGATCCTGACCGCTACGACTTATATTTTCGGCGGTCTGATGCGCGAACAGGTCTGCACCTATATGTGCCCCTGGCCACGTATTCAGGCAGCAATGCTCGATGAGAATTCGCTCACCGTCACCTATAATGACTGGCGCGGCGAACCGCGTTCACGCCATTCCAAAAAGGCAATTGCCGCGGGCGAAACCGTGGGCGATTGCGTGGATTGCAACGCCTGCGTTGCCGCCTGCCCGATGGGTATCGATATTCGCGACGGGCAGCAGCTTGAATGCATCACCTGTGCGCTTTGCATCGATGCCTGCGACAGTGTGATGGACAAGGTTGGCAAGGAACGCGGCCTCATCTCCTATGCGACGCTTGCCGATTACAATTTCAATATGGCACTTGCCACCAATGATGGCACTGCAACAATTGACCCTGCCCGCGTCTACAAAGCACCGAATACGTTCTCGGATAAGGTGCAGAAGCTTTCCTGGAAGAAAGTGCTGCGCCCGCGCAGTATCTTCTATTTCATTGTCTGGGCGCTTATCGGCCTGACGCTGGTGATCTCGCTTTCCATGCGTCAGCGGATCGGCATCAATGTGCTGCACGACCGGACGCCGCAATATGTGTTGTTGTCCGATGGTTCGATCCGCAACGGTTACACGGTCAAGCTGCTTAACATGATCCCGGTTCCGCGTACTTTCCGGCTTTCGATCGAAGGTTTGCCGGGGGCGGAAATTACGGTTCAGGACGAGACACCCGATGCCGATGGCAATTACGATATTCCGGTCGAACCGGATCGCCTGAAAACTCTGCGCGTTTTCGTGACCATGCCGCATAGCGCAATCACCGAGAACCGCAAGGACTACGAAATCGAAGTGCGTGATGCGGACGGCGCAGAACACGCGCGCTACAAAGCAACCTTCATGGCTCCGGAGGGCAGATAATGTCAGTGAAAACGAAGACTTCAGGCGCATTCACCGGTTGGCACATGCTGGGTATCATGGTTGCATTCTTCGGCGTCATTATCGCCGTCAACATCACGATGGCTTACAAGGCCGTCAGCAGCTGGAGCGGACTTGTTGTCAAGAACACCTATGTCGCAAGTCAGGAGTTCAACGACAAAGCCGAGACCGGCAAAGAACAGGCGGCGCTTCAATGGCAGTCACAGCCGACCTTCGCGGAAGGTGTATTTACATGGCGCCTGACCGACCGTGAAGGCAAGGCTGTTACTTTGACCGGCGGCACTGTCGACTTCAAACGCCCGGTTGGCGACGTGCATGACACCAAAGTCTCGCTCACTGTAGCTGAAGAAGGTGTTCTGACAGCACCGCTTGAGCTTGGCGAAGGCGCGTGGATCATGGAAGTCAATGCTGACGCCAGTAAAGATTATGGCCTTGACGACCCCTATCGCCACATCATCCGTGTTCTGGTGAAGGACGGGAGGATCTTATGAGTTGCTGCGTTGAAAATGCACAGATAGCTACCGTCATCCAGTCCGTTTCGCCGGATGAAATGCAGGTCGCAAGTCGTGCGCTCGGCGATGGTTTGCGCCAGCTCGATCTCTCGGTTCCCGGTGTTCACTGCGGCCTTTGCATCAAGACAATCGAAGATGCGCTCGGCAAAATCAGCGGTGTTGCCTATGTCCGCGTCAACCTGACAGCGCGTCGCGTTACCATCCGCTGGAAGGATGGTGAAACTCCGCCTGATGTTGTCGATCCGCTGCGTCGTCTCGGTTATGAAGCGCATATTTTCGATATGGTGCAAGACAAAGATCCGACCTTCACGCGGCTGTTGATCGCGCTTGGTGTTGCAGCCTTTGCGTCGAGCAATGTGATGCTGTTGTCGGTTGCTGTCTGGTCGGGTGCGGATGCTGCTACCCGCGATATGTTTCACTGGATTTCCGGTCTGATCGCCCTGCCGACCCTGATTTATTCGGGCCGGATTTTCTATGTTTCCGCCTGGAATGCGCTTCGCACCCGTCGCGTGAACATGGATGTGCCGATTGCACTCGCCATTTCGCTTGCCTTCGGCATGAGCGTTTATGAGACGATGAACCATGGCCAGCACGCCTATTTCGACGCTTCTGTCTCGCTGTTGTTCTTCCTGCTGATTGGCCGCACGCTCGATTATCTGATGCGCGCACGCGCACGCTCTGCTGTGCGGGGTCTTGCCCAGTTAAGCCCGCGTGGTGCCGTGGTGATTGGCGATAATGACGAACGCAACTATCTACCGGTCAATGAAATCCGCCCCGGAATGCGGATAATCCTTGCCGCAGGCGAACGTGTGCCTGTTGACGCAAAAGTCGAAGACGGCCGTTCAGAGCTTGATTGCGCGATTGCATCAGGCGAAAGCGATGCGGTGCCTGTCGGCCCCGGCTCGGATATTCGTGCGGGAACCATGAACCTCTCCGCCCCGCTCGTCATTCGCGCGACCGCTGAAGCCAAGGATTCCTTCCTTGCTGAAATGGTGCGTCTGATGGATGTCGCTGAAGGTGGCCGCGCTTTTTATCGCCGTCTCGCTGACCGGGCATCCGAACTCTATGTGCCTATGGTGCATACGATTGCCTTTGCAGCCTTTGTCGGATGGATGATCTATACCGGCGGCGACTGGTATCGCTCGATCTATATTGCGATCTGCACGCTCATCATCACCTGCCCCTGTGCACTGGCGCTTGCGGTGCCAATCGTTCAGGTGGTGGCAGCCCGTCGCCTGTTTGAAAACGGCATCATGATCAAGGACGGCTCTGCCATGGAACGCATGGCGGAAGTAGACACGGCCGTATTCGACAAAACCGGCACGCTGACACTTGGTCAGCCTCGCCTGATCGATCTTGATGCGATAAACCCGAACAATCTCGAGATCGCGTCCGAACTTTCGCTTTACTCGCGCCATCCGCTTTCGCGAGCGCTTGCGTTGTTTTCAGGCGCAAAACCAATGACCGCCTTCACCCGAATTGAGGAAATTCCGGGCGCTGGTATTGAAGCCGAACTGAACGGCACAATCTATCGGCTTGGCAAGCGCGAATGGGCGGACAGCGATGCAAATGCTGCTGCTTCCGATGGTCCAGAAACCTGCCTCTCCATCGATGGCAAGCTGGTTCAAACTTTCCGCTTTGAAGATCAGCCGCGCGAAGATGCAGCGAGCGCCATCGGCGCGCTGAAACGCAATGGCTTGAAGCTGGAAATCATTTCCGGCGACAAACAGCCCGCCGTGCAAAAGCTTGCCGGTTATCTTGGTGTCGATACTTATCGCGGTGAAGTGCTGCCTGCAGACAAGTCACAGCTTGTGCAGGAACTGACCAGCAATGGTCGTAAAGTTCTAATGGTCGGCGACGGCCTCAACGACGCCCCTGCCCTTGTTGCAGCGCATGTTTCTATGGCACCGGCAACCGCTGCCGATATTGGTCGTAACGCTGCCGATTTCGTATTCCTGCGCGAAAGCCTCGCTGCCGTGCCGCTGGCTTTTGCCGTGTCAAAAGAAGCAGGCCGGTTAATCAGCCAGAACTTCGCACTTTCCATCGGCTATAATATCATTGCTGTGCCGATTGCGATTTTCGGTTATGTGACACCGCTGGTGGCAGCACTTTCGATGTCGCTGTCCTCTATTGTGGTTGTCAGCAACGCCATGCGGCTGAGGGCAGGAAAACAAAAACAGCAGGCGCAAACCACTGTCGCCCCTGCCGTTGTTCTTAAGGAAGCGCTCAAATGAGCGGACTGCTTTTCCTTATTCCTATTGCGCTTGGCCTGGGTGTTCTGGGCCTTGCGGGCTTTCTATGGTCACTGAAAAATGGCCAGTATGACGACCTCGACGGCGCCGCCAACCGCATTTTGATCGATGATGACCGCTTTCCCGCAAAGAAGGATGATTCGTTATAACAGAATCCCGATTACGGATTCTGAGTCGTTATAACTTAACGCCCCCTCCCCCTTTTGCTTGAGAGCTAGCCCGTTATCAGAATAGCGCGGAGATCATTGACATTGGTGCCGGTTGGCCCCGGCACGAACAGATCACCGATAGCGTCAAATGCGCTCCATGCATCATTGGCGTTGAGCCGTGCAGCGCCATCTTCGCCAGCCTTTTGCAGCCGCGAAACTGTTGTCCCATCCGCAAAGGCACCTGCATTGTCTTCCGAACCATCGATGCCATCCGTATCCGCAGCCAGTGCGTGAATATTCCCATAGCCATCAATATCAAGCGCGAAAGCCAGCAGAAACTCGCTGTTGCGACCACCCTTGCCGCCTTTGGCGCGGATGGTTACGGTGGTCTCACCACCGGAAAGCAGCACAATCGGTTTTTTGAACGGGCGATCACGATCCGCCACTTCGCGCGCGATTGCTGCATGAACATGTGCCACTTCGCGTGCTTCACCTTCCATTGAATCGGACAGGATCACCGCCTCGACCCCATGACGCTGCGCTTCTTTGACGGCTGCTTCAAGCGACACGGCTGCTGATGCAATCACCCGCACTTCGTTGTCAGCAAAGATTTTATCATCGGGCTTCGGCGCATGGCATTTTTCGCTTTTGATATGCGCAAGCACGGCATCGGGCAGTTCAAGTCTGTAGCGTTCGATAATTTTAAGCGCTTCGTCGCGGTTCGTTTCATCAGGCACAGTCGGGCCAGACGCGACAAAGGCAGGATTGTCTCCGGGAATATCGGAAACCACCAGCGAGAAGACTTTTGCCGGATGTGCGTGCGCTGCCAGCCTCCCGCCTTTAATGGTCGACAGGTGTTTTCGCACCGCATTCATGGCCGAGATCGGCGCACCAGAGGCAAGCAAAGCTTTGTTGACCGCAATCTCGTCGGCAAGCGTCAGACCTTCAGGCGGCGATGGCAACAAAGCAGAGCCTCCGCCAGAAATAAGCGCCACAACAAGATCATCTTCGGTGAGGTTGGACACTGCATCGAACAGCCGTTTTGAGGCCGCAAGTCCGGCATCATCAGGAACCGGGTGCGATGCTTCGATGATCTCGATGGTTTTGCAAGGTGCGCCATAGCCATAGCGCGTGACGACAATGCCTTCGATTGGTGCGTCCTCGCCCTCATGCCGCTCTGCCCATGCGCGTTCAAAAGCGGCTGCCATCTGTGCCGAGCCTTTGCCTGCACCAATCACAATCGTCCGGCCCTTGGGCGTGGCAGGCAGATTGGCGCGGATAACCAGTTCGGGATCAGCAGCCGCAACCGCTGCATCGAACAGACTGGTCAGAAACTTCTTCGGATCGGTGATAGCAGTCATGAGATTCCCGACATTGATTATTGTTTTTAGAGCGCATCCCGAAAAGTGTGAAACGGTTTTCGGATAAGATGCGCGTCAGAAAGCGATAAGCAGCACTATTTCGTGCTGCGCATATAAAAGCAATGGAGCCGGCCACCTCCCTCCAGATAACCAGCTCCACCCTCTCCCCTCCAGAGAAATCAAACTTGGGGACTAGGCAACATCATGGTTCGCCATGCGCTCCAGCGCGCGCACCAGTCCCGAATGATCGAGACCATCATCGCCATGTGCTGCACAGGAATTGAACAATTCCTGAGCGGTTGCGGTGTTTGGAAGCGAAACGCCGAGAGCCTTTGCGCCCTGCAATGCCAGGTTCAAATCCTTCTGGTGCAGCGAAATCCGGAAACCCGGATCGAATGTGCGCTTGATCATGCGTTCGCCATGTACCTCCAGAATGCGCGATGACGCGAATCCACCCATCAGTGCCTCGCGCACCTTGGCTGGATCAGCCCCCGCTTTGGACGCGAAGACCAGCGCTTCGGCTACGGCTTCAATATTGAGCGCGACAATAATCTGATTGGCGACCTTGGTTGTCTGGCCGTCGCCGCAATCACCAACAAGCGTGATATTTTTGCCCATGAGTTTCAACAGTGGCAGCGCCTTGTCAAAAGCATCCTGCGCACCGCCTGCCATGATGGAAAGGCTGGCATTTTTCGCACCAACCTCGCCGCCAGACACAGGCGCATCGATATATTCGGCACCGGTTGCGCGGACTTTCTTTGCAAACTCCTTGGTTTCAATGGGCGAAATCGAACTCATGTCGATCAGCGTCTTGCCTTTGCCCAAACCTTCGGCAACACCATTTTCGCTAAACAGAACGTCCGCTACCTGTGGGGTATCCGGCAACATGAGAATGATTGTCTCGCATTCGGCTGCGACTGCCTTTGGCGTTTCAAGAACGCTCAGCCCTGCATCCAGCAAATCCTTGTGCGGCGGTTGCGTGTGCTTCGAAGTAAAGAGCTGATGGCCTGCATTTTGCAAATGCTGCGCCATTGGCTTGCCCATGATGCCAAGCCCGATAAAACCAATATTTGTCATAACCGTTCCCCCTATGCGGTAAGCCGTTCGGCTTCATCCTGTTTGAACCAGCCAAGTCCTTCCTCGGTGGTTGTCTTTGGCTTATATTCGCAACCGATCCAGCCCTTGTAGCCAGCATTTTTCAACGCTTCGAACACATATGGATAGTTGATTTCGCCGGTGCCCGGTTCGTTGCGGCCCGGATTATCGGCTAGCTGAACGTGGGCAATCAGCGGCTTGTAGCGTTCATAAGTGGCAATCAGTTCGCCGCGCGTGCGCTGCTGGTGATAAAGATCATATTGAATGAACAGATTGTTGCTGCCCACCTCGTCGATGATCGAAACGGCCTGCTCGACCGTATTGAGATAAAAGCCCGGAATATCATAGTGATTGATTGGCTCGATCAGCAGGCGAATGCCGTGCTTACCAAGTTCCTTTGCAGCAAGCCGGAGATTGCTGACGAACGTTGCGCGCAACACATCCGGGTCAACGCCTTGGGGGGCAATGCCTGCAAGGCAATTGACCTGCGAACAGTTAAGCGCTGTCGCATAGTCAATCGCGTCGGCGACGCCGCGGCGGAATTCATCGATACGATCCGGCAGAACCGCGATACCGCGCTCGCCCCCACCCCAGTTGCCCGCAGGCAGATTGTGCAGCACCTGTGCCAGATTGTGCTTGGCGAGCGCGGCTTTCAGCTCATGGCGGTTGAAGTCATAGGGGAAGAGATATTCCACCCCTGTGAAACCGGCTTTGGCGGCGAGAGCGAAGCGATCCATAAACGACACTTCGTTGAAAAGCATGGTGAGATTGGCTGCAAATCTTGGCATTTCCGCCTCCTCTATTTTTCTACGCAATTGCGAACGGAAAACCGCTTCACAGTTTTCCTGCAATTGCTCATTTTTAATCCAGCAGCATGGCAATCGCCGTTGGCGCATCTTCGCCACGCTCGGCCAGTTCTTCGAACTCGACGACCTGATCGATATCGGCGCCCATGGAAATATTGGTGACACGCTCAAGGATGAACTCGAGGACAACCGGCACCTGATGCTCTTCCATCAGCGCCTTTGCCTGTTCAAAACCTTCAGCGAACTGGTTCGGGCTTCGAACGCGGATCGCCTTACAGCCGAGGCCTTCGGCAACCGCTACATGATCGACGCCGTAACCCTTTTCCGCATCACCCGATGCATTGATGTTATCGAAGGCAAGACTGACCTCGAAATCCATATTAAAGCCGCGCTGCGCCTGACGGATCAGGCCGAGATAGGAATTATTCACGACGACATGAATGTAAGGCAGCTTGTGCTGTGCGCCGACCGCCAGTTCCTCAATCATGAACTGGAAATCATAATCGCCAGACAGGGCAACAATCGGACGATCAGGGTCGGCCGCGCGAACCCCGAGTGCTGCCGGCAATGTCCAGCCCAATGGGCCTGCCTGCCCGCAATTGATCCAGTTGCGTGGACGATAAACATGCAGGAACTGCGCACCGGCAATCTGGCTCAGACCAATGGTCGTGACATAACAAGTGTCGCGGCCAAATGCCTTGTTCATTTCCTCATAAACGCGTTGGGGCTTCAATGGTGTCTGATCGAAATGCGTCTTGCGCAGCATGGTTTTCTTGCGCTCAGCGCATTCCTGCGCCCAGCCAGACCAGTCGCGCAGTTTACCCGCGGACTTCCATTCGGTGGCGACATCCAGCAGCAGTTTCAGGGCTTTGCCAGCATCCGAAACAATCCCGAAATCCGGTGCGAAAACGCGGCCGATCTGGGTTGGTTCGATGTCGACATGGATAAATTTGCGATCCTTTTTATAGGTATCGACATTGCCGGTATGACGGTTTGCCCAGCGGTTTCCGATGCCGATCACCATGTCGGAGGCCAGTAGCGTTGCATTGCCATAACGATGCGAGGTTTGAAGGCCACACATGCCCGCCATCAGGCGGTGGTCATCAGGGATGACGCCCCAGCCCATCAGGGTCGGGATAACCGGAATGCCGGTGATTTCAGCAAATTCAACCAGAAGATCGGAAGCATCGGCATTGATGATCCCGCCGCCTGCAACGATTAACGGATGTTCCGCGTCGTTCAACATCGCGATGGCCTTTTCGGCCTGTGCGCGGGTGGCTGAGGGCTTATATGCTTCCATCGGCTGATAGGTATCGATGTCAAACTCGATTTCGGCGAGCTGGACATCGATCGGCAGATCGATCAGCACCGGGCCGGGACGACCCGACTTCATGATATGAAAAGCCTTCTGGAACACAAAAGGCACCAGTGCTGGCTCCATAACCGTGACCGCCCATTTGGTAACGGGGGCCGCGATCTTGGCAATATCGACTGCCTGAAAGTCCTCTTTGTCGAGGCGCGCGCGGGGGGCTTGGCCTGTAACGCAGAGGATTGGAATTGAATCGGCAGAGGCCGAATAAAGGCCGGTAATCATGTCTGTACCAGCCGGGCCGGACGTTCCGATGCACAAGCCAATATTGCCATGCTTTGCGCGGGTATAGCCTTCCGCCATGTGCGAAGCGCCTTCAACATGACGCGCCAGAATGTGACGGATAGAACCCCGTGCCTTCATGGCCGAATAAAATGGGTTGATCGCAGCGCCCGGCACACCGAATGCGCAATTGATCCCTTCTTTTTCCAGCACAAGTACGGCTGCATCGACTGCACGCATTTTGGCCATGTTAATCTCCTCCAGCGGAAAGCTAATCCATAATTAAAAGCTATACCCAAAAAATGGAAATGCATACCATTATATGGAAATAAAGATTTTCAACGGAATGGAGATAATCGCCGCGCACTTCCCGAGATTACGATCATGGGGTAGTGATGAAAAAACAGGGAATCGGAGGCGGCACATGGAACAGGCAAAAGCAAAGCGTGGCCGCAAGGCAGCGGAGAATGCCGCGCCCTCGTCCGTTCAGGTTTTAGATCGCAGTCTCAAGCTTCTGGCGCTCATTGCCGAGAATGACGGCTCGACATTAACCGACCTCGCCGATGCCAGTGGCATGGCTCCTTCCACCGTTCATCGGCTTCTCTCATCGCTCGCCAATCACGGCATGGTTTCGCATGATGTTGAAACCGGCGACTGGACCATTGGCGTCAAGGCTTTCGAGATTGGCAACGCTTTTCGCCGCTTCCGGAAGCTCGGCACGCTGGCGCGGCCCTATCTTAAATCATTGATGGAAACGAGCGGCGAAACCGCGAATATCGGCATTGAGGACGGCGGTGACGTCGTGTTCATTTCGCAGATTGAAAGCCATGCGCCGATGCGCGCCTTCTTCCGCCCGGGTCGTCGCGGTCCAATCCACGCCTCGGGTATCGGCAAGGCAGTTTTGTCCACATGGTCGGACACAGAAATCGCGCGCACGCTCTCTGGCAGAACGCTGGAACATTTCACACAGCGCACGCTCGACACCTTACCGGCATTGCTGAAAGACATTCAGGCAACGCGCACACGCGGCTGGTCGATTGACGACGAAGAACATACGCTCGGCATGTGCTGCATCGCGGCGCCCATTTTCAACGAATATGGCGAAGCGATTGCTGGCATTTCTGTCTCCGGACCTGCAGTGCGCCTGCCCCGACAAAAGCTTGACGAACTTGGGCCATTGATCCGCTCAACAGCCGATGAGCTGACCCGCACCATGGGTGGCAAGCGACCGGAAGAGTTGTAAAAACAGAAGAACCCGCAGCAGATTTCTCCGCCGCGGGCCCTCCCTCTCCCTCCTCCAGAGATTTTTTAGCCGAGTTCCGATTTCAACGGTTTGCCTGCGATGTAGGTCTCGACAATCGCTCGATCATCGCCAACCGTTTGCAACAGGAATAACTCCTGCTCAAGCGTGGCGCCTGCGGCCATGCGCAGGCGCATCGGCGATGTCGCGGCAGAATCCAGCACCACAATATCGGCTTCCGTGCCCTCGTCGAGCGTGCCGATCTTGTCTTCCATCGACAGCGCGCGGGCGTTGCCGAGTGTCATCATGTAGAATGACTGGAAAGGGTTGAGGCGGCTTCCACGCAATTGCAGCACCTTGTAGCCCTCATCCATCGTGCGCAGCATCGAGAAGCTGGTGCCGCCGCCAACATCAGTAGCAACTGACATACGCACGCCCGATGCTTTCAGGCGGTCGCGATCGAAAAGGCCTGAACCGAGAAACAGGTTTGAGGTCGGGCAGAAGACGGCAATCGAGCCGGTCTCTGCCATCACCTTCACTTCGCGCTCTTCTAGATGGATGGAATGGCCAAGCAAGGTCTTGCTGCCCAGCAAACCATAATGCTCATAAATGCCAAGATAATCGGGCGCATCCGGGTAAAGCGATTTTGTGAACTCAATCTCTTCGTGATTTTCCGAAAGATGTGTCTGGATGAAGCATTCAGGATGCTCGCGTGCCAGAACCTGACTGGCTTCCAGCTGCTCAGGCGTTGACGTGATCGCAAAACGCGGCGTAATCACATAATCAAGGCGATCTTTGCCATGCCAGCGGGCAATCAGCTGCTTGCTGTCATCATATCCCGATTGAGCCGTATCACAGAGTGCTGGCGGCGCATTGCGATCCATCATCACCTTACCGCCAAGCATACGCATATTGCGATGCTGCGACGCGCGGAAATAGGCATCGACGCTCTGCGGGTGTACCGAGCAATAAGCGACGGCGGTGGTGGTGCCATGGCGGATCAATTCGTCCAAAAAGCGCTCAGCGATAAATTCCGCGTGCTGCTCATCGGCGAATTTCTGCTCTGCCACGAATGTATAGGTGTTGAGCCATTCAAGGAGATTGGCCGCATAGGACGCGACAACCTGTGTCTGCGGATAATGGATGTGTGTATCGATGAAACCCGGCAGAATAAGATGCGGGCGATGGTCGGCAACTTGCACGTCATGGCCTGCTTCAGCGCTCACATCAGCATAGTCGCCCAGGCGCGCAATGCGGCCATTTTCGACAAGCACGGCACCGTCTTCGATATATTGATAGGATTGAGCATCATCCAGACTCTGCGGTTCGTCACGAAAAGTCAGCACGCGGCCACGGATGAGAAGTTTGGTCATTGTTATTTTGCTCCAGAAGTCGCGGATTCATACCAGAAAGCGAGCAGCTTGCGCTCCTCATTACTTACCCCGGTGACGTTGGCAGGCGGCATGGCATGGGAACGACCGGCCTGCAAATAGATTTCGCGCGCATGGGCCGCGATATCTTTATCTGTTTCAAGAACCACACCTTTTGGCGGCACGATGATGCCTTCCCAACCTGGCTCTTTGGCGTGGCACATCGCACAACGTCCCAGAACAGTATCCCGCACTTTTTCAAAGTGCGGGTCTGAGATGAAAGTCTGCTGTAGCGATGAAACCTTTTGTTCTTCCGGCTCTCCGGTCAGAATTTTCGGCACGGTCGACAGCCACATGATGATAATGAACAGGATAACCGTCACCAGCCATGTCCAAGTCGGGCTACCCTTACGAGCGTGCTGAGTGTTGAACCAGTGGCGGATTGTGACACCCATCAGGAACACCAGCGATGCGATGATCCAGTTGAATTCGGTTCCGAAGGCCAGCGGATAGTGGTTCGACAGCATCAAGAACAGAACCGGCAGAGTCAGATAGTTGTTATGCGTTGAGCGCTGCTTGGCGATCTTGCCGTATTTCGGGTCTGGTTTGCGACCGGCAATCAGATCAGCCACCACGATTTTCTGGTTCGGAATGATGACCATGAACACGTTGGCAGACATGATTGTCGCGGTAAAAGCTCCCAGATGCAGGAAAGCTGCACGACCCGTAAACAGATGCGTATAGCCCCAGGCCATCACCACCAGAATGCAGTAGAGAATGACCATCAGAAGCGTATCGCTCTTGCCGAGCATCAGCTTGCAGATGGTGTTATAGGCGATCCAGCCAAATGCCAGCGAAGCGATCGAAATGGCGATTGCCGTCGGTGCCGATACATCAAGCACATTCGGATCAACCAGATAGAGATCGGCGCCCGCATAATAGACGATGCAGAGCAAAGTGAAGCCCGAAAGCCATGTGGCGTAGGATTCCCATTTGAACCATGTCAGATGCTCTGGCATCTCGGCGGGGGCAACCAGATATTTCTGGATATGATAGAAGCCACCACCATGGACCTGCCATTCTTCGCCATAAGCGCCGACGGGTAAGCCCGGACGCTGACGAAGTCCCAAGTCCAGCGCGATGAAATAGAAAGACGAGCCGATCCACGCAATCGCGGTGATGACGTGTAGCCACCGCACTGCGAAGCCCAGCCAGTCCCAGGCCACGGCAAGATCATACATCCGGTACTCCCATTCTCAGAGCGCGTCGCGTCCAGAAGGACGCATAAAGGACACTCTGTCTTGTTTTGTTGCCGCATCATGTTTTCCAAAAATCCATTATTGATTTTTGGCCCAATGCGGCGGCCCCATTGTTCGTTACTTTATTATGTGCCAAAGCTTTGCACCAATGGGAACGTCACAACACGACCATCACTTTCAAAAAAATCTAGACAATCGTGGAGGGGACGCATGTCTTATCTTGATAATCTGCGCGTTTTTGTGCGCGTTGTCGAATTGGGGAATTTGTCAGCAGCAGGCCGTGACCAGCGTGCTTCGCCAGCTGTTGCAAGTAATCGAATCAAGGAGTTGGAGAAGCATCTTGGTGTGCGTCTCTTCAACAGAACGACACGCAAGCTGACGCCAACCGAGCATGGCCGCATATTTTATGATGGTGCTTTAAAGATCCTCGAAGCAGTGGATGAAGCCGAAGCAGCTGTCGCAGAACTTGCCAAGAATCCCAAAGGTTCGATTCGCATTACAGCACCTCTGGGACTGGGTCGGAGGCTGATTGCATCGGGAATTCCGGAGTTTCACGACAAATATCCGGACATCGAAGTGCGCCTGCGACTATCTGACCATGAGATAGACATCATGAGCGAAAGCGTTGATGTTGCTTTCAAATTAGGCGTTCTGGAAAATTCCAACTTGCGGATGCGCGGTATTCTGAACTGCGAACGTGTGATCTGTGCTGCACCTGAATATCTGGAAAAGCATGGCACGCCACAGTCGCCGGAAGAGCTTTTGGGCGACAAGTATGATTGCCTTCTGCTGCGGTTTCCCGGCTCCAAGGAGTTTTACTGGTCGCTGCAAACGTCGGAAGGTCTGCGCAAGTTCGAAGTCACTGGCCCTTATGACTCCGACGATGGCGACGTATTGACGCAATGGGCGCTTGGCGGGCGCGGAATCATCAACAAACCGCTGTTTGAAGTGAAGGAATATATCCGCGATGGAAGGCTTGTTCCAATTCTTGAGAGCACGCCGCCAGCGTCGATTCAGCTTGCTGCGATCTATCCGCACAAGCGGTTTCAGGACCCGAAGGTCCGTCTGATCATCGATTTCATGACGGAACGCTGCCAGCGCTTGATCCGCGAAGCACTGGCTTAGAGCGCCGTGCGCCCTTTTGGGCGCACAAAGGTAGCTCTACTCGTTGCTTTTATTGCATTATCCAACACACAACCGCTTCGCACGTTTGCTGGAAATCCTGTAAAATAACGCCCGCCTAATCAATTGAATTAGGCGGGCTGTAGAACTTTGTTGGAAACGAGCACGGCGGTTAAAACTTCTGCCGCAGCCAATGCGGCAATGACTTCCGGGCGCTTGTCTTTCACGACTGAGCCGCCAACCGGACAGACGAGATTTTCAAATAAATCATCGCTACCGATTTCACGTTTCAACCAGTTTTTGAAAGTGGCTTTTTTGGACTTCGAGCCGATCATGCCAACATAGAGAGCATCGTCGCGCTGCAACGCCTCTACCACAATCAGGAAATCAAGCGCATGGTCATGGGTCAGCACAATGAAGGCGCTGCCGGGTGGTGCCGATCGCACCACCTGTTCAGGCATAGCGGCAAGACAGGTTTCGACGCCTGGAGCATCCACTGCCATAAGCTCCGCTTCACGCGTATCCACCAAAATAACCCGTACAGGTGTCAGCGATAGCGAATAGGCTAACGCGTCGCCCACATGGCCAGCACCAAAAACATAGATATGCGGGCGGGTGGCGATTTCGGCATCAACTTTGGCAACAAGGTCCTCAGCCAGTCCTCGGTTAACCCGCCGAAAGCTTAAGCCCACGCGGCCACCGCAGCATTGGCCAATTTCGGGGCCAAGAGGCACATCCATCGGGGAATCTCTGCCGCCAGCCAGGATTTTGCGGGCATGGTCAATCGCCATATATTCGAGTTGGCCACCGCCGATAGTGCGGAAAATCATGTCTCGGGCGACAAGCATCCAGGCACCTGCATCACGCGGTGCAGAACCTTTCACATCAGTGACTTCGATCAGAACACTATCGGGCCGTTTATTGAGAAACGCCCTTATGTCGTCCCGCCTGCCCAGCATCGCATCAGCCTTTCTGACTTCGTAAACGCTCGATAGCCATCAGCACGCGCTCGGGCGTTGCTGGCGCATCAAGGCGCGGACTGATTTTGTGATCTGCAACACTGGCCACCGCATCCGACAGCGCATAAAGCACTGACATGCCATGCGGCAGCGGCGGTTCACCCACGGCCTTGGAGCGGTGGATCGTTGGCTCATAAGCCTCCGACCAGTCGGTCAGCGCCACATTGAAAATCTTCGGACGATCTGATGCCAGCGGGATCTTGTAGGTTGACGGTGCATGTGTACGCAGTCGGCCTTTGTCGTCCCAGACAAGCTCTTCCGTAGTCAGCCAGCCCATGCCCTGCACGAAACCGCCTTCAATCTGGCCGAGATCGATGACACGGTTGAGCGACCGCCCGGTATCATGAAGGATATCAGTGCGTTCCACCACATATTCACCTGTCAGCGTATCAACGGAAACTTCCGAGCAAGCCGCGCCATAGGCGTAATAATAGAAGGCGTGGCCTTTACCCTTTGCGCGATCCCAGTGGATTTTCGGTGTCTTGTAATGACCCGATGCTGAAAGTTGCACGCGCCCGATATAGGCCTGCTTCACCAGATCGTTGAAGCTGATCTCCTGATTGCCCACCCGAATACGGTTCGGCAGAAACACGACTTGATCTTCCGGCACCTGATATTGCTGGGCTGCAAATTGAAGAAGGCGCTTCTTGATCTGACGTGCCGCATCCTGTGCGGCCATACCATTCAAATCAGCACCGGACGAGGCCGCCGTAGGCGCTGTATTTGGAACTTTCGCGGTCGTTGTTGCGGTAATCTTCACCCGATCAAGATCGATCTGGAATTCTTCGGCTACAACCTGCGCCACTTTCAGATGAAGCCCCTGCCCCATCTCCGTGCCGCCATGGTTCATATGCACCGAGCCGTCATTATAGACATGCACCAATGCACCGGCCTGATTGGATTCCGTCTTGGTGAAGGAGATGCCAAATTTCACTGGTGTCAGTGACATGCCGCGTTTGACGTAGCGGCTTTTGGCGTTGAATCCGCGGATTGCCTCGCGGCGCTTCGCGTAATCAGCGCTTTCCTCAAGCTCGGAAACGATACGCTGAATGATGCAATCTTCCACCTTCTGGTGATAAGGCGTCACATTGCGCGTGCCACCTTCGGTGCCCATGGCATCATAGAAATTGAGCTTGCGAATTTCGAGCGGGTCTTTGCCGACAGCAAAAGCCACTTCCTCGATCACGCGCTCGGCCCCCACCATGCCTTGCGGACCGCCGAAACCACGGAATGCAGTGTTGGACACGGTATTGGTATAAAGCGGTGCCGACTGCGCATGAACGGCGGGGAAGAAATAGGCATTGTCGCAATGAAACAGAGCGCGGTCACCCACTGGACCGGACAGGTCGGCAGAGAAACCCGCATTCAGTGCGAACATATAATCGACACCGAGGATATTGCCCTCATCGTCGAAACCGACTTCATAATCGATCATGAAATCATGCCGCTTGCCGGTGGAGGTCATATCCTCATCACGATCAAGACGAACTTTAACGGCGCGCTTGTGCTTCTTGGCTGCGATAGCAGCAATGGCTGCCCATTGATTGGCCTGTGTTTCCTTGCCACCAAAGCCGCCGCCCATACGGCGCACTTCAACTGTCACCGAATGGCTCGGCACGCCAAGCGCATGGGCGACCAGATGCTGGGTTTCACTTGGCCCCTGCGTTGAGCAATAGATGGTCACATCGTCATCTTCTCCAGGGATGGCAAGCGAGGCCTGCCCTTCTAGGTAGAAGTGATCCTGCCCACCGACTTTCATACGCGCTTTGACCTTGCGCGGTGCGTCATCAATGGCTTTGCGAGCATCGCCACGATTGAGCGTCAGCGGCGTGAAAACCAGCTTATCCTTGTAACCATCGAGACCAGAAATCGAGAACAAGCCCGGCATTTCTTCATATTCGACCTTGGCAAGGCGTGCGGCTCTACGCGCCTGATCACGCGTGCGGGCAACAACCGCAAAAATCGGCTGACCGTGGAACTGAACATTATCGACCGCGAAGATCGGATCGTCATGCATCCCCGATGGCGAAACATCGTTTTCGCCCGGCACATCTTTATAAGTCAGCACATCAACGACACCGGGAGCAGCGCGCACGGCAGACAGGTCCGTAGCAGTGATCTTGGCATGGGCGACCGTCGAGAAGCCGACGCCGATATGCAGCGTGCCTTCAGGTTCCGGAATATCGTCGATATAGACCGCTTCGCCTGTCACATGCTTGTGGGCTGAATCATGACGCTGATCGGTCGCGACGCCACCTTTAATGCGGGCGGCTTTGATTGCGTTTGCAGGATGCTTGTTCATGTCACCCTCCTTATGCAGCTTCAACGTTTGGCTTACGCAAAGGTTCGCTCTCACCTTGCGTTTCAGCATAGAAGCGGCGGAGCAAATTCTTCGCAACCAGCAAACGATAATCGGCTGTAGCGCGCATATCGCTTAGAGGCTGATAGTCGAGACCATAGGCTTCGAGTGCGGCTTCAACACTTTCCTCATTCCAAGGTTTACCCACCAGCGCTGCTTCCACATTGGATGCCCGCTTGGGCGTTGCAGCCATACCGCCATAGGCGATACGGATGGATGCGACTTTGCCTTGCATATCAAGCGTCAGATGGAAGGCACCGAGCGTTGCCGTGATATCCTCTTCAAACCGTTTGGAAATCTTGTGAATGGCAAACTGACTGCCTTCAAGCGGCACCGGCACATGCACGGCTTCCACAAACTCGCCGTGCTGACGATCCTGCTTGCCATAGGCGATGAAGAACTCTTGCAGAGGAATGGTGCGGCGCTCTGTTCCCTTGCGGAGCGTGAGCTTTGCATCAAGCGCGATCAATGGCGGTGGCGTGTCGCCAATCGGCGAACCATTGGCGATGTTGCCGCCGATGGTGCCCATATTGCGTACCTGTTCTCCACCAATGCGGTTGATGAGGCTTCCCAGCGCTGGAATACGCTTTGCCAAAAACGAAAAGGCTTCCGTATAGGTGACGCCTGCACCAATGGTGATGACGCCATCTTCTTCGCTCATTGTGCGCAGTTCATTGAGATGCCCAATAAAGATCACCGGCGAAATATCGCGCATCATCTTGGTAACCCAAAGGCCGACATCGGTTGAACCGGCAACGATTGTCGCCTTGGCTTCGGCTGCATAAACAGTGGCAAAATCATCGAGACTGGCAGGCACGACCAGACGATCTTTACCACTACCCAATTCAACCCGTGCGCCATCACGCAATTCCGTCAACTGGCTGATGACATGCGCACGCTCAACAGCAAGCGGATCGTCCATCAAAGTGCCGTAGTCAGAAATCACACGCGCTGCACGCATGATCGCTTCGTAGCCGGTGCAGCGGCAAAGATTGCCTTGCAACGCCTTTTCAATCTGAGCATCCGCAGGCTTTGGATTGCGCATCCACAGACCATAAAGCGACATAACGAAGCCCGGCGTGCAGAAGCCGCATTGCGAGCCGTGAAAATCGATCATCGCCTTTTGTACCGGATGCAGGCCACCGTCGGAACCGCGCAGATGCTCGATGGTGACGACATGACAACTGTCCAGCGATCCCACGAAGCGGATGCAGGCATTCACGCTTTCATAGACGAGTTCGTCACCAACAATCTTGCCGACCAGCACCGTGCAAGCACCACAATCGCCCTCGCCGCAGCCTTCCTTGCTGCCGCGCAGTTTGCAGGAAAGACGCAGATAATCGAGCAAGGTTTCTGTCGGCGAAACGCGGTCGAGCTCAACTGTCTCGCCGTTCAGCAGAAAGCGGATATTATGTCTGACTGCTTGACCCATATCGCTCAGCTCCCGCGATAGGTTGAATAAGAAAATGGCGAAACCAGAAGCGGCACATGATAATGCGCCTTTTCGTCGGAAATACCAAAGCGTAGCGGCACCACATCCAGAAACGGGATCGCATCATCACTTTTGCCGAAATATTCGCCGACATGGAAAAGCAACTCATATGAACCAGAATGTAGCGCATCACCTGCAAGCAGCGGTGCATCACAGCGACCATCTGCATTGGTGCGGATTTCGCGCAGAATCTCTGCCTGCTGATTCTCGATGCGGCGTAATTCGATGCGCAGATTTGCGGCTGGTTTACCACTGACCGTATCAAGGACATGCGTCGTTAACCGGCCCTGACCGCTTGCTTGGCTTCCCATTTGTACTCCTGCCGCCTGCACGATTCTTCCGACATCACCGTTAGAACCATTGCAAGCACTTGTTTTTATGTGGTTTATTTCGCGCGACATTCAAGCCATTGCGAACCACACTTGTTCCCGATTGTGAGTATTTACCTAAGTCCTGTCTTGGGAAAGATGATAATCGTTGGATGTCTTTCAAAATTTTGAGGGGGAATGGTCCGCGTAAATCTTTATTATCATAGGCAAAACAGACAAAAACCGAGGGAATTCCATATGAGTTATCCGCGCAATCTGGTTGGCTATGGCCGCAACACTCCAGACCCACAATGGCCGGGCGGGGCAAATATCGCTGTGCAGTTTGTCGTCAATTATGAGGAAGGCGGCGAAAGCTGCATTCTCGATGGCGATCCGGCATCCGAATGCCTGCTTTCGGAAATCGTCGGCGCGCAGGCATGGAACGGCCAGCGCAACCTCAATATGGAGTCCATTTACGAATATGGCGCCCGCTCGGGCTTCTGGCGTTTGTGGCGCGCGTTTACGCGACGCAACATGCCGGTGACCGTCTATGGCGTGACCCTTGCCATGGAGCGCAATCCCGAAGCCATAAGCGCCATGAAGGAAGCGGATTGGGAAATCGCCAGCCACGGCCTGCGCTGGTGGGAATATAAGGATATACCCGAAGAGGTAGAACGCGAACATATTCGCGAAGCGGTACGTCTGCACACGGAGATTACCGGCTCGCGCCCACTCGGCATCTATCAGGGCAAACCTTCGGATAACACGCTGAAGCTGGTGATGGAGGAAGGCGGTTTCCTCTATTCAGCCGATTCCTATGCCGATGAACTGCCTTATTGGGTTAAGGGGCCAAAGGGTCCGCATCTGATCGTGCCTTATACGCTCGACACCAATGACATGCGCTTTGCCACGCCACAGGGCTTTAACTCCGGCGATCAGTTCTACACCTACCTCAAAGACACATTCGACGTGCTTTATCGCGAGGGTGCAGAAGGCGCGCCAAAGATGATGTCGATTGGCCTGCATTGCCGTCTGGTCGGGCGTCCAGGTCGTGTGGCAGCACTTGAACGCTTCCTTGATTACGTACAGAGCCATGACAAGGTGTGGGTTGCCAAGCGCGTCGATATTGCGCGTCACTGGCACGAACATCACAAACCGAAACAAATCGATGTTGTGCCATCCAAGGCCAGCAAGGCGGATTTTGTTGCACGCTATGGCGGGATTTTCGAGCACTCGCCATGGATTGCCGAACGCGCCTACGACACCGGCCTGACGGAACTGGCCGATTCTGCATCCGGTCTTCATACGGTTCTGGTCCGGGCATTCCGCGCTGCATCAGACGATGAAAAGCTCGGTGTGTTGCGTGCCCATCCCGATCTTGCAGGAAAGCTTGCGGCGGCCAAACGCCTTACACCAGAATCCACATCTGAGCAGGCATCTGCCGGTCTTGATGCTCTGACGGATGATGAACGCAAGACATTCACCGAACTCAACGACGCCTATACCAATAAGTTCGGCTTCCCGTTCATCATCGCGGTCAAGGGCCGCAACCGCCATGAGATTCTCGATGCTTTCAAACGGCGCGTCGAAAACAGCAAACAAGCGGAGCTTGAAACAGCGTCCGAACAGGTCGAGCGCATCGCGCTGCTGCGGCTCAAAGATATTCTTCCCGAAACACTGTATTGATCAGAGGCAACAATGAGCCGTAATTATTACGCACCGACCGGTGGCCTGCCGCCACAGACGCAAATTCTGACTGATCGCGCGATGTTCACCGAAGCCTATGCGGTTATTCCAAAAGGCACATTCAGCGATATCGTCACAAGCTTCCTGCCCTTCTGGGACAAGACACGGCTATGGATCATCGCCCGCCCACTATCGGGTTTTGCCGAGACTTTCTCGCAGTATATTATGGAAGTGCAGCCCGGCGGCGGCAGTGACCGCACAGAGCTTGATGACGGCGCACAGGGTGTGTTGTTCGTTGTCGAAGGCGAAATCACCGTCACGCTTTCAGGCAAAGACCATGTGCTGACCGAAGGCGGCTATGCCTATCTGCCGCCAAAGAGCGGCTGGACGCTTCGCAACAATTCAAGCGCCGTCGCGCGCTTCCATTGGGTGCGCAAGGCTTATGAAAAGGTCGAGGGCCTTGACGTGCCGGAGCCGCTTTTCCTCAACGAGAAGACCATTGCACCAACGCCGATGCCTGACACCAATGGCGCATGGGCGACAACACGCTTTATCGATCCGAATGATCTTCGCCACGACATGCATGTGACAGTCGTGACATTCGAGCCGGGCGGCGTCATTCCCTTCGCCGAAACCCATGTCATGGAACACGGGCTTTATGTGCTGGAAGGCAAAGCCGTCTATCGCCTCAATCAAGATTGGGTGGAAGTAGAAGCGGGCGATTTCATGTGGCTGCGCGCCTTCTGCCCGCAGGCTTGCTATGCTGGCGGGCCAGGCAAATTCCGCTATCTGCTTTACAAGGACGTCAATCGTCATATGAAGCTGTCGCGATAACAGCGCAAATAAAAGCGGCGGGCCTAACATTATAGTTAAGCCCGCCGCAGCCATTTTCCGACTGGAGATCAGAATTTAAAACAGCGCAGTCCTTCTACGCTATCCAATGGCATCTCGTGATGTAGTTGATCGAATATTAAATTCAAAATCACATGTATTTTTCATAAATATATGAGAACAGATAAGTATTAATGTGTTAATTCAAAAATAAGTATGGCCACCACAATATGTGGCGGCCATACTTTGTATTAGAACGAGCGCTGGAAGCGAACCATACCCTGCCAAGCATCCTTGCCTTTCAGGTAAGACTTGTCATCCTGCCACTTGGTGTAGGAAACTTCTGGTGTAACAGTAAAGCCAGGAACCAGCTCGTAGGCAACATTTGCGGTTGCTGCAAATGTGCTGCTGCCATCATATGCAGCCTGCGCATTGAGGGTTGCCTGTTCGGTTGCCTTGAAGGATGCACCGCCCCAAACGGCCCAATCACCACCCCAAGTACCGTAGAAGCTGCTGATCGCACGAACCTGACCGAGAACATTACCCGAACCATCTGTTACGTTCATGTACTGGTCCTTGTTGGACTTATATCCGCCCATAGCCCAGATCGAGAACTGATCGGTGATGTTTAAGTCAGCGCGAACCTTGCCAGCCCATTCTTCATTGCGGGCGTCATAAGCTGCGACTGCAGCAATCTTACCCCAACCCTGCTCATACTTCAGGCCGCCAACGACATGAGGCGTATAATCCTTGATGGCGCCATTATAACCATACTTGCCATCGGTATCGACGTTGTTGCCCTGTTCAAGCGACAGAATTGCCGAGAAGCCGTTACCAGCATTGAATGTGTAGCTGATCAAACCTGTGCGATAGCCACCTGCAAGGATGACGTCGTCGTTGATGACATTGCCGAGATAGCCCGGAAAGGTGACGAATGCAGATTCGTCGAGACCTACGCGGAGACCTCCAAGCTCGATATAGCCGTAACGCAGTTCACCGGACGTACCGGGCGTGCCATTACCCCAATCATATCGCGTTTCAGCATAGGTCTTGAGAGTGCCGAGCTCGGTTTCAGAAGCAGTCGAAAGGCGCAGCGTGAAGCGAGCTTTATTATCCCAGGTCTTACGCTCGTAGTCTTTGCCACCAATCGCAGCACCGTCACGATCTGTAAATCCGCGACCGTAAACATCATCACCGCCGGTCAGATCATAGCGGACATAACCAGATACGCGCAGGCAAGTCTCAGTTCCCGGGATGTAGAAGTAGCCTGCTCCATAAGCATCGCATACGCGTACATATTCTACATGTTCTGGCTCGGGAGCCACAACGGCATCAGCTGCATTTGCAGCAGCAGTTCCCACCGCGATAGTTGCCACTGACCCGAGAAGAAATCCCTTAATAGTCATTTTGAAAATACCTCCAGCAAATTTAAGTTAATTAATGCAAATGACTGATAGAATAGAAAACTCAACAATCTCAATTGCAACTTTTACAATTTAAAAATTATCGAATATTGTGTGTTAATTTAAACACTATTTAGAATTACATTGAAATATAGCAATTTTTATCAAAAATATTACACCCTATATGTTGCTACATACGACTCGGTGCCTATAAATTAATGGCATTGATTTTAAAATATTGAGATTCACCAATTACATTGATGCTCACACCGTATTCATAAAAAACCATCACTCCCGATGAATTAAGTATTCACCAGTATATATTAATTAATGTTTTTAGATAATTCATATTTCATAATTTACTTATATTTATTATTCTGCAAATATATTTCTATTGTAAAAGAATTAACGTCATGTACACTGGCATCGGAAAGGTTTGATTTCGAGTTAAAACCTTTTAAAAAATGCCCATTAACAGAGAATCTATTTATGAAAATCTATCGCCAAATCGGTCTCACAATAGGCTTTGCCGTAATCTCGAGCCTTCCCGCTATTGCTGCACCTCTCCCTGGTGGGGCCAGCACTTTGCAGGAAACCTATGAGGATTGGACAGTTTCCTGCCAGTCTGCAAAAGACAACACAGTTTGCGCCGTCCGCCAGGATCAAAGCAGTACGCAGACCGGTCAGCGCGTCCTGACGGTCGAGTTGCGCAATGTGAACGGCGGCAAAGTCGAAGGTGTCATTCTGATGCCATTTGGCCTTGATCTCGCAAAAGGTTCCACTCTCAAGATCGACGAAGTTGATGGCCCGCATTTGACTTTTTCAACGTGCTTGCCGCAGGGCTGTCTGGCGCCAGTTAGTTTTGATGCCAAGCAGGTCGCCTCGCTCAAGGCTGGCACAAGTTTGAACGTCAGCGCGACTGCACTCAGCCCAAGCCAGGCTGTCGCTTTCAAAATTTCATTGAAAGGCTATGGTGCAGCGCTCGACCGTATTATTGCACTTACGAAATAATAGGGGGCATTTGATTTTAGCGGATACATAACGATATCCGCAGCATCAAAGATCACGCCGTACGGCTTCCACCGTACGGTTTTTTTTGCACCCTTGATGCGCACTAGAGCACCGTGCGTCCTTTTGGGCGCGGGGTGCTCTAACACGTTATATTTACATCATAATTTTACCCTAAACTGATTCAAGTTTAAGGAATAATATAATAGGCTAAGGTTCAGTCCTTAAACTGCACCTATGCGCTTGAGCGATCGACGCCAGCGCATGGTCATCAGCACCGAAACAATAGCAAGCCCTGCTGCCAGACCAAGCCAGACACCCGCACCGCCAAGCTTGAACTGGAATGCCAGCAGCGCGCCCAACGGCAGGCCCACACCCCAATATCCGACCAGCGCCAGATACATCGGAACACGCGTGTCACGCAGACCACGCAACATGCCCGCTGCAACCGCTTGCGCGCCATCGACAATCTGAAACAGTGCAGCAAGCGCCAGGAACGTGACCGCGAGTTCGATAACGGCGAAGTTTTCCGGGTCCTTAAGGTTGAGAAATACGCCGATAAACAGGCGCGGGATGAGAATCATCAGCAGGCCCATGATCGCCATAAAGCCGACGCCAAGCGCATAGGCGCTCCAACCTGCATAGGCCACGGCCTGCGGATCACCACGACCATAAGCACGACCAACACGCACGGTTGCTACCTGACCAAATCCAAGCGGCACCATGAAGCTGAGCGATGCCACCTGAATGGCAACCGCATGGGCTGCCATGGCTGTCGGCCCGATATAGCCCATCATGACGACGGCTGCGTAAAAGATCGAGGTTTCAAATACGAAGGTCAGCGCCATCGGAAAACCGATGCGCCATAGCTCAATCAGGCGTGGCCAATCCGGACGCCAAAAGCGACCGAACAAGCGATAGCGGCGGAAACGGTGATGGCGCACGGTGATAATGGCCATGCCAAGGAACATCATGATGCTCGACAGCGTGGTGGCGATACCCGCACCATGCAGTTCCATACGCGGGAAGCCAAAATGGCCGAAAATCAATGTCCAGCCCGCCAGCGCGTTGAACCCGATGGCAGCAGCCGCAATCAATAGCGTCCACATCGGCTTTTCCATCGCCGCAAAGAAAGAGCGCAGCACTATGTAGAAGAGATATGGCAACAGCGCCCATTGCAGCGTGTGCATGAAATCCGTTGAGCGTGCCGCAATATCCGGCTGCTGACCGAGGAAGAGGAAAATCTCCTCGCAATGCCAGAGCACAATCCAGATTGGGACCGAGATGATGATCGCTGACCACATGCCCTGACGCACGGTACGGCGAACATCGCGCACCGAATGCCGATTCTTGCCGAGCGCGATGGCAATCATCGGCATGACAGCCGAGACAAGGCCCATCGAGAAGATCATCAGTGTATGATAAAAACTGGTCGCAAGCAGCGCCGAGGCAAGCGTATCCTTGCCCAGTCGCCCGATGAAAATCACATCAGTTGCCGTCAATGCCGCTTGCGAAAGATTGGTTAGAATCAGCGGCCAGCCCAGTTTAAGGGCTGTCGACATTTCCCGGGTCCAGCGCTGTACGCTGTTCAATTGTGGCTCGCGAAAGCCCGCATCAACTGTATTGGTCACAAGTTACTCCCCCGAACTGTCCGGGGCCGTCAATCCGCCAGACAATCCATAGCCAGAACACGCGCCATGACGTCAGAGACCATGTCAATCTGAGGAATTTAGCATCGTGATACGAATATCGATCGCCCCATGCCGGCTAAGAGCGTTCATCGCTAAAAGCGACTTCGCCCCAACTTTTCGGATTATTCAACTTCTATTGGGAACGTTGTGTATGTTCCAGAAATTGATCCGGAGCCAAGCGGGCTGCGCATCGATTTGCACAAAATTAGAGCACAATGGATATCAGACTTGCACAAAGAAGCAACACATCTTGGGAAGTAAATTCTCAACTGCTGACATGCGTGGAAATCGATTTCCAACATGTCGCAAAACGGCATTTTTCCGTCCGTATTTCAGTTGACCGCGACGCCGCGTGATTTACCAATAGTGGCGATGCGAATTTGCGAGGAAAGCCATGCGTAGTACCAAAGTCATCCACATTGTTGGTTGTCACGCAGAAGGTGAAGTCGGTGATGTTATTGTCGGTGGCGTGGCTCCTCCTCCTGGCGATACCGTGTGGGAGCAGTCGCGTTTCATTGCCAGCGACGAGACCTTGCGCAACTTCGTGTTGAACGAGCCGCGTGGCGGCGTGTTTCGCCATATCAATCTGCTGGTCCCACCCAAAGATCCGCGCGCGCAGATGGGGTTCATCATCATGGAGCCCGCGGATACCCCGCCAATGTCTGGTTCCAACTCGATCTGCGTCTCCACTGTTCTGCTGGATGGCGGCATCATCCCGATGCAGGAACCGATAACCCGCATGGTGTTGGAAGCGCCCGGCGGAATCATTGAAGTGGAGGCGGAATGTCGCAACGGCAAGGCCGAGCGCATCAGTGTCCGCAACGTGCCGTCCTTTGCAGATCGTCTGGATGCTTCATTGGAGGTTGAAGGACTTGGCACAATTACCGTCGATACTGCTTATGGCGGTGACAGTTTTGTCATTGTCGATGCGACGCATATCGGCATGAAGATTGAGCCGGGTCAGGCGCGTGAACTGGCCGAGATCGGCGTTAAGATCACCAAAGCCGCCAATGAACAACTCGGTTTCCGCCATCCTGAGAAAGACTGGAACCACATTTCATTCTGCCAGATCACTGAACCAGTGACACGCGATGGCGACGTACTCACCGGCGTCAACACCGTGGCGATCCGCCCGGCCAAGCTCGACCGTTCGCCAACTGGCACTGGCTGTTCAGCGCGCATGGCCGTATTGCACGCTAAGGGCCAGATGAAAGTCGGTGAAAGATTTATCGGCAAATCTGTACTTGGAACGGAATTCCATTGTCGACTTGATAAGGCTGTAGACCTTACGGGCAAGCCCGCCATCAGCCCGATCATTTCGGGTCGTGCTTGGGTGACGGGGACTTCGCAGCTTATGCTTGATCCGAGTGATCCTTTTCCGGGCGGTTATCGACTTTCCGACACATGGCCCCGAGACGACTGATATTTACGCGCTGACGGACTGCAAATGGCGCTTCTCTTCACTTCCGGTGCTCATGTAGCTTTAAGTACATTCCGCTCCGGTTCTCGAGAAACACCATTTTCGTCTCGTCATCACAAAAATCTCAATCACCTCGCACCGCTTGTCCGACAAACAAAAAACCCCGCTAAAGCGGGGTTTTCTTTTATCATTGTATTCAAGCTTACGCGAAGTCGAGTGCGCGGTCGCCGTCTTCGTCTTTAATGCGCGATGGCAGACCGATCTGGTTCAGAATATGGAGGAAAGGCTTTGGATTAAGCTCTTCCACATTGACCATCTTCTTCACATCCCATTCGCCCGAAGCGATCAGGATTGCGGCTGCAACCGGCGGAACACCAGCGGTGTAGGAAATGCCTTGGCTACCCACTTCGTTATAGGCTTCCTTATGGTCGGCAACGTTATAAATGAAGACTTCCTTCTCTTTGCCGTCCTTGGTGCCCTTGACGAAATCGCCAATGCAGGTCTTGCCGGTGTAATCCGGTGCAAGCGACGATGGATCAGGCAGAACGGCCTTGACCACCTTGAGCGGCACGACTTCCAGACCTTCAGCGGTCTTGACCGGCTGTTCGGACAGAAGGCCGAGATTGTTCAACACCGTGAAAACATTGATGTAGTGATCGCCAAAGCCCATCCAGAAACGCACATCGGCGTTCGGGTAGTTCTTGGACAGCGAGTGCACTTCATCATGGCCGGTCATATAGGCCTTGCTTGGGCCGACGACAGGCAGATCGAATGTCTGGCCGACTTCGAACATCTTGTTCGACTGCCACTGACCGCCTTGCCACGAATAGACCGTGCCGGTGAATTCGCGGAAGTTGATTTCAGGGTCGAAGTTGGTCGAGAACCAGCGGCCATGCGAACCGGCATTGATGTCAACAATGTCGATGGATTTGACTTCATCGAGATAATCGTCAGCAGCCAGACGTGCATAGGCATTGACCACGCCTGGATCAAAGCCGATGCCGAGAATGGCGGTGATGCCTTTCTCTTCGCATTCCTGCAAGTTCTTCCATTCGTAGTTGCCATACCACGGTGGGGTTTCGCAGATCTTCTTCGGATCTTCATGGATCGCCGTGTCCATGTAAGCCACACCCGTATCGATACAGGCGCGAAGGACCGACATATTGAGGAAGGCCGAGCCGACATTGATGACGATCTGAACGCCTGTCTTCTGGATCAGAGCCTTGGTGGCTTCAATATCCAGCGCGTCCAAAGCATGCGCTTCCAGTTTCACCTCAGTCTTGAGGCTCTTCTTTTCATGCACGCTATCGATAATCTTGCGGCATTTCTCAACCGTGCGGGACGCAATATGGATATCGCCCAATATGTCAGAGTTTTGCGCACATTTATGTGCAACAACCTGTGCCACGCCCCCGGCGCCGATAATGAGAACGTTCTTCTTCATTTTCTGTCGATGCTTCCTCTTCCAGCGGTTACCCGCCATCTGTTAACCGTCCCGATTGCCTTCTCACCCGGAACACATGAGTTTTTTGCAGTCTGAGGACCGCAAAAGGATCTTTAAGAAAGCGACCCTTCAAAATCCGCATAATCAAATTCGCGGACTAATTTGACCGTGCCATCAAGTTCGCGCACGGCAATGGCTGGCATTTTCACGCCATTAAACCAGTTCTTTTTGACCATGGTATAACCGGCCGCATCTTCAAATGAGAGGCGGTCGCCAATGGCAATCGGCTTATCGAAAGTGAACTCGCCGAAAATATCGCCAGCAAGGCAGGACTTACCGCAAATCATGTAGCTGTGCTCGCCATTGTTTGGCGCCATTTTCGCTTTTTCGCGATAGATGAGCAGATCGAGCATATGCGCTTCAATCGAGCTATCTACGATTGCGAGGTTCTTGCCGTTATAAAGCGTATCGAGAACCGTCACTTCCAGCGTCGTGGTCTTGGTGATCGAGGCTTCGCCCGGCTCCAGATAAACCTGTACGCCGAACTTTTCCGAGAACGCCTTCAGGCGCGCGCAGAAATCATCGACCGGATAATCGTCGCCGGTGAAGTGGATTCCGCCGCCAAGGCTAACCCATTCAACGCGATCAAGAAGCGAGCCGAACTTTTCTTCGATGTCGGTCAGCATCTTGTCGAAAAGACCGAAATCGGAGTTTTCGCAATTGTTATGGATCATGAAGCCAGTGACGCGGTCCATGACCTTTTCGACCTTTGTCACATCCCATTCGCCAAGGCGGCTGAAGGGACGCGCCGGATCGGCTAGGTCAAAGCTTGAAGACGAAATGCCCGGATTAAGACGCAGACCGCGCTTGATATGCGCCGCCTTGTCGGCAAAGCGTTCGAGCTGGCCAATCGAATTGAAGATGATCTTGTCGGCATGGCTGATGACTTCGTCGATCTCATGATCGGCATAGGCCACGCTATAGGCATGGGTTTCGCCGCCAAATCGCTCATGGCCAAGACGCACTTCATTGAGCGAGGACGACGTCGTACCATCCATATATTCGCTCATCAGATCAAACACCGACCATGTAGCAAAGCACTTGAGCGCCAGCAGGGCTTTCGCGCCGGACTTCTCGCGCACATAGGCAACTTTTTCCATGTTGCGCTTCAACTTGGTCTTGTCGATCAGATAATAAGGCGTCTGGATCATGGTCGTTCCGGGTCGTCAGTTAGGGGAGATGGCCTGTCCAGCTGGCTGGCGGGCACGTTATTTGCTCTGGCGCGCATCTTATCCGAAAACCGTTTCACACTTTTCGGGATGCACTATAAAAGCCGCTTTGGAGAGGCTTATAGGAACCTTGTGACAGAAACACAAATCCGCCACAGACGTTTTGAGAAAAATTTCTCCAACGCAGCGGCGGATTTTGAATTCTGTGCTTCATATAGGGCTTTTCATCTTAAATTGAACCCCTTTTGATTTTTATTGGCGTTGTTTTACTTCACGCCCCATTCCGAAGTTTGAAAAAGCATTTTATAAGGTCGCCAACGCGTGCGGACAGCGGGCATTAACCCGCCTCTGAAATGCGGGATAGGACCAGGGAAAGAAATGCAGACCGAAAATCCAGCCGCCACTGTAACAGCAGGGGCTACCGCAGGCTGGGGAGAATTGTTCGCGGGAAAGAATGCGATCCGTTCGCTAACGCTCGTCGGTGGCGTAGCGCTTCACGCCATCAATGTTTTCATTGCCACAACCATATTGCCAACCGTGGTCGCCGATATTGGCGGCATGGATTATTATGCCTGGAACACTGCGCTGTTCGTTACAGCGTCTATTCTTGGCTCAGCGCTTGTCCCGAAACTTCTGTCTCAGGCAGGCCCACGCAATGCCTACCTGGTTGCAGCGGTGATTTTTGCGGCAGGAACCTTGGCCTGCGGCCTTGCGCCTTCTATGCCAGCCATGCTTGCAGGCCGTGTCGTGCAGGGCCTTGGCGGCGGTATGATGCTGGCGCTCTCCTATGCCATGATCCGAATCGTCTTTGACGAACCGCTCTGGCCACGCGCCATTGCGCTGGTTTCCGGCATGTGGGGTGTGGCAACACTCGTTGGCCCGGCAATTGGCGGTATCTTTGCAGAACTCGGTGTCTGGCGTGCCGCCTTCTGGTCGCTGGTTCCGGTGATTGGCATTTTTGCCCTCATGGCGACACTCATCCTGCCAAAATGCGCGGGCGACAGTGAAAACAAAGATCGGCTTGCATGGCCGCAGCTGATCTTGTTGACGACGGCTGTTCTGATCATTTCAGCCGCAAGCATTTCACCAAGTGCCGTCTGGAATATTGCAGGTGTAGCCATCGCATTTGCCGTGCTTATGCTGCTTGTTATGGTCGAGCATAAGTCGACAAAGCGGATTCTGCCTAAAGGCACATTCAGCCTAAACCGCCTTGGCGCGCTTTACCTCACAATGGGTTTTCTCGGAGGATCCGTCACGAGTTCGGAAGTCTTCGTGCCGCTGTTTTTCCAGGTTCTGCACAATCAGTCGCCGCTTGTTGCCGGTTATCTTGCCGCACTCATGGGCGGCAGCTGGACACTTGGCTCTATCGGCTCATCCGGCGTAACGGGCAAAAGCGTTAACCGGGTTATCCTTGCAGCGCCCATCATGGGAATTGCAGGCATGGTAACACTTGCAATTCTGGTTCCGCCAGGCAGCGACGGACATTGGACCAGCCTGCTGCCAATCTGCCTTGCCATGGCAATCATAGGCTTTGGCGTCGGCATGACATGGCCGCATCTGCTCACCCGCGTTTTCAAACGTGCGGAAGCTGCGGACCAGAATCTGGCTTCGGCATCCCTGACTACGGTACAGCTTTTCACCACAGCTATGGGTGCAGCGCTTGCAGGGATGATTGCCAATCTGGCGGGGCTTAGCAACCCCGGTGGCTTTGCGGGCATATCGAATGCCGCCCTCTGGCTGTTTATCGGCTTTGCAGCCATGTCGAGCATTGCGCTCTTTGCAGCGATAGCACTGGTTCGCAGTTCAAAATAGAGCGGGTCGCTGTTAATTGAACCCTTTATGCTCGCTCTATCTTCTCCTTTTCACGCATGTCGTTATCGGAAAACAGGTTCCCACTTTTCCGAGACATGCGCTGAAACCGAAAATGCCGCTTCCGGAGCATACCATGCTTCGGAAGTATTCACGATTGGAACAGCATTCCTTGAGACTGCGTTTGGATTCGATTTAATTGCGCGACGCATTCAACCTGATTAACTCTTGATGTCGGGACATAGAAGCATTATTCCGATTTCCGTAATCGTCGGCCGGGCATGGTGCAGCATACCGGCAAATCACGACCTCCGCGGAAGCCACCCTGAAGGCAGCCAGACGCGATCCCCTTGATTGCGATGAAAGACGTTTGCTTCATTCGAAGCGAATACCGTGAAAAGCGAAACAGAGACAGTTCCGACAATGAGCAGCAATTTTTATCAGGAAACCGTTCTTGACGTTCACCACTGGACCGACAGGCTGTTTTCATTCCGCACCACGCGCGATCAAGGCCTCCGCTTCCAGAGCGGCCAGTTCATCATGATCGGCCTTGAAGTGAACGGCAAACCACTGCTGCGCGCTTATTCGATTGCTTCCAGCGTCTATGATGAACAGCTCGAATTTTTCTCAATCAAGGTGCAGGATGGTCCACTGACCTCGCGCCTGCAGCATCTTAAAGAAGGCGACAAGCTGATCGTCGGCAAAAAGCCGGTCGGCACGTTGCTTTATGACAATCTCATTCCAGGTGACAACCTGTGGCTGCTTTCAACCGGTACGGGCCTTGCGCCGTTCCTGTCGATCATCCGCGATCTCGAAGCCTATGAGCGCTATAAGAAAATCATCCTCGTGCACGGCGTGCGCGAAGTGAACGAACTGGCCTATGCTGATCTGATCACCAAGGAATTGCCGGAAGACGAATTCCTCGGCGAAATGGTGCGTGAAAAGCTGATCTATTACCCAACCGTGACGCGTGAAGAATTCCGCAACAAGGGTCGCCTCACTGATCTCATCACCTCCGGCAAGATTTTTGAAGATCTCGGCCTTCCGAAATTCTCCGAGCAAGACGACCGCATGATGCTTTGTGGCAGCCCGGAAATGCTGGCCGATATGCGCGTCATTCTGGAAGGTCTCGGCCTGGAAGAAGGAAGCCAGAGCGAAGCCGGTCATTTCGTGATCGAAAAAGCTTTCGTTGAAAAGTAAAACGTGCAGCATAAAGATAGAAAGGGAGGCTCATGCCTCCCTTTTTGTTATTTATAATTCGAATTTACAGACTACGTGTCATTTGCCATTGGGAGTGCTTTGAAATGCTTCTGAGATTATTCGCCCTCGTCACCGCGATTTTATGCCTCGTATCCGTGGCGAATGCCGAGAATTTCAATGGCAGCGGTCTCAAGAAACTTGCCGTTGTCGATCCGGTCGATAGCCGTCCCATGGAAGCAGTCGTCTTCTATCCCAGTGCAGCAAAGACGGAAGCTACGAAAATTGGGCCTTATCAGGTGCAGGCGTCACCCACTGCACCGATGGCAGAAGGCCGCTTTCCTCTGATCCTGCTGTCGCATGGCAATATGGGCAGCATGTGGGGACATCACGATCTGGGCGCATCGCTTGCCCGCAATGGCTACATCGTTGTGAGTGTGACCCATCCCGGCGACAACTTTAAAGACCCAAGCCGATTGGGTGCCGTCAGTTCGACCTATGGCCGCCCGATGCAGATTTCAGCAGCCCTTTCCACAGCGCTGGACGATGCAGCCCTTGCGCCGCATATCGACAAGAACCGTATCGGCTTTGTCGGTTTTTCGGCGGGCGGAACCACGGGGCTGATCCTTGCAGGGGCAAAGCCGGACCTGTCACGATTTGAAGCTTACTGCGCAAAACGACCAGATGATCATAGCGTCTGCGAGGCAGAGGGTAAGATCAGAACTGACCGTCCTGACCTCACCCCACAAGCCGACCCGCGCATCAGCGCTTATGTCCTGATGGCACCACTGAGCGTTATCTTCGGGGCCGAGACTCTCAAGTCAGTCACAGCACCGACACTCATCTATGTGGGTGATCAGGATGGAGAATTATCGCCGCAAGAAAATGCCGTCGCGCTTGCGCCTGAACTGCCAAAGGCACAGTTGCAAGTCATTGAAAAGGCCGGGCACTTCACCTTCCTTGCACCATGCTCGGAAGAACTTACAAAGCTCGTTGCCGGGTTCTGCATTGATAATCCCGGCATCGTGAGAACTGCACTTCACCAGCGCATGAATGCTGAAATCGCAACTTTCTTTGAAAAGAACCTGGAGAAGCTGAACTAATTCGTTGCCTGCTTGGCTTTCGCCGTGATGGGCGCTATGCTTGTCACCATGATAAAATGTTCGAGTACCCCCTGCATCGCGCTCCCGTGATTTGAGCACTCAATCACCAGGAGCATGAACGCAAGCAAACCTCTGGTTTCTTGCGGGGTTTTCGTTTGCATATTTGCAGGCGGATAAATGCCGAGCCTTTCGTTTCACGCGCATCCTATTCCGAAAACCGGTTCCCATTTTTCGGGATGCGCTTGAGACTGGCACTCATGCAGTGAGTATTCTCATGAAAAATTACTTTGAAAGCCCATTCAGGGGCATCACTCTCGACAAACAGGTCACAAATCCAAACATCGTCGTCGGGCGCTACAGCTATTATTCCGGCTATTATCATGGCCACAGCTTCGACGACTGCGCCCGCTTTCTCCTGCCCGATGAAGGTGCCGACAAGCTGATCATTGGCAGCTTCTGCTCAATCGGATCAGGTGCAGCCTTCATCTTGGCGGGCAATCAGGGCCACCGACACGACTGGATCAGCACCTTCCCATTCTTCTTCATGTCAGAAGTGGATATATTCACTGGCAGCGCGAATGGTTATGCTCCATCGGGCGATACGGTCATCGGCAATGATGTCTGGATTGGCTCTGAAGCGATCATCATGCCGGGTGTAAAAATCGGCCATGGCTCAATTATTGGCACGCGCGCACTGGTGACGCGTGATGTTGAACCCTACGCGATTGTTGGCGGCAACCCTGCCCGCACCATCCGCCCGCGTTTCGATGAGAACAGCGTCAATATGCTTCTGGAAATGCAATGGTGGGACTGGACTGACCATCAACTGAAAGGCGCGATGCAGACGCTGACAAATGGCGATGTGGAAGCGCTTTATCGCTATTGGCAGAGTAACGTTTGCGACCAGTGATCTAAAACCCGGGAGGCCTGCCTGAGAACTGCGGGCAGGCCTTTCATTTGGATTTTACGGGGCCGCCTTCTCTGCCAGCTGCTCGCATCAGCTTCTTTTAAAAAACATGATTGCTTTATTCATATTTTCATGCAAATTATAAATGACTGACTATCAGTCAGTGAAATTGGCGACCTGAGAGACCGGCTAATGTGTGCGTGCAAGTCTTTCAGGTTGTCAGCCCCAATAACCACGAGACATGAGTGCTTGCGGCCGGGTTCAGCTGCCTCCAGACGTGCAACACAAATTTCTGGATGCCGCTTGAACCGACACTCGAAGGCCGCAGCAAAAGCGAGATTCTATGTTTCACGATACCGAACAGTGGCCCTATATCGTCACGCTTGCCAAAGGCCCATCAACCATTGAAGAGCTGCGCGCATTCTTCGATAGCTGGAACGCATGGCTGGATGAAGGAAAGCCCTTCATTGCGATCCGGCGGTTTCTCGACACGGATGCACTTCAGCATCCAGACGGTGCAGCGCGTGAAATCAAGCAATGGTTTCAACAGAATGCCGAACGCATCCGCCATCAGGTCATGGGCATGATTAGCATTGTGCCTGAATCCGTGTATGAGGAAGCAAGCCGCATGGATGCGGAAAAGTTGTTCCGCGTGCCAGCTGGTACGTTCTCAAATATCGATGCCGCCCTGCACTGGCTTGATGAGCGGGTTGTTCGACCCAACCAACTTGCTTTTGACAAAGCTGCAATCCGCGCAAAACTGGAAGCAGCCTGAAAACCGGAGTAAAGGATTTGCCAGCAGCCAAGACCAAGCCCCGCACCAAACCGGCGGAAATCCGCCGCAGCGAGCTTATGTCGGCTGCTGAAACGATCTTTCTTGAAAAAGGTTTCGCGGCTACCAGCGTCGATGAGATTGTACGCAAGGCTGATGTCGCCAAGGGCACATTCTACCTGCATTTTCGCAGCAAGGACGATATCCTTGTGGCATTACGCGAGCGCTTCATTGCCTTCTATTGCGAGCGGCTTGATAACGCAATGAATAGTGTTCCAGCCAATGACTGGAACACTCGTCTCACAGTCTGGGCCAGCACAGGCATTGCGAGCTATCTCGATAATTATCGACTGCATGATCTGGTTTTTCATGACTTTCACCCGCCTATGCGCCATGTGATGCAGGAAAACCCAGCAATCATACGGCTTGATCAGCTGCTGAGCGAAGGTATGACAGCGGGTGCTTGGTCAATTGAAAACACACGCTTGCTGGCAACGCTGCTGTTTCATGCGCTGCATGGCGCTGTTGATGATTTTATCATCCGCTCAAACATCACAGAGCGCGATGAAATGGTTCGCGGCGTTCAGGATCTATTTTTGAAAGCAGTCAGACCGTAAGCTTAGTTACTTCTTTACGCCAAAAACATGCTCCGCCCCAGGAAATGATCGGGCACGCACTTCGTCCGCATAGGCTTTGGCAGCATCCGACACTTGCGGTGCAAGCTCCGTGAAGCGTTTGACGAAACGCGGCGTAAAGTCCTGAAACAGCCCGAGCATGTCATCTGAAACAAGAATCTGACCGTCACAGGCAGGCGATGCACCGATGCCAATCGTCGGAATTGACAGGGTCTGCGTGATTTCGCGCGCCAATGGCTCAACCGTGCCTTCAATGACCAGCGCGAACGCACCAGCTTCTGCAATGGCCCGCGCATCACGGCGGATGCGGTTGGCCTCTTCATCATCACGACCAAGTGAGCGGAAACCGCCAACCGTATTCACCTGCTGCGGCATCAGCCCGACATGACCGAAGACCGGAATGCCACGCTTGACGAGGAATTCAACCGTCTCAGCCATTTCCTCGCCGCCTTCAAGCTTCACACCGTCACAGCCGGTTTCCTGCATGATGCGGGCCGCGTTGCGGAAGGCTTGTTCCTTCGATTCCTGATAGGTGCCAAATGGCAGGTCGACCGTTACACAGGCATGTTCAACACCGCGCATCACTGCCTGTCCATGCGCGATCATCATATCGAGCGTAACGGCAAGCGTCGAATCCATGCCGTAAAGGACCATGCCAACGGAATCGCCCACCAGAAGAAGATCGCAATGCGGATCGAGCAGCCGGGCAATCGGCGTCGTATAGGCCGTGAGGCTGACAATCGGGCGCTCGCCCTTCATTGCTTGAACTGCTTTCGGCGAAAGGCGCTTCTTTTTAACGGTGACGCTCATATCAGGCTGCCTTTTCCTGTGCGGCAAGTGCAATCACGCGATTATCGAGCAGCTTTGTGTTTCCAAACCGTACAAATAGCGCGACGAGAAGCGGCCTCCCCTGAACAGTCTCAAGGCGCTCTAGCGTCTGCGGATCGCGAAGCGCCAACACTTCCACCGCCGCCAATGGTTCTGACGCAATAAATGCTCGAATAGCTACTTCCAATGCTTCAGGATCATCTACGCCCGAACGGTAAAGTCGCTCGGCTTCATCCAGCGCTTTTGGCACGATGATTGCCGCGGCGCGCTGCTCAGCTGTCAGATAAACATTGCGCGATGAACAAGCGAGCCCATCGTCCTCACGCACCGTCTCAACACCAACGACCCGCACCGGGATAGCCATATCGTCCACCATGCGGCGGATGATGACGAGCTGCTGGAAATCCTTCTCGCCGAAGTAAGCGGCGTCAGACCCAACGATGTTGAAAAGCTTGCTTACAACGGTCGCGACACCCGCAAAATGACCGGGACGCGCCTCGCCTTCCATCTGGTTACCAAGTGCTGGCACATCAACCACTGTCTGCATCGGGCGCGGATACATATCCGATACGGCGGGCGCGAAGAGGAAATCGACATCCGCATTGCGGAGTAGATTTGCATCGCGTTCCAGATCACGCGGATATTTGTCGAGGTCTTCATTGGTACCAAATTGCAGCGGATTGACGAAGATCGAAACGACGGTGACGTCATTGTCCTCGCGCGAGCGGCGAACAAGTTCGAGATGCCCTTTGTGCAGATAGCCCATCGTTGGCACGAGGCCGATAGATTTACCGCTCTTGCGGGCTGCGCCAAGCGAAAACCGCAAGTCTTCAATCGTATGGATGATCTGCATGAGGGTCTCCCTGCCAACAACCAGATTTTGTCGCAGTCCTACAGCGCGCCCTCAAATATGACAACAGCGCATTTGCTAGTGAATATATGAAAGAGCCCGCGCTTAGTTACCAACTGCACCGCTGACCGTACCGCCCACTGTTCTGCCAAACCTGTCGATCTGCTCATTATAGGTGCGGCGAGTGTTTGGATCGAAGACGGCAATCGGCGCACTGACAACCAGCGATGCAGCACTGCCAACACCTTGCGCCGTACCAAGAGCCACAGCACCGAGACGCTCACCCAGTCCGATATCGGAATCGGTGATCGTCTGGCCAGTGACGAGACGCTGGCCTATCAACTGCACGACCTCTGGGCTTGCTGCGAACTTGCCATGATTGAGGCTGTCTCCGGCTTTAAGCTGCGTGAGATCGATGACAGTTATCCCCGCCGTCTCAAGCTGAGAACGATATGGCTCTACCGACGGGTCGATTTGTCCGAGGCGATCAACATTACCCGAGATGAAGCGGGAAGCGCGCAGGGCTCGATCGTCGCGCGACGTGAAAAGCGTGAAGCGCGGATGGTCCTTGCCCATCGCGCGGTACTGTTTGCTGAACACATCCACGTCGAGATCAGGGGACGCGAGAATGACATCGCTAATCTTCGGATTAACACGCTTGTCGCGGATCGCCATCTGGCGCAGAGCTTCAACCGTCAACCAACTGCCCATGGAATGAGCCATGACGGTGATATCTTTTACACGCGGATCTTCGGCGATTTTACGCAAAGTCGTTTCAAGTGCATCGCGCGAATAATTCGTGCTTTCTTTGTCGTAATTATAGTCAAACACGCTGCCGCGCGACGGCCATGTGAAGATGACCGGCGCAACCTCGGCGCCTGAATCATGAACGATCTGCGCGAAACGATAGACCGAATCCTCATAGGTGTTGTTGAACCCGTGGACGAACACCATCACACGTCGAGATTTCGGCAGGCTGTGCTGCAGCCACTGACGCGCACCAGTTTCGGTATTGATCGCCTTGACCTCAACTGTGGCAAAATCCTTGAGCGGATTGGCGGGCAGCTTCTTTGGCCATTGAACTTCGCCGACCTTGCGGTTCTTTTCAGGCGGGATGGAGACCATGATCTCCGTCAGGCTGATATCCTGATCGCGTTCGCCGGAAAATAGCGTTCCTGGATTGCCGGAAGGCGCGCGCGTAGTTGCCACCAGAAGATCGACCTTGGATGCGCCGGGAACACTTGCAGCAATAGGAACGAGAACGCCATCCGGACGGCTTGCACAGCCGGTGATCAGCGTCAGGCAGACAAGCAATGCCGGGGCAGTACGACGAATGATGCTCCGCAAAACCCAACTCTCCTGACAAGATACAAACCGAAGAGCGCTCTCACCATCACGGAGCGCGCGGTTAATATATTCTTTACCTGAGAGGATATGCCAAGTCCTAAATGTGGGGGCTGTGGAAAGATCGTCTCGATGCGGCATCTTGGTTACACACTGTTTCCGCAACAGCCACTTTTCTGCAGATCCCAAGCGCCCGATATTTGAACCAACAGCGCGGGCAAGTCCGCCTTTGCGCAGGAGGACATACAATGACTTCAGAACTTAAGCCGCAACTCACAGGGTTGCATCATCTGACAGCCATTACTGCTGATGCACCGGGCAATCGTCGCTTCTATACCGACACGCTCGGGCTTCGACTTGTCAAGAAAACCGTCAATCAGGATGACACCAGCGCATATCATTTGTTCTATGCCGATGGGCTGGCATCTCCGGGGACTGACATTACCTTTTTCGATTGGCCCGTCCATCGTGAACGGCGCGGCACACACAGTGTTTCGCGGACAGGATTGCGCGTGAATGGGGTTGCAAGCCTCGATTGGTGGCGCAATCACCTCAAAGGAAAGGGTATCGAAACTGGCGACATATTCGAGATTGCCGGTCGCGCAGTTCTCGATTTTGAGGACCCGGAAGGCCAGCGGCTGCGCTTGACCGATGATGGCGGCATAGGCGCATCGCATAGCTGGGAGAAAAGCCCGGTTCCTGCTGAGCGGCAGATACGTGGCCTTGGCCCGATCACGCTAAGCGTTCCGGATCTGGCACCGACAAAAATCGTGCTGGAAAAGGTGATGAACATGCGTGAAGCCGGCGACTATGCATCGCCTGATGGCGAAGGCCATGTCCATGTCTTTGAAATGGGTAACGGTGGTGCGGGTGCTGAGTTGCACATCGCTGTGCAGCCTAATCTGGAACCTGCTGCCCAGGGAGCAGGTGCAGTGCATCATGTTGCTTTCCGTACTCCGGATCAGGAAACCATGCAGGAATGGGTGGATCGTCTGAGAACGTTTCGTATTCCATCAAGCGGTGAGGTCGAGCGCTATTATTTCCGCTCGCTCTACTTCCGCGAACCCAATGGCGTTCTGTTTGAAATCGCAACCGATGGTCCTGGCTTCGCAGTTGACGAACCACTTGAAACCCTCGGCGACAGCTTATCACTGCCGCCATTCCTTGAAGGAAAACGACAGGCGATTGAAAAGGGCTTGAAGCCTCTCGATTAAACAACAAAAGGGCCGCCGGAGATCTTCGGCGGCCCTTTTTCTTATCTCTTACAAACGGTCAGAGCTTTTGCTGCAGCCATTCACCGGTCAGCCGGACATCTTCATCCGACAGCCCGTGACCACCTTCTGCGGAAAGAACGTCTACTGCAGCCTCATCCGCCCGCAAGGCCGCTTCCAGTTTGCCGGATGCATCTCCAAATGGATCACCTATCCCGTTGAGTAACAGGACAGAAGCGTCCGAAAGGTCCGCAATTGGCTGCTCTTCCAAAACATCCGTTGCGCGCAGCAATACAGCCTTACGCACGACATGCGGATGCAGCCGCATGAAAGCCGCAAGTAAATTCGCCCCGTTGGAATTGCCTATGAAGGCAGTTCGTTCAGGGTCGATGCGGTAAGCAGCAACCGCCCCCTCGACAAAAGCTTCAAAAGCCTCCGCCTCAAACCGAATGTCGTTCTGGTCGAACCGTTTCAGGTCGAACCGGCGAAACCAGCGCTGAATGCCCTCTTCGGTGCTACGTCCGCGAACACCAAGTAGCGTTGCACGAGGCGCGGCAAGACGAGCAAGCGGCATGAGATCGTTTTCATTGCCACCCGTCCCATGCAAAAGAATGAGCGTCGTGCCATCCGGGTTTTCCGGCTGATGAATACGATGCACAAACGGCAATTCGCGATAGATCACCCGCTCCTCGCCCGGCAGACCAAATTGAGGCATACGAGCACGGATCGCGTCAGCCTGCTGCTCGTTGCCCGGCGGCACAAAAAGAGCTTGGCCGAGTGTCTCCACCGTTTCGTCAACAGTGAACCCGGGCGCGTCTGTGGCAAACTCAAACAGAGTTCCGCCCGGCTCGCGGACATAGAGAGATGTGAAGTATTTGCGATCATGCACATTCACTTCGCTGGAGTTAAGCTTTGAAAGCTCTTTCTCCAGTGTCGTCACATCGTCAGTTGTTGCGGCACGGAAAGCCACATGATCGGCAATACCCGTTCCCGGAATACCCGGCCAGAAACCACTTGCGTCGCGCACGTCAATTGCATCACCTGAATCGGAAACGAGACGATCTATCGTGCCTTCTTTCGTCTGAGAATGAAAACCGAAGTAACGCTCGATGAAGCTGACAGTTTGCTCAGGCTGCTCGGACAGGATCGTGGCCGAACGGATGCGGCGCACGGCATGTTCTGTCGGAACGTCACCAGACACCCATGCGTCATTGGCTGCAAGATCGCTACCGACCAGCTTGACGATCACGCCATCTGGGTCGCGCAGGCGCAGCACTGGCTCGCCAAACTCTTGCACCGGACCTTCGGACTGCACATGATAGCGCAATGCCCGCTCCAGCCAGAAGCCAACAGAAGAACGATCAATGGCAAGCGCAATTTCGCTGACCTGACCATGACCGACACGGCCTTTCGCACCATCTTCCCAGACGAGGAAAGTGATCAGCGAGCCGGGCGTGCCCGAGCGATCACCATAGAAGAGGTGCAACTGCTCGGCATCTTCAAAGCCGCCAGTCTGCTTGACGATACGCAGGCCCAAAAAGCCTGCATAGAAATCGACATTGGCCTGAACCTTGCGCGTAATGAGCGTGAGGTGATGGATGCCGCTGGTCATGATTGCGATCTCCCGCTTTTGTGGCGGCAAGTCTCTCAGACAGAGGCACTCACCGCAAATGTGAACTTGCCCGAGAGATAGTTTACATCGGCTCAAATGCCCATGGGGCTATGCGGCGACGCACTGTTAACAGATCAGAATGTGTTTTTGGGAGATTAGAAAAAGAAAAAGGCCGCGCGGGAGGAGGATGCGCGGCCTGATCTTGAATACGGCTGGGAGGAGGAGTGCCGTATTCGTCATCGGGTTCTGGGAGGAGGAGTGAACCCGATGAGCAATGTTTACCTTGAGCCTCTTTATTCAACAACGACCAATAACGCATAACAGTTATGCAAATACGCCGATGCTTAAGTTTGTTGCAGAAATGTGAATATAAGAGTTCTGCTCATTAAATAAGCATTTGTAGAAAAATATGCTGCTAAAACAATGATTCAAAGAAGATGGGCAATGAAAGGCGCAGCCAGAACATTGACCAGTCCGACAAGCACCATCACGAGGCCAGCGATCGAACCTTCTTCTCTGCCAATCTGGTGCGCCTTGGCGACGCCTGCACCATGCGCGCCCATGCCGAACAGCGCGCCGCGTGCGAGCGTCGAGCGCAATGGCAGCCAGTTGAGCATGAGTTCGCCCAGAGCTGCACCAAAAACGCCGGTGATGACCACAAAGATTGCCGTCAGGTCAGGCGTGCCGCCAATATCGCCGGACACCGTCATGGCAAAAGGCGTACTCATCGAGCGCGGCATCAGACTGAGGCTGATCGCATCATTGAGGCCAAGAAGGTGCGCCAGCCCCCATGCGGAGAGCATCGCCGACGAACTGCCCATCACCACACCGACCAGCAAAACAGGCCAGTACCGACGAATGGTTGCGCGTTGCTGATAGATCGGAATGGCAAAGGCTACGGTCGCAGGGCCAAGCAAAGCCACAAGCCAATGTGTTGCGCCAAAGTAGCTGCGATAATTTTCATTCATGCCAATGAGAAGCGCCATCAGCAGCAATGGTGTAACGGCAAGCGGTGTCAGCCACCACATTGGAAAGCGGCGGTAGACGCGCTTTGCTGCCAGGTAAAGGAGGATTGTGGCCGCTGACCAAAACAGCATCGCCACATAGGGATTACTTAGCGGCATAGCGCACACTCAGGCGATAGCACATATCAACAGTAAGTGCTGTCACTGTCATCACAGTCAGCGTGCCAACCAAAATAACAGCCATGATCTTCACCCCGAGCATTCCGAGCAGCTCCTGATGCTCAAGAACGGCGAGAACCGCAGGCACAAAGAACAAAAGCATTTCCGCCAGAAACCATTCCGCGCCACGCTTCATGCTGAACAGGCTGATGCGACCACTTAAGAGCAGCGCCAGAACCAGCGCCATACCGACAATACCACCGGGTAGCGGCAGACCAACCAGACGGACAAAACCCTCACCCGCCAGCCAGAAGCCGAACAGGGTCGCAATCTGCATCAGACGGCTGTTGTGCAGCGCATAGCGAAAGCGGATCAGCAGGTTATGGGCGGTCATGGTCATGTTCCAATGCGTGTGTTTGTGAATTCAATATAGGGGCTGCGTCGCCATTCCAGAAATGAATTGATTTCATTGCAGCTATTCCATAATAGAATAGCTTATGAACTTACGTGGCTTTCAGGCTTTCGTGGAAGTGGTGCGACAGGGCGGCTTTTCGGCCGCGGCCCGCACCATCAATGCCACCCAATCCACCGTCAGCAAGACGGTGCGCCAGCTCGAAGAAGAACTCGGGCTGATCTTGCTTGACAGGGAAGCCACCCCGCCCCGCCTGACAAGCGCAGGCGAAATCGTCTACCGCCGCGCATTGGCGATGCTGACCGAAAAAGATGATATGCTGACCGAGCTTGGCGAGTTGCGCGGACTTAAGCGCGGGCTTTTGCGACTTGGCTTGCCACCCATCGGCTCCAGCGTTTTGTTTGCTCCGGTCTTTGCAGCCTTCACCAAGCTCTACCCCGACATCGACATTCAGCTTGTCGAACACGGCAGCAAGCGGCTGGAAGAGCTTTTGCTGGCTGGCGATGTGGAACTTGCCGCCTCGCTTCTGCCCGTCGAAGAGAGCTTCGAATGGCAGGAGGTCCGCTGCGAACCGGTCGTAGCCCTGCTTCCAGCCAATCACAGTTTCACCGATGATGGTGGCATTCCCTTGTCGGACATTGCGAGCCTGCCCTTCATTCTTTTCGAAAGCGGCTTCGCGCTCAATCATATCATTCTGGATGCGTGTCATCAGCGTGGATTGTTTCCGCATGTCGCCGTGCGCTCCAGCCAGATCGACTTTATTGTCGAGTTGGTGGCGGCAGGCATGGGTATTGGCTTTCTGCCGCAAATGATCGCCGAACAGCGCAAGAATCCCGGCGTTCGCATCCATCGGATCAGAGACGCGGAAGTGAATTGGGACTTGGCCTTGATCTGGCGCAAAGGCGCGTTTCTTTCCCATGCCGCAAGAGCATGGCTTGCGCTTTGCAAAGGCGAAAACGACAGCGGCAAAGCTTGAAAGCAACAAGCCAACGCCTATCTCGATAGAAGATACCGATGTGCGTGAGCTTTGCTCAGCAGGCACCATAAGGCTTTAAGAGGAGGCCATCATGGAAGGTCAGGTTATATTCTACAAAGACGATCGCATCATTTACCGGCATCACGTCGAAGTGCATGACGACGATTATTCAAAGGGCGTAAATGATGCCCTTATCGCCTTTCAGCGCAACTATGCCGGTTTTGATCTTGCAGGCGACGACATTCACATCCGCTTTAAAAAGCCGGGCGAAGTTTGAAGCTGCCTTATAGACGCTTCGCCTGAGTAATCAGGCGAAAGCTGCTTCACGGGCTACGCGATGAATGTCATCTCGCGTCAGACCGAGATCATAAAGCTCGCGGTCAGTGCAACCGCTCAACTCGCGCAGATTTTCGCGATACTGCATCCAACGGGAAAACTGGGTACGGAGGTGGTTCATTGTGGTATCCCCTTATATTCAGCACCTTCTAAGCGCTGAGCTTTTTACCTTCCTCCCAATATGAAGCTTCCGTCTTTTTAATCGTTTTGAGAAGTGCATAAACTGCATGGCTGCAATGACGTCAGCGCTGACACAATGAGTGACCCGCAGTAACGCAGTTCTTTACTGCCCGCGATAAAAGTGATCGGCAAAACACCTCTCCATAGAGTTAGGAGGGCGTTCGAAACTTGTAATCTTCGGATTTTAACTAAATCTGTTTATCTGGCTTAACAGAATAAGATTCCCCAACGTATGAACAAAACGATATTTATTGTCGGGAACGGTCCTCTCGACCGTGATCTGTCTTCTGAAATTGACGCAGCCGATCTTGTCCTTCGTTTCAATGAACCGCGCGTCTCTCTCGGAATGAGCGGCACAAAAACCGACATGTTGATGCTTGCAACATCGAGCAAGCAGATGGAACAATGGATCAAAGATCCGACTTTCATAAATTCTGAGATTGTTCGAAATACCCCAGAAGTTCTGTTTGCATTTCATCCGAGCATCATCAAGCGGTTCCACCACCACCCCAATTTTCTCTCACGCCTAAAAGGCCGCCGCGCTGACTGGACCAATCAGGCAATTGACTATTTCGGTCGTGCTGGAAAGAAGATCCGCATTATGCCTTCGCAGGATTATTTCGCTGTTTGTGAAGAGCTTGGCATTGGCGCTGACCGCATGAAGACAGTCTTTCCCAGCACTGGCTTCTTCGGTATCTGGCTTGTTCTGCGTAAATACTCTTTACCCGATTGGGACGTCAAAATCTGTGGCTTCAGCTGGGAAGGCTGGAAGCGGCACGACTGGGCAGCCGAGCGCAAGTGGATCGAAGAAAAGATCGCTGCGGGAGATCTTCATAAAGTAGGCTAGTAAGTGTGACTTGCGAAAATTAAGCGCATAGCAGATATAGAACGCCGCTTCGGCTGAATTTACTTTTTGCGCGCTCAGGTTTTACATGAACATCAAGGCCTTTATCATCCACTTGGCGCGCGCGACCGATCGCGGACCGCAAGTCGACAAACTCATTCGTGAACTGCCTGTCAAAACGGAAGTCATTGACGCTGTTGACAGCCGCGCGCTCGCAGACACGGAAATCAAACGCGTTTACCGCCGCAAACTTCATGCGCCGCGTTATCCTTTTGAATTGAGCAAGAATGAAATCGCGTGCTTTCTGTCGCATCGCAAAGCTTGGCAGGCCATTGTTGATCAGAAACTCGATGCCGGTTTTATCATCGAAGACGACATCGAACTGACAGACGTTTTTAACGCCGCCTTCCATGCCGTCACCAATCATTTTGAGCCAGGTAGTTTCGTACGCTTCACTTTCCGCGATGACCGCGAGCATGGTCGCGAAGTGTTTCGCAACGACCAGATACGCATCATTATTCCCAATCCAATCGGGCTTGGTATGGTGGCGCAGCTTGTGAGTTTCGACGCGGCTCAGAAATTGCTTGCAGCGACAGAACAGTTCGACCGACCTGTCGACACCACTGTACAAATGCGCTGGGTGACGAGCCTGCAGCCGCTTGCAGTGATCCCAGGCGGGGTCAAGGAAATCTCCGCACAGCTTGGCGGGACGACCATCCAGCACAAGAAGTCCTTCTCAGATAAGCTTGCGCGTGAGATCCTGCGCCCAATCTACCGGATGCGTGTGCGTCGCTTTTCTGCAAGATCGAAGTGAAACAAATGGCTGTTCCGATTCTTCTCTATCATCAGATTGCCCCTCTCCCACATAAGAAGATTCCTTTTCGCGGGCTTTGGGTGCATCCGGACAAGTTTCGAAACCAGATGGCCTGGCTGAAGAGGCTTGGTTATCAAGGCCTCTCACTGCGCGATGCCATGCCTTATATTAAAGGCGAGAAGACCGGCAAAGTCGCAGTCATCACCTTCGATGACGGGTTTCTCAATAATTATGAGAATGCGCTGCCGGTTCTTGCCGATTTTGGCTTCACGGCAACCAATTACTTTGTCGCCAATCAGGTTGGCGGCAGTAATGTCTGGGATCAGGCCATGGGTGTGCCTTTGACGCCCTGCATGTCGGTCGCGCAGATGCGTGAATGGGCAGCACTCGGCCACGAAGTCGGCGCGCATACAATCGATCACGTCAATCTTGAAAAGATACCGGAAGACGAAGCCCGACAGCAGATCGCCCTATCCAAGACCATGCTCGAGGACATGCTTGGATCAGAAGTGACCAACTTCGCTTATCCCTATGGCGGGAATCATGCCGTGCATCGCGAGATGTGCCGCGAAGCCGGATATGAAACCGCAACAACGACAGTCCATGCCCGTGCGCGAGCATCCGACGATCCATTCGGCATGCCGCGGGTCTATGTACGCCGCCGAGATTTGGCACCAAAATTCATCTACCGCCTGATGACCAGATAGCCCGCCTTTTTTGTTCAGATACTGAAAACCGGCTATTTGTTTGATTTTGATCAATGCAGCTTCACGAAAGCGTGGCAAATTGACCGTCATTGCGGCATGGACGCAATCGAGCAAAAGCGGTACTAGAGCAGTAACAAGGAGCGTATAATGGACTATCGCCGGTTTTTTGAAGAAGCGATCGACCAGTTGCACGCCGAGAAGCGTTACCGCGTGTTTGCTGATCTTGAACGCATTGTGGGCCGCTTCCCCCGAGCTACCTGGCGTAACAATGGCACTGCCCGTGAGATCACCGTTTGGTGCTCGAACGACTATCTTGGCATGGGGCACCATCCTGATGTCATTAAGGCAATGTGCGATACAGCCAACAATACAGGCTCCGGCGCAGGTGGAACCCGCAATATTTCGGGTAACAACCATCCGCTTGTAGAGCTGGAAGCAGAACTTGCCGATCTGCATGGCAAGGAAGCCGGTCTCGTCTTCACATCAGGTTTTGTTTCCAACGAAGCATCGATCTCGACAATTGCACGGCTGCTTCCAAATTGCCTGATCCTTTCTGACGAATTGAACCACGCTTCAATGATCGAAGGCGTGCGTCGCTCCGGTGCAGAAAAGAAGATTTTCCGCCATAACGACGTCGAGCACCTCGAACAGCTTCTGAAAGCTGCGGACCATTCCCGCGCCAAGCTGATCGTGTTTGAATCCGTTTATTCGATGGATGGCGACATTGCGCCTATCGAAAAGATTGCAGACCTCGCCGACAAATATAACGCCATGACCTATATCGATGAGGTCCATGCAGTTGGCATGTATGGCGCCCGTGGTGGTGGCATCACCGAACGTGACGGCCTTGCCGATCGCATCGACATTATCGAAGGCACGCTTGCCAAGGCATTTGGCGCGCTGGGTGGCTACATCACCGGTTCTCGCGCAATCATCGATGCTGTGCGTTCTTATGCGCCGGGCTTCATCTTCACAACGTCGCTTCCGCCAGCGGTTGCTGCTTCCGCGACCGCTGCGATCCGTCACTTGAAGGTTTCGCAGGTCGAACGCGATGGCCAGCAGCGTCAGGCGCAGCGCGCCAAGGACGTTCTGTCGGCTGCCGGGTTCCCGGTCATGTCTTCGGAAACACACATCGTACCAATTCTGGTTGGCGATCCGGAACTTTGCAAGAAAGCCAGCGACCGTCTTCTCGACGTGCATGGCATCTATATTCAGCCAATCAACTATCCGACTGTGCCACGCGGCACCGAGCGCCTGCGCATCACGCCGTCACCATTGCATGACGACCTACTGATTGATGGTCTCAAGGATGCATTGTTGGAAGTCTGGAACACTCTCGGCATCCCATTTGCAGAACCGGATGCACCGAAAGCTGCTAATTCAGACCGCATCATTCCGCTGATGGTTTCCAAAGCGGGCGGCTGATAAGTTCAGCAATAAAGCATCAAAAAAGGCCGGTTTTCACCGGCCTTTTTGCTATTCATCATCGACTGTGTAGACCCGAAGGCGATGCCCATCCGGATCGGCAGCAACGAAACTGCGTCCAAAATCAAGGTCGGTCGGCAGCATGAGGATGGAAGCCCCCTTCGCCTTCCAATCAACATACATTGAATCGACCATTCCCGGTTCATTCACGCGGAAGCCAAGATCCGCCGCCCCGCCTGCGGCGGTTGGTGCCGGTTCAACGCCAGTTTTTTTCCAAAGGCCCAGGCCAAGACCAGAAGGCAAAATGAACATACCAAATGTCGGGCTGGCTGCTACCGGCTCCTGCCCGAGCAGCTTTGTATAAAAGCGAATGCTAGCGTCTGTGTCGGTGACGAAAAGCAGGATACTGTTCTTGTCGATCATCAAAATGTCCTCTGTAAAATTGTGACATCCTCGATCTACAGCAACACACTGCCAGTTTTTGGCAGCATCATAATTCGCGTGGTTTAATTCCTTGTGTCTCACGCCACTCACGCAACAGAGTCTGACGGCGTTTCGGATAACGCTGTTCCGCAATGTCAACCGCAGCAATTCTGTCCGTGCGAAAGTGCCGGAAGCCTTCACGCAATTCGCACCAAGCAACGAGCACGCGCGCATCATCAAAAAATGAAAGTGCAAACGGCCAGATTGCGCGCTTTGTCACCTGGCCATTGCCGTCCTGATAATCGAGCAGTACTTTGCGTTCAGTCCTGATCGCTTCGCGAAGAATTGCAGTATCGATGCCATCGGTCGGCAGCTTTGCACTCGGACCGACAAGGAGCGTTGAGGTATCAAGCGTTGCCCGCAATTCATCGGGCAAGACAGCGCTTATGCGTGCAAGTGCGCCTTTTGCAGCATCCTGAAGCTTGTGGTCGGTTCGCTCCGCCACCCACCGCGCACCCAATACCAGCGCATCGATCTCTTCGGGACGAAACATCAATGGAGGCAACAGAAAGCCGGGTTTGAGTACATAACCAATACCCGGTTCGCCCTCAATCTCTGCCCCCTGCGCCTGCAAACTTGCAATATCGCGATACAGCGTGCGGATACTGACACCGGTTTCCGCGGCAAGCGTTTTGCCACTAACCGGCCGACGGTGACGGCGCAATGCCTGCAAGAGTTCAAAAAGACGTTCTGATCGGGACATAATCTGAGATGTATCGCATTACCCTAATGCCAGATAGTGGCAGCAGGGTTGATTTGGGCGATAAAGCCCTGTCCGGAGCTAACCGCTTATCTCTGATTGATCCACTGTACCAGCCTTGCTGCAGATTCATCCACCTGCTGCGGATCGCGACAGAAGCAAAGACGGAAGAAGCCCTCACCGCCCAGACCAAATGCGCTGCCCGGTGCGAGACCGACATTTGCATTATCGACCATATCGATCGCAGCCTGGACCGAATTCGTCACACCTTCGACGCCGAAGAACAAATAGAAAGCACCCTGTGGCGGCGCCAAACGCACCCTGCCAGTTTCCTGCAACGTCGCGCAGAGACGGTCCCGCGTTGAACGCGCACGCTCCACCTGCATGGCAATGAAGTCATCTCCATGGTCAAGTGCCGCAACCGCACCGCGCTGCATGAACTGCGCCACACCGGAATTGGAATACTGAATCATGTTCTCGACAACAGGGCCGATGGACGGATGTACCGTCATCCAACCCACGCGCCAGCCGGTCATCGCCCAGTTCTTCGAGAAGGAATTGACGAAGATGATACGGTCATCCGGCTCCATGATGTCCATGAAGGATGGCGCACGCCCACCGCCATAATAAAAATGGGTGTAAATCTCGTCGGCAATGATCCAGATACCCTTCTCACGGGCCAGATTGAGGATGAAGCGCAGCGTCTCAATGTCGGCAGTCCAGCCAGTCGGATTGGACGGCGTATTGATGAACATGGCGCGGGTGCGTGGTGTAATCGCCGCAGCAATCTTCTCAGGATCGAGAACCCAGCCATTGGCGCCGAACTCTAGCTCGACCGGCACAGGAACTGCCCCTGCTAGCCCTGCGGCGCCGACGAAGTTAGGCCAGGCAGGCGAAAGATAGATTGCTTCTTCACCCGCACCAGTGGTTGCCTTCAGCGCCATTTCAATGGCGTGCATTCCTGAACCGGTGACATAGAAGTTTTCAGGATTGAAGGATTGCGGGAAATGACGCGCGTGATAACGGGCAAGCGCTTCACGGAGTTCGGGAATGCCAGCCTGCCACGTATAGAAGGTTTCACCATCTGCGATACCCTTCTGGGCCGCCTCTCGGATGAAATCAGGAGTGGGCAGATCGCCCTCTCCAACCCACAGCGGAATTAGTCCCGGCTTACCCCGGCCATGATTGGCAACGGCAACAATGCCGCTTTCGGGTGACTGGGCTGCTTCAGGTCGAAGTTTGGCGATAAGCGTCATTTGTTCCCACATAAAATCCGGTTGTGCTTGCACCTGATTAGCAAGGAGCACACATGAAATCATGTGGTATTTTGTGATGATCCGATCAGCCTTATTGATGGATCAAACGAGAAACGGAGCCCGAAGGCTCCGCTCTTGAGAAACTATTCTGAAAGCAATCAGGCTTTGCTCTGCTTTGCCAGAAGATCGCGGATTTCGGCCAGCAGAACTTCATCGCGTGGCAGCTCTGCTGCAGCTTCCGGCTTGGCTTCTTCCTTCTTCTTGAGGCGGTTCATCGCCTTGACCACGATGAAGAGAACCCAGGCAACGATCAGGAAGTTGATGAGCAGGGTAACGAAGTTACCATAAGCAATGGTCGCGCCAGCTTCACGAGCAGCAGCGAGCGTGGACTTTGGATCGCCAGCAAGCTGGATGAACATGTTGGAGAAGTCGATACCACCGGTGATCAAACCAATGACCGGCATGATGATGTCATTGACGATGGAGTTAACGAGACCACCAAATGCCCCGCCGATGATAACACCGATGGCCAGATCGACCATGTTGCCCTTGAGAGCAAATTCTCTGAATTCTTTCAACATTAGCCAGTATCCCTCTCAAACACGAGCTTAACCGGGGCCGTCTTTGCTGCGGGTAAGCTTCGCCAGATAAATCACTACGATGAACTCCTGCGATCAGCCACGATCACAATTGTTCGCTCGCTAGATTGTAGGCGAAAATATTCAAAGAAAAGATGAACTTTCAAAAAGCACCAATTAGAGGCGTCTTTTTTTAAACTAGCTAAAGAAAGAGGCGCAGAAAATGCGCCTCTTATTTTTGATCTTATGCTGCAAAGCGTTTTGTTGCTTCAATCAATTCGTGGGTGATGCCCGGTTCAGTAACGGAATGCCCACTGTCTTCAACGATCTTCAGATCGGCTTCGGGCCACATCTTCTTGAGTTGCCATGCATTAATGAATGGCGTGCAGATATCATACCGTCCATGAACGATGACGCCCGGAATCTGTCGGATACGCTCAACATTCCGAAGAAGCTGGTCATCGCTTTCGAGGAAGCCACGGTTCTGGAAATAGTGACATTCGATCCGGGCGAAAGCGACCGCGTAGAGGTCTTCGCCGAAGGCTTCGACACGCGCCGGATCAGGCTGGATCGACAACACCGATCCTTCCCAGCGCGCCCACAGACGAGCCGCGGCAAGCTGCACCTGCGGATCTCGATCCGTCAGACGCTTGTAGTAAGCTGCGATCATATCGCCTCGTTCATCTTCCGGAATATGCTCCTGATAGGCTTCGAAGTGATCCGGGAAGATGATGCTTGCACCATTGGAGTACATCCAATCGACTTCAAACCGGCGCACCATGAAAATGCCGCGCAGAATGATTTCCGAGACATGCTCAGGATGAGTTTCGGCATAGGCCAACCCCAGTGTCGAGCCCCATGAGCCGCCGAATACCTGCCATTTATCTAGACCGAGATGAGCGCGGATATGCTCCATATCGGCCACAAGATCCCAGGTGGTATTCTCACGCAGTTCAGCATGAGGCGTGGAGCGTCCGCAACCGCGCTGATCGAAAAGGATGATACGATATTTCTCGGGATCGTGCAGACGACGCATGGCAGGCGTGATGCCGCCGCCGGGACCGCCATGAATCATGATAACGGGTTTGCCATCAGGATTGCCGCATTGCTCGACATGGATGCGGTGCAGAGGCGAAACCTGCAGCATCTCTTCCTTGAAGGGCTGGATTTCAGGATAAAGCGTATTGCGCGTCATAAAGTGCCTTTTCGTTCCCGTTAGAGCCGCCCCCATCTTTGCCGGGTTGCTCTCGTTCATATGTGAAATTAGCACATAATGCGGCCAGAAGGCGGCAATGCGACATATGTTCAGGCCAAATACCGCTATTTTTGGTTGCCCGGATTGAAAATCGGCATAAAACAAAAGAGTTGCATGTAATAATGCATCGCTCGGGGAGGACATAGAAAATGGCGTGCGAGGCTTATGCAGTTTATCATCGCTGACGACCATCCGCTTTTCAGAGGCGCGTTGCGGCAGGTTCTGTCCAGTTTGCCTGAAGAGGCTGAAATCATCGAAGTCGGCGATTTCGATGCCGCGAAAAAACTGGTCGTAGAACGCGACGATATTGATCTGCTGCTGCTGGATCTTACCATGCCCGGAGGCACGGGCCTTTCCGGTCTGGTCACGCTTAAAGCGCTTCAGCCTGCTCTGCCGATCATCATTGTTTCAGCAACCGACGATGCCGCAACAATCCGCCACGCGGTCGAACTCGGCGCATCGGGTTTCATATCCAAATCGGCCAGTATGGAAGCCATTGGTGAAGCCGTACATGCGGTTCTTGCCGGCGACATCTGGACACCATCGGACATCGATCTTGATCAGGCACATGATCCGGAAATCGAAGCGCTGATTAACAAGATCAGAACGCTTACACCGCAGCAAACGCGTGTTCTCACCATGCTCGCCGAGGGATTGCTCAACAAGCAGATCGCCTATGAGCTGAATGTTTCGGAAGCCACCGTCAAGGCGCATGTCTCCGCTGTTTTGCAGAAGCTTGGCGTTGACAGCCGCACACAGGCGGTCATTCTGCTGTCGCGCATCGGTAATGATGCGTTGAGCTCAGAGCCACTCTGATAATTCATTCTGCCGCTGATTGGCGCTGATGCAATGCGCTCGATAAAAGCGAGCGCAGAGCTGCGGGACGCAGCGGCTTGTTTAACACCGTGACGTTCTCGTCGTCGGCTCGTTTGCGAACTTCCTTGGAACGATCGGCCGTCAGCAGAATAGCCGGAATCTCATGTCCGAAATTCTCGCGCGTGAAACCGATCATATCCAGCCCGTTCTCATTATCGAGATGATAGTCAGCCACGATAATATCCGGCGCCACTTCACGCTCCACACAGAACACTTTCAGCCCGGCACCACCGCGCAGCGTTGTCACATTGCAGCCCCAGCCATTGAGCAGGGTTTCCATTCCGGCCAAAATATTAGCGTCGTTGTCGATGCAGAGCACGTCAAGCCCCGTCAGACTGGAGGCACGTTTCACGCCCTTGCGGCTGGCGATTTCCTCAACCGGGACTGCTTCATCGCTGATCGGAAGACAGAGCGTGAAAACGCTACCCTTGCCCGGGTCCGATGAAACCGTCAGCGGCAGTTCGAGCATCCGTGCGATACGATCGACGATCGAAAGACCAAGCCCCAGTCCTTCTGCCTCGCGCATTCCTTCATCAAGGCGCGTGAATTCGCGGAAAACCAGTTTAAGCTTCGGCTTCGGGATACCGATACCTGTATCAAGCACCTGCAATTCCACAAAATCACCGCGACGACGGACGCCTAAGAGAATGCCGCCTTTACGGCTGTATTTGATAGCATTGGAAACGAGGTTCTGGATAAGACGACGCAGCATGTTGCGATCAGTCTTGACCACGATACTCGATGGAACCACGCGCAGTTTCAGCCCCTTTTTGCGTGCCATCGGCGTGAAATCAGTGGCGATCTGGCTCAAAAGCCGGTCGAGCCGGAAGGCCGAAACTTCAGGCTTCAGCGCACCCGTATCAAGTCGCGATATATCGAGGACCATTCCGAGAATGGCTTCCACCGATTCAAGTGAAGAATCGATGTTTCTTGCAAGTTGGCTTGTTTCTGCGCGGCCGAGTTTTTCGGCCAGTGCGGTGCTGTAGAGCCGTGCAGCATTGAGCGGTTGCAGAATGTCGTGACCAGCCGCAGCAAGAAAGCGCGTCTTTCCCAGATTGGCTTCTTCGGCGACGCTCTGCGCCTTGGCGAGTTTCTGGTTCACATGGGTTAATTCTGCCGTACGGTCAGCAACGCGCTGCTCCAGCACTTCCGCGGCCCGCTGACGGCTGATATCCGCCTCGACCTCATCAGTAATATCGGTATAAGTCGCCACAAGTCCGCCATCTGGCATCGGATTGGAATTGATTTCCAGCACCTTGCCCGTCGATTTCAGCGTCAGACGCCACGGTTTGCGCAATGTCGCCAGCGAACGAATGGCAGCGTTCTGTGCATTGGCTGCGAGATCGCCGCTGCGTGCCAGATGCTCCACAATCTCAGAGACCGGTATGCCCACCTGCATCACTTCATCAGGCAGATCGAACAGCCTGCGAAACTGACGGTTCCAGCAGGTTAGACGCAAGTCCTTGTCGAGAACCGTGATACCCTGGTCCATCTGGTCGAGAGCGATCTGCAAAAGATCGCGGTTTTGTTGCAGAGCAACGGAAGCATCATCCAGTAACTGCCGCGCATCGCGTGCTGATGCATCATTGCGCTTGAGCAGCAACGACAGAACCAGACGTGCCGACGAAGAGCCGACGGCCGTGCCAAGCAATTGTTCTGCGTAGCGGATGAGCGGCGTGTCGACCGTCATGCCCGGATCAAGCCTGCGCTGCTCACGCCCTTCAAAACGCAGGAAAGCGCGCTCTACACGTTCGGCACCGAGATAACGGGCCATGGTTGCTTTGAGTTCGGCAACGGTAACGGTTGTGCGGAAACGCTTGAGCGTGGGGGTGCCGATAAAATAGCGTGGCAGGAAAATACTGGCCTGAATACGTTCAAGCGGCGTCGAGGCACGCGACAGCGAGCCAAGAAGATAGAACAACGTATTAGCGGCCAGGCTCCAGACCACGCCATTGGTGAGCGGTAGCATGTCAGTGCCAAACAGCGCTTCTGGGCGTAGAGCCGTGAACCCCAGAAATCCATCCCGCAAAATGGCAGCATTTTCAGGCGCAACCGTCGGCAACAACAGGGTGTAGGCCCAGATCAGAAAGCCCGCCGAAAGGCTCAGCATTGCCCCGCGCCCATTGGCATTGCGCCAGAACAGGCCGCCAATAAAAGACGGCACGAATTGCGCAATGGCCGCAAAGGATATGAGGCCAATGGATGCGAGATGAATATTATTTGACGCCATGCGGTAATAGGCGAAGGCCAGTGCCAGAATACCGATAATCGTCAGCCGCCGGGTATTGAGAATGATCATCGTCAGATCACGCTGCTCTGTCGGATGGCGCACGGCCAATCTGCGGATGATTAGCGGCAGAACAAGGTGGTTGGAGATCATGATCGAGAGCGCCACGCAGGCGACAATCACCATCGCGGTCGCAGCCGAAAGCCCACCTAAAAACGCAATCAACGCCAGCCAGTGTGCACCGGCTGAAAGTGGCAAAGCTAGTACATAAAGATCGCCGCTCACCGTATTTCCAAGCGTCATCACGCCAATCAGCGCAATCGGGAAAACGAAGATATTGATCAAGATCAGATAGAGCGGAAACAGCCACGACGCCGTGCGCAGTTCTTTTTCGCTGCGGCTTTCCACAACCGTCACATGAAACTGGCGCGGCAGCATAATGATGGCCGCAGCACTCAGCATCGTATGCACAATCCATGTGCCGATGGATGTTTCGTAGTGAAATGCATCAAGTGCTGCGGGCGATTGCGAGATCTTCTCTATCAGTTCACCGGGCGACCCAAACACGAAGAAAGTGCAGGCTAGTCCCACAGCAAGGAATGCGGAGAGTTTGATCACTGATTCGAGCGCAACCGCCAGAATAAGCCCATTCTGGTGCTCGGTCGCATCCGTATGGCGCGTACCGAACAGGATCGCAAAGACCGCCAGAACCGCTGCCACGGGCAGCGAAATATCGCCAAACACAAAGGACGAAGGATCAAAGGCTGAGCCGTAATGCTCCATCACCAGACCGACACTGCCGGAAACAGCTTTGAGCTGTAGCGCGATATAAGGAATGGACCCTACCGCTGCGATACAGGTTGCCAGCGACGCCACACCAAAGCTCTTGCCATAGCGCGCTGCCAGAAAATCGGCGATGGAAGTGATATGTTCGGCCTTAGCAAGCCGCACAATATGACGCAGCAGACGATTGCCAAGCGTGAAGACCAGAATAGGCCCGATATAAATGCCTAAGAACTCAAGCCCGCGCTGGGCTGATAAACCGACCGAGCCGAAGAAGGTCCACGACGTGCAGTAAACGGCAAGACTGAGTGCGTAAATATAGGGACGCGGGGCACTGCTCCAGCGCGCAGCACGTCTGTCGCCGATGCTTGCCACAGCAAACAGCATCAACAGATACAGAAATGCGACGCCTATAATTCCCCAGCCCTGCATTGCCGGACTTTCCTCCCCTGCCACCCCCCTTTATTGGTAAAGTAGACTAGGGAAGGCAAGCATTTTCAGGCAAAACACGCAAGCACTACTAAATAACGACAGGCCTACTGTTGTGCACCATTCGCTGGCTTCTCAGGCTCACTGTCAAAACTCTTTGCGACATCCATGAAGCGGCGCATGAAGCGTTCCATATAACCAAGCGACTGTTCGAACTCTGCATCGGACGGCAGCTTTGACGGCATAGCAGATGCAGCACCCGACTGAACTGCTGCAAGCTTATCCTCAAGCCTTTTCACGCGATCCTGCAGATCGGAAATGTCGTTCTCATAAGCCTCGCGGTCTTCGGTTGCCATCTTGCAGACAAGCTGCCCCTGATGCTCATTGCAGACTGAAAGCGCACCCGTTCGCGTATCGAGCCGCACATAGCCGGTTTCCGTGCCTTCAAGGCGATAGCGGCCATTTTCCTGCGCATAAGCACTGCTGGCAATAAAGCCGGTCCCAAGAAGTGAAACCGTGGCGAGCGTGCGAAACAACGGCATGTTTTTGCCAGACATGGTTCTGTCTCCCTAATAGCCTGTTTAAACGCATCCCGTCCGAAAGCCGCTTCACACTTTTCGAGATGCACTCTATTTCTCCGCGCATCTTATCCAAAAACCGCTTTGCACTTTTCGGGATGCACTCTATTTCTTCGCGCATCTTATCCAAAAACTGCTTTGCACTTTTCGGGATGCGCTTGAGCCTACCCCCATCATATGGGAGCTATGCGCGAAAAACGAACAAGTCATGCTTTGATTTTCTGATCAATTCGGGCTAGAGAGCCGCCATGACCAAAACGACCATCTACAAGATCGCCCCGCGCGATCTCTGGGCGCAGGCAGAAGAGGCTGGCAATTTTACCGGGGCACCCGTTGATATTGCCGATGGCTATATCCATTTCTCCACCAGTGAACAGGTGCGCGAAACAGCCGCCAAACATTTTGCCGGGCAAACGGATCTGCTGCTGGTAAGCGTAGATACAGCCGCCTTGGGCGATGCGCTGAAATTTGAAACCTCGCGCGGCGGGGCATTGTTTCCGCATCTTTATGCAATGCTGCCACTATCGGCAGTGGTTAAGGTCGAGCCATTGCTGCTCGACAAAGATGGTCTCCATATCTTCCCGGAGCTTGAGGACAAATGAGCGGGCTTTTTGAACTTTTTGGGCGACGTGCATTGTTTACGTTCGACGCCGAGCAAGCGCATGGTCTGTCCATCGCAGGGCTGAAAACTGGCATTGTCACCTGCAGCCGTCCACATGACCCGGCACTTTCGGTTAAGATTGCAGGTCTACAGTTTCCAAATCCCGTGGGCATGGCAGCCGGTTACGACAAGAATGCCGAAGTTCCTGATGCACTCTTGAAGATCGGCTTCGGATTTACCGAAGTAGGCACCATCACGCCACGTCCGCAGAGTGGTAATCCGCGCCCGCGTATTTTCCGTCTCGTGGACGATCGCGCTGTGATCAATCGTCTTGGCTTCAACAATGAAGGCCACGATGCAGCGTTCAAGCGCCTTTCGCAGCGCGCTGGCAAAAGCGGCATTGTCGGCGTTAATATCGGTGCCAACAAGGATGCTGAAGACCGCATCGGCGATTATGTAGCTGGTATTCGCAAGTTCTATCAGCTGGCGCGGTATTTCACCGTGAACATCTCTTCGCCCAACACACCGGGCCTGCGCAATTTGCAATCCCGTGATGCGCTGCGCGAGCTGCTCTCCCGTGTGCTTGCTGCCCGCGATGAAGAAGGCAAGATGTGCACGCTGAAGCGTCCGGTTTTCCTCAAGATCGCGCCTGATCTGAGCGACGAAGAACTCGACGATATTGCGGCAGAAGCGCTTGAGCAGAAGCTTGACGGCATTATCGTTTCCAACACCACGCTTTCGCGCAACGGTCTGAACAGCACTGAGAACCGCGAAGAACCAGGTGGCCTTTCGGGCGTGCCGCTGTTTGAGCGTTCAACAATTATTCTGGCACGTATGCGCGAGCGCGTCGGCGCTGACATGCCGCTGATCGGTGTCGGTGGTATTGATAGTGCTGAAACCGCCCTTGCGAAAATCAAGGCGGGTGCTGATCTTATTCAGCTTTACACCGGCATGATCTATCGAGGTCCTGGTCTCGCATCCGAAATCGTGCGGGGACTTTCAGACGCCGTCAAAACCGCAGGTGTCGCCAGCATTGCTGATCTGCGCGACCGCGACACGAAGGAATGGGCCGCGCGCCGTCTGCCTGACTAAACTTCTCCTGAACATGACCCCGAAAACTGGTTCCCACTTTTCGGGGTCATGCTTTAAAAAACTCTGTTCTGTATCTGCGCGGCAGCAACGCCAGAAGCGTGATGCCGCGGATCGATAGGAACAGATTGATTGCCAGCCAAAGCCCGTGATTTCCCATCACGGGCTTCACTGCATAAAGCACAGCCAAAAAGAATATCAGAGAAAAGAACATCATGTTGCGCATATCGCGCGACCATGTTGCGCCGATGTAAACGCCGTCCATATGGAATGCGAGCAGGCCGGTGAGCCCGGTTAATGCCGCCCATGGCAGATATTTGATCGCCTCATCGCGCACATCGGAAGCCTTCGACAGAAGGTCGATAATCGCATCGCCAAACACAAGCAAAGTGAATGCAATCAAGCTGGCCATGACCAGCCCCCAAACGAAGGTAAGTTTCGCACCGCGAACAAATGCCGGGCTATAGCGCGCCCCGACCGAGCGGCCTACGATCTGTTCCACTGCGGCGGCCATACCATCGAGAAAGAAACCGCAGACGAGGAAGAAATTCATCAAAACCGCGTTTGCCGCCAGCGTCACCGGACCGAGCTCTGAACCCGCGCGGGTGAAGAATGCAAAGGCAGTCAAAAGCAGAATGGAGCGGATCATGATGTCGCGGTTAAGCGCGACCATCCGCACAAGACCTTCTTTCTGAAAGATGCGCGCCCAATCAGGCCTGCGTCCTGTCGTGCGATTGAAGTGACGCGCAACAAGCGTGAGGCCAATGATTGCCGCAACAGTTTCGCCCGTCACCGTGGCCCATGCAACACCGGCCACACCCCAGCCAAGTTCCAGCCCGAGCACAATGCAGAGAATAATATTGATACCGTTAATTAGCACCTGAAGGCTGAGGCCCAGAATACCCTGCCCCCGTCCGAGCAGCAGACCCAGAACGGAATAATTAATAAGCGCCACCGGTGCCGAAAGCATCCGGATTGACACATAAGTCACCATCGCTTCCTGAGTGGCAGGTGTCGGGTGAATGAAATCAGACGCAACAGTCAGCACGAGCGGCAGGCTCAGGATCATCAGCAAGCCAGCAGCAATCGCTATAATGATAGCCCGCCAGAATATGGCCTGTTCTTCCGCCTTGTCGCCCGCGCCCATCGCCTGTGCGACAAGCCCGGTGGTGCCGGATCGCAGAAAGCTGAACATGGTCAGCAGAAAATCGAAAACCAGTGCGCCGATAGCGAGGCCACCAATCAATTCGGCCTGCCCCATCTGACCGACCACACCCATATCCACCAGCCCAAGCAAGGGCGTAGTGACGGCGGCGAGTGTCATCGGCACGGCGATCATCATCACCATGCGATGGGTCACTTCAAATGGTCTGGAAACAATGCTCTGATCGTGCAGCATCTGATCCCTGGCTTTCCTCGAATATCGGTCGCAATATCGGTAAGCTCTATTCTGGAATCATTCAAAACGACAGTGAATTCGGCCACCGTATTGTCGCAGCCCTGACAGCCTTATGTCAGGAGCGCGTTCAACAATATTCAGAGGCCGAGCATCATCGCCCAGTATAGGCGACGCGGATTGTTTTCAGGCGTCGCCCATGCAAGGCCATAATGCTCGAAGGTCGGATCAAGCATATTCTTGCGATGCCCTGGTGATTTCATCCAGGCATCAAAAACGGCCTGTGTGTTTGGCTGTCCAGCGGCAACATTTTCTGCAGCGGGACCGCGAATACCAGCCTGTTTGAGCCGCGAAACAAACCCATTGCCCCAGCCGACCGAGTGGCCGATCTTGCCATGGCTCGCCATACGACGTGCCTGATAAAGCGCTGCCTGCTCAAGCTTGCCGTTGGTTGCCATAAGCGGCAGACCGTTGGACTTGCGGATCTGATTGAAGAGCTCGGTCGGGTCAACGTCTGCTGCAGCGTTTGCAAAACCCGCGGGCAAAGCCGCGAAAGCCAGAGCGCCACCGGCGAGGATCAGAAACCCACGCCGGGTAAGGTTAAAAGTGTCGTTGTCTTGCATTTCCCGCTTCCGAAAGGCTTTTTACTACGCATTATCCTACGCAAAACCGCTTCGCACTTTCGCAGGAAATGCTCTGATTATTTCCGGTAGCTCAGGATACGGAGCAAAATAAAGGCAGGAATGACGACGGCTGCACCGAGGATGAGATAATCGGCAAAACCTGCAATGGCAGAGAAGCCCATGTTCCAAAGGCGCAGAACGAAATCACGGATGCCATAGAGGATATCGTAAGGCGTCCAGTGGAACGCGCTCATCACCACGCCAACCACCAGCGAGATCAGCACAAGCTTGATCAGCACGCGTGCAGGCGTATCGCCAAGAAAACGGTTCACACCATCAGACATGCAAATCTCCAGTATTTGGTCGCCTGCCAAAGTGGCAGTTTCGCCGCGGAAAATAGGTCGTCGGCGCAGGATTCGCAAGTAAGCTCATAGATTCAGCGTTCTTTGCGATAATCCCGTGGGGGCTTCTGCTTTTGGCGAACAAAAGAGCGGTTCATACTGCGCGTATCCGTAAAGCCGCTGGCGACTGCCACTTCCAGCAACGACAGCCCGGTTTCGGACAAAAGCTCCCGCGCCTTCTTCACCCGCAATTCTTCACGCACCTCAAATGCAGTGCGCCCCACCGCCATACGAAAACCGCGCTCCATCTGACGCACCGAGATGCCCAGTTTGCGCGCAACATCGATCATCGGCACTGGCTCTTCCAGTGTTTCCTCAAAAATGCGGATCGCCTTGCGGATCATCGGCGAACGAACACCATTGAAACTCAATGCCGGCTGTTCCGAGCGCACGAGCTCATAGGGGATCATCAGAATGGACGCGCTTTTACGGGCCAACTCCTCGGAGATTTCATTCTGGATGATTGAAAGGGAAAGTGATGCCGCGCCCAGGCCACCCGCACAGGTATAGTGCCGTCCGCTGCGATGAAAAAGGCTTGTCGTATCAGCGGTATGGCCATCGAAAAGATCGAGAAAATCATCACGATGGAACCAGCTGACACAACAGTTTCGGTCATCAAGCAAGCCGCCCTCAGCCAGCAGAAAGGCTGCTGTGCAAAGGCCCACAACGGTCTTGCCACGCTTATCGGCACGTTTGATAAGGTCAATCAAAGCCTGTTGACGCGGGCGGTACTGCGCAAGCAAACCGCCGACAACTGCCACATAATCGCACTCATCCAGCTCACCGATGGGTGCTGTCGGCTCAATCACCATACCGGAACTAGAGGTGACTGGATCGCCCGACAATGTGCAGATTTTCCAGGCACACCGGATCTGGCGGCTTTTATCACGATCATCGGCTGCAAGGCGAAACGGGTCGAGAAACAGGCTGAGGGCCGTCAGCGTAAAACCGGGCAACGCAACGATGCCCACGGACAGACGGCGCGATGGCACATCCGTCATGATTTCCCGAACCTCATCCTTCCCATTTCTCACCTAAGCAGTCCTCCACTACATCCCACTTTATACGAACGGGATCAGGTAGAACGCAATCACCTGAAATGCTTGGAGAGCTTAAGTTGCTGCGCCTGATAGTTCGATCCCAGATCGATGCCATAGAGCGCCTTCGGGCGATTCAACATATGCTCATAAACAAGACGGCCGACAATCTGGCCATGTTCGAGAATGAACGGGACTTCATGACTGCGCACTTCCAGAACCGCACGGCTTCCCGTTCCACCAGCAGCGGTGTGACCGAAGCCCGGATCAAAGAAGCCTGCATAATGCACACGGAATTCACCGACCAGCGGGTCGAAAGGCGTCATTTCCGCTGCGAAAAGCGGCGGCACATGCACCGCTTCGCGCGAAACGAGGATATAGAATTCATCAGGGTCGAGCACCAGTTCACGCGACCCACGATCATAGATCGGCTCCCAGAAGTCGAGAACGTCATTGGCAGCTCGCTTATCGACATCGACAACAGCTGTGTGATGCTTTCCGCGATAGCCGATCAGCTTGTCTTTATCACCCGACAGATCAACTGACAGCGCGATGCCGCCGCCAGAGATATTTGGCTGTTCTGCAGCCACCAACGTTTCGTTCTGATGCAATGTTGCAAGTTCTGCTTCAGTCAGCTGGGCACGTCCCTGACGGAAACGGATTTGTGACAGGCGCGAGCCAGTGCGTGCAACAATCGGGAAAGTACGTGGGCTGACTTCGAGATAAAGCGGGCCATTATAGCCAGCAGGCACCTTGTCGAACTCCTGCGCACCATCGGCGATAACGCGGGTGAAAATATCAAGGCGGCCCGTCGAGCTTTTCGGGTTAGCGGAAGCAGACAATTCCGGCGAAAGCGACAAGCTTTCAAGCAATGGCACGATATAGACGCAGCCGGTTTCAAGCACCGCGCCTGCGGTCAAATCGATCTCGTGAAGCTTGAGACGTTCCAGCTTGTCTATAACCGGCGTTCCCGGACCGGGCATGAAGGATGCGCGCACACGATAGGCTTTCACACCCAATCGCAGGTCGAGACTTGCAGGCTGAATCTGATCGGCATCCAATGGACGCGCAGATTTGAGCAAACCGCTTTCAAACAGCGCGGCAATATCCGCATCTGCCAGAATTCCTGCTTCCCTCTGTGTCATACCACTGAACTCCGTGAATTACTTAAAATTGGTCTAAGACCATTGACCGCTCTAAGCACCGATGCCAACCCTCAAAGCCCTTGGTTTCGGGGTTTTCCGCAGGAATCAGAGGCCAAGCACCTTTCACCGGCAGCTCTTTTCCTGAAAACTGACCTTCCAAGCATTGACGACCCTGCCCAAGAGGCATAAGGAAAAAGTGTTCCGTGGTGATTTGGCCGGCCGGCTTGCAGCCACGTTAAAGAATTCGCTAAAATAAGGCCGCGGTTCGTTACCGGCCTTTTGCGTGTTCGCGAGGCCGGTTTTTTATTGGCCGCCGAGGCATTTCCAGGCCCCGGCCGACCAGCTTTCGACAGGTTGGAAAAAATGACGAATAAGACTACCCGTAAGTTACGCCCGGCAACTCAGCTCGTTCATGCAGGATCGCTGCGTTCGGGCTTTGCAGAGTTGTCCGAAGCCCTCTATCTGACGCAGGGCTTTCTTTACCCGACGGCAGAAGCCGCTGAAGCGCGATTCACAGGCGAAGACCCGGGTTTCATCTATTCGCGTTATGCCAACCCAACCACAGATATGTTTGAAAAGCGCATGTGTGCGCTTGAAGGTGCCGAAGATGCGCGCGCCTTCACCTCCGGTATGGCGGCGGTCGCCGCCTCCATTCTCTGTCAGGTACAGGCTGGAGAACACGTCATCTGCGCACGCGCCGTCTTTGGATCGTCGCGTTACATTATTGAAACGCTGCTGCCGCGCTATGGCGTTGAGTTCTCAATTATCGACGGCTCGAAGATCGAAAACTGGAAAGCAGCTGTTCGTCCGAACACCAAAGTGATGCTGCTCGAAAGCCCGTCGAACCCGACGCTCGAAGTGATCGACATTGCTGCTGTCGCAGACATTGCCAACGAAATCGGCGCAAAGCTGATCGTTGATAACGTTTTTGCAACACCGCTTTATCAGAAACCGCTGGAGCTCGGCGCGCATATCGTCGTCTATTCGACCACCAAGCATATTGATGGTCAGGGCCGTTGTCTTGGCGGGATCATTCTTTCCGATCAGGAGTGGACTGAAGAAGTTCTCCAGCCTTACTTCCGTCATACCGGCCCGGGTATGAGCCCATTTAATGCATGGATCATGCTCAAAGGCCTCGAAACGCTCGGTGTTCGCGTGCGTCAGCAGACACAGTCGGCTGCAGCCGTTGCCGATGCGCTTGCCGGTCAGGCAGGTGTGAAAAAGGTCATTTATCCGGGCCGCGCTGACCACCCACAGGCCGATATCATCGCCAAGCAGATGACCGGCGGCTCGACGCTGATCGCGCTGGAACTCGAAGGCGGCAAGGAAGCTGCGTTCAAGTTTGAAAATGCGCTGCAGGTCTTCAGCATTTCCAACAATCTGGGCGATGCAAAGAGCATCATCACTCATCCCGCCACAACTACGCATCAGAGCCTCACAGACGAAGCCCGCGCGGAACTCGGCATTTCTGACGGTATGTTGCGTATCTCTGTTGGTCTCGAAGATCAGGATGATCTGGTTGAGGATGTGCTGGAAGCGCTAGCTGCCACTCGATAACAAAAATCGACTAATTTTGCAGCTTTCGACCGCAAAACGATGCATAAACGACGCAATTGCCGGAACATTTCGGCAATTGCGCTGCATTTGTCGGCATCAACTCGTTGACCTCCCGCGCAACTTTAGCGATAGGTGAGACAAGTAGACTTGATGCGATTCAAAGGCGGGTGCGTATGTACAAAGCGGTAACGCGGGGTATCGAAGTAACGGCTGAACCGTTTTATCTCGAAGACCAGTCCGAGCCAGAAGACAACCGCTATGTCTGGGGCTACCGGATCACAATCGCCAACAATTCATCTCAGACTGTACAGTTGCGCTCGCGTTACTGGCAGATCACAGACGGCAATGGCCATATTGAAGAAGTACAGGGCGCAGGCGTTATCGGCGAACAGCCGACGCTTAATCCCGGCGACTCTTATCAATACTCTTCAGGCTGCCCCTTGAGCACGACATCCGGTGTCATGGTTGGGCGATATCAAATGCAGGCTTCCGACGGGAATGCCTTTGAAGTCGATATTCCGGCTTTCTCGCTGGATATTCCAGAAGCCCGCCGCACGCTGAACTAAAAAAGGCGCTTCTATTGAAGCGCCTTTTTCATTCGTCACATATCCCGAAAACCGCGTCGCGCTTTTTCGGGATGCGCTTGTTTATTTCGCAAACTGTGCAGGATCAAACTCATAGGTTTTGGAGCAGAATTCGCACGTAACCGAAATCTTGCCATCCTCGACGCTATCCTGAATTTCTTCAGCCGAGAAGTTTGAAAAGACACCTTCGATCTTCTCGCGCGAACAAGCGCAATCATCGACAACCCGGATCGCCTCATAGATGCGAACGCCACGCTCATGGAACAGACGATAAAGCAGACGTTCCGAGCCAACCTGCGGGTCGGTCAGTTCCGAGCTTTCAATCGTGCCAACCAGCGAGCGCGCTTCATCCCAGCCGTCGTCTTCAAGGTCGAGAACAACTGTGTTTTCGTCGCCATCGCCACCCGGAAGGTCCGGCATGCGTGAACGAATTTCGGATTCCGGCAAGAACTGGATCATCAAGCCACCGGCGCGCCAACGTTCGACCAGTTTGCCGTCGCTGCCGCGCTCAACGAGCTTTGCAACGCTTAGCTTCATATCGGTTGCAATCTGCTCCGACTGGCGGAAGTAGGTGCGAGCGATCTCTTCCAGCGTCGATCCATCGAGAGCCACAATGCCCTGATAGCGCTGCGTGTGGGAACCCTGGTCAACCGTAAAAGCAAGCGTGCCACGGCCAAGCAGTTCTTCCGGACGTGTCTTGCCTGCGCTCACCGCTTCCGCGACGCGCTCGGCATCAAAACGCGCGTAAGCACGCACCGAACGCGGTGTACGGAAATCCACGACCAGCATGTCAACAGGTCCGTCGGACTGGGTCTGGAAGATGAACTTGCCTTCGAATTTCAGAGACGTGCCAAGCAGAACCGTGAGCACAGTCGCTTCTGCCAGCAGGCGTGCAACTGTTTCCGGATAATTGTGACGCTTGAGAATAGCGTCGATGCTTGCACCCAACTGAACGGCACGACCGCGCACGTCGAGCCCTTCCACCTGGAAGGGCACAACGGCGTCATCGCCCGCGAAGTCGAAGTTATTCAGGTCGATCTGAACGACTTCTTCTTCGTTATGCTCAATGCTGGTCTTGTCAGCCAAATTATGCTCCTTGCAGGCACCATGCCAGAATGGCCTTCTGGGCGTGGAGCCTGTTTTCAGCTTCATCGAATACGACCGATTGCGGGCCGTCGATCACTTCGTCGGTCACTTCCTCGCCGCGATGTGCGGGCAGGCAGTGCATGAAAAGCGCCTTCGGGTCAGCTTTAGCCATCAGATGCGCATTCACCTGATAGGGCATGAAAACATTATGGCCGCGAGCGTGATCTTCCTGCCCCATCGAAACCCAGGTGTCTGTGACGATGCAATCTGCACCGTTCACTGCCTTGTCCGGGTCTACTGTGGACAGGATTTTCGCGCCGTTTGCCTTTGCCCAATCAATATATTGCTGCTTCGGCTCGCTGCCTTCCGGCGTTGCGATATTGACGTTGAAATCAAAACGCGCCGCAGCTTCCACAAGCGAATGCAGGACGTTGTTACCGTCCCCCATCCAAGCAAAGGTCTTGCCTTTGATCGAGCCGCGATGTTCCTCATATGTAAGAACGTCAGCCATGATCTGACAAGGGTGTGTGTCGTCGGTCAGTGCATTAATCACTGGAACAGTCGCGTATTCGGCCAATTCCAGCATACGATCATGCGATGTCGTGCGGATCATGATCGCGTCAACATAGCGCGAAAGCACCTTAGCGGTGTCCGCAATCGTCTCGCTGCGACCGAGCTGCATCTCCGCCCCCGTGAGCATGATCGTCTCACCGCCGAGCTGACGCATACCGACGTCAAACGATACGCGAGTACGGGTGGACGGCTTCTCGAAAATCATCGCCAGAACCTTGCCAGCGAAAGGCTTTTCGATCTCGCCAGCCTTCAGACGTGCTTTGCGGGCCTTGGCGTCTTCCATGATGACACGCAGTTCCGATGATGGAACTGTCGATAAATCGATGAAGTGCTTGATACCGTTGTTCGCCATGATTTTATGCCGTCTTGCTGATCGGATTTGCGACGGAAAGCCGTTCAACGGCCGCTTCAATGCGTGCCAGTGCTTCACGGGCTTCTTCAGGCGTCGTCACCAGCGGAGGCAGGATACGAACGACATTGTCGCCAGCGCCAACGCTGAGCAGATGCTCATCACGCAGAGCCTGAATAAGGTTCACGTTAGGAACCACGCACTTGATGCCCATCAACAGGCCGCGACCGCGTACTTCCGAAATGACGTTCGGAAAACGATCGATGATCGAGGCAAGGCCCTGCTTCATGGTCAGCGCGGTTTCCTGCACGTTTTCAAGGAACCCATCAGCCAGCACGACATCAAGCACGGCATTGCCGACGGCCATAGCAAGCGGGTTGCCGCCATAGGTCGTGCCGTGAACGCCGGCCACCATGCCCTTGGCAGCTTCTGCTGTTGCAAGGCAAGCGCCCATTGGGAAGCCACCGCCTATACCCTTTGCGACTGCCATGATGTCTGGCGTGATACCCGACCATTCATGGGCGAAAAGCTTGCCGGTACGGCCAACGCCGGTCTGCACTTCATCGAGGATCAGAAGAAGACCCTTGTCGTCGCAGATCTTGCGCAGAAGACGCATGAATTCTTCAGGGAAGCCGCGCAGACCGCCCTCGCCCTGCACAGGCTCAAGCAGAATTGCCGCAGTTTCTTCGGTGATTGCGGCACGCAGCGCCACTTCATCGCCGAATGGAACCTGATCGAAGCCCTCGACCTTCGGACCGAAACCTTCGAGATACTTAGCCTGACCGCCAGCAGCGATCGTTGCCAGCGTACGGCCGTGGAACGCGCCTTCAAAGGTGATGACGCGAAAGCGCTCAGGATTGCCGTTTACATAATGATAGCGGCGCGCGGTCTTGATCGCGCATTCCAGCGCTTCAGCACCGGAATTGGTAAAGAATACTTTGTCTGCAAAAGTCGCATCTACGAGACGCTTGCCAAGCTTTTCCTGACCAGGAACTTCATAGAGGTTCGACAGGTGCCAGAGCTTGTCAGCCTGCTCTTTAAGCGTATTAACCAGATGCGGATGGGAGTGGCCCAGCGAGTTAACCGCGATGCCAGCTGCGAAATCGAGATAACGGTCGCCGCCTTCGGTAATAAGCCAGATGCCCTCACCTCGCTCGAAGCGCAGAGCCGCACGATTGTAAGTGTCGTAGAGCGGTTGCACAGTCGTAACGTCGGTCATTGCAGTCAGGCCTCCATTAGCCTTTTAAATGCAGCGCCTCCGGCTAGGGCCGGTCAGGCAGCGTTTCCCATTGTGTTGATGTCCCGCACATGAACGCAATCGTTCGCTGGCGGGTTCGGGGATCACATGTCTTTGCATGGTCCTCCCGGCGGAAATAAAAAACCGCCCTCAGGGCGGCAATATCTAATCCCGCGCGTATATTGGCGCTCGCAAAAAAAATGTCAATCAAAGCCCACCCGGATAATCATGCATCTTTATGCATGAGTTCATGCGGGAAGCTCACATTATAAAGAGCGGGATTAAGATGGCACCTATGCAGTTGCAGGGGTGGCATTTTGCAGATCGGGTCGATATATAGACGCCAGATGTCTTCCCCGACGGGAAATCCCTCTGAAATGCACCCGCGAAATACGCGTAGCTGACTCAGAAAAACCGTCTTTAGCACCCAAGTTGGGGAAAACCATAAAAATGGAATCCGCCTGGCAAGGCTATCCCTTGTCATGGAGTCGTTCGGTATTGTAGTTTCTATTTAAAGTAAAAAACTACATTTCGTACGGCGGACCTAGTCACCCGGATAGATATAGTGTTTGTGCCTGGAGCAATCCGGGGACGCTGGTGGATTCCGGATAACGAAAACTGATTGGAGCCCAGGGCGATGAACTGGACAGATGAGCGCGTCGAACTGCTAAAGAAATTATGGAACGAAGGCTTGAGTGCAAGCCAGATCGCAGCGCAGCTTGGCGGCGTCAGCCGCAATGCAGTGATCGGCAAAGTGCACCGCCTGAAGCTTTCGGGTCGTGGTAAGACCACGACCGCAGCCCCACGCAGTAAAAAAGTAAATACTGTTGCAGCGACCCCGCGTCCTGCAGCAACCACCCATAGCAATGGTGCAAGCCGCCCACAGGCGACCACAACCATTCGCACAGCAACTGTCACGCAGACCGTCGGCGCAACCGCGCTTCAGATGGAATATGTTGCAGATGCCGTAACAGAACGCGTCGTACGCCCAGCGTCAGATGTCGTTGTTCCAATCTCCCGCAAGCTGACACTTCTGCAGCTCAGCGAGCGCACCTGCAAGTGGCCGATCGGCGATCCACTCAATGAAGATTTCCACTTCTGCGGCAGTGAATCCGGTGAATCCAGCCCGTATTGCAGCTATCATTCGAAGCTGGCTTTCCAGCCGACGGCGGAACGTCGTCGCGCGCGCTAATCTCCTTTACCAGCGTCCAATAAATTTAAACCCCGGCAGAGTTTCCGCTCCGGGGTTTTTTCTTTGCTCTCTCTCCTCAAGGCGGCTCCCAACTGTCCGTTACAGCGGTTCCAGTTAAGAAAGAATCGTTGGAACCGCTGTAACTATTTGTTTTTACGCATTATCCGACGCAAAACCGCTTCGCACTTTTGCTGGAAATGCTATAAGAAGCATGGATGCTCTGCCTACGCCCGCTTGGGCAGACGGACCATAAAGGTAGAACCTTCGCCAAGCTGCGAGCGTACAACAAGGCGGGCGCGATGGCGAGCGAGGATGTGCTTGACGATAGCAAGTCCCAGACCTGTTCCCTTTTGAGCGCGGCTTGTTTCGACATCGATGCGGTAAAAGCGTTCGGTCAGACGCGGGAGATGCTCGGCAGCAATGCCCGGACCAAAATCCTGCACCGAAGCTACAACTTCCGAGGCATTTTCGCTACTCTCTTCGTCCAGGCTTAGAATGATACGTTTGCCGCCCTGCCCATACTTACAGGCATTTTCAACGAGGTTCTGGAAAACCTGGATAAGTTCATCTCTGGTGCCAGTCACATTCACCGGATGATCCGGGAAGTGCCGCTCAATGACGACATCAAGACCCGCGGCGAGAGGTGTCAGCGTGTCGGCTACGTGATTGAGCACAGCGGTCATATCCACACATTCGCTCACAGCCAAATGCGCGCGCATCTCCAAACGTGAGAGAGAAAGCAGATCGTCAATCAGACGCGACATGCGCTCGGCCTGCTTCTGCATGATACCCAGAAAGCGCTCGCGTGCGCCTGCGTCATTGCGAGCCGGGCCTTGCAGCGTCTCGATGAACCCAAGCAGTGAGGCAAGCGGCGTGCGCAACTCGTGGCTTGCATTAGCGATAAAGTCCGAACGCATACGGTCGATGCGACGTGTTTCGCTTTGATCGCGGAACAAAAGAACGAAAAGTTCCGGTTGGCCCGATGCATCCCTTAGAGCCTTCACCATCGCCTTATACCAGCGGTCAATCGGCACACGCTCGAAATAATCTATGCTGCGCGGCTCACCGTCAGCAATCACGCCTTGAATAAGTGCGTGCATTTCCGGAGCACGAAACCGCAGATAAAGACCTGTATCTTTTTCAAGTGACTGGAAGGCACTGAGCGCTGCAGCATTTGCGAACAGCACAGTTCCACGCTGATCAAATACAATCATCGGATCGGTCAAAAGATCGGCAAGCCGCTCACCGGAAACACCAGCCATTTCATTGACGGGATGTTCATCCTGCAGCTTTTCCTCAACAGGGTCATCGCGCGTGGCGCTTGCGACCCAGATGGCGCCAACGACGACCAGAACCATCAAAAGGATGCGAAACCACAAGGGCAACTCCAGCACCATGATGCAAACCACCAACACCATGCTGGCAATAAGCACACCCTTGACCCTGAGAAGCGGAGCAAAGAGGGTTTCCTCTGGCTCGGAACCGGGAGAAGGTTGGTTGCTGCTTTCACTCATTCTCAAATCTCTCAATTCAGACAGCGCGCAAGCCATTTACCTTACGCATGTAATTGTCCCGAAAGCGGGTCAACGATCCTTTACGCGGCTTATAAACAGCCCATATCATGCATTAAAGCGTATCGCATTTTATCATTTCCAAATGATGCGCTTTAAGTCCTTGTTCTTGCGCATGTCGTCACCGGATCGTAGCGGGATTAGAAATCAGCCCAGTAAACTGATTTCCCCGCGAAGACGGTTTCCCAATTTCTGCGGCATGCACTAGGTTCGGCGGGCACTGCGTAAACGTGCCTTTATATAAACCAAAGGAGCTTGCCGTGGGTGACAGTTCAAAGACAGCTAACAAAAAGAAAGCGGAAAAAGACAATTCAAAATCCGGCGACAAGCCTCTGAAGATCAAAATCGAAGGCGACACCCACAAGTTCGATATCAACGATCCCAAGCTTCCGGACTGGATTGATGACCAGGCTCTGCAATCTGGCGGATATCCTTATCCTGATAAAATGAAATCGAAGGATTATGAGGAAACGCTGGAGCGGCTTCAAATCGAGCTCGTCAAAATGCAATACTGGCTGCAAAGTACCGGTGGACGGGTAATCAGCGTCTTTGAAGGGCGGGATGCTGCTGGCAAAGGTGGAACAATCTTCACCATCCGGCAGTTCATGAACCCCAGAACTGCGCGCAATGTCGCCTTGCCAAAGCCCACTGAAACCGAGCGCGGTCAATGGTATTTTCAGCGCTACGTACAGCTCTTCCCCACGTCCGGTGAATTCGTCACCTTCGACCGTTCCTGGTATAACCGTGCAGGTGTTGAGCGCGTCATGCAGTTCTGTACGCCCGAGCAACTTGAAACGTTTCTGACGGAAACGCCTGATTTCGAGCGGATGATCGTCACCGAAGGTATCCACCTGTTCAAGTTCTGGCTGGATATCGGACAGGAAATGCAGCTCAAGCGTTTCCATGAGCGCCGCCACAGCCCACTGAAAAGCTGGAAATTCTCACCGATGGATGTTGCGGGCATTTCACGCTGGGATGACTATTCCAAAGCGCTGCATGTCATGCTCGAGCGCACAGATAGCGGTTACGCGCCATGGACGATTATTCGATCCAACGATAAGAGACGCGCCAGATTGGCTGCAATCCGGCGCATTCTCCTGAGTTTGCCTTATGAAGGGCGTGATCTCGAAGCCATCGGCCCCGAAGATCAATCCATTATCGGACGAGGCGCTGAGTTTCTTGCTTCCAAAACACCGGCGGCATCCGATTCCGGCAAATAGAACGTGCTTGGCTGGTGTGGTGTTTTCTCCCAGAGATGCGGCTTCCACACCAGCTGCCACAGAGCTCGCCATGCCGAAACTGAGATCAAGACCCAATAGGCTGGGATGGCGAGAATATAGGCATAACCGCCTAATTCCGTCGGCTCCATAGTCTTCGATCCAAGCACATAGAAACTCAGGTAGGCCAGCATGATATTGATCATATCAATGCGCAACAGCCACTGGTTTTGGGAATCGAGAGGGCCAAACAGCATAAACCCTGCAAGAACCAGCACGGTCACCAGCATGAATGGATGCAGAAGCGCCGAACCGATAATACCCAAGGTGTAAATCTGGTTGACGACGAAGCGCCACCAGCCAAGCTCGCGCCAGGTGGCATATGGATTACGTCCATGAACGAGCCATGTCTGCATCCAGCCTTTGATCCAGCGCGTGCGCTGCTTATGCCAGACCGAATAGTCAACCGGCGCGTCTTCGACGGTGCCCCGCGTGATAACATCGATACCGTAACCAAAGCGAGCGAGCCGCATTCCAAGATCGGCATCCTCGGTGACATTATAGGCGTCCCACCCACCAACCTGGTCAAGGCATGAACGGCGGAAGTGATTGGATGTGCCGCCCAGTGGGATAACCAATCCTTGGGAAGCAAGCCATGGCAACAACCCACGGAACAGTGTGGCATATTCAAATGCAAACATACGCGTGAGCAGGTTTTGCCGGAAGTTTCCGATAATCAAAGGCGCCTGAACGCAAGCAAGCTGATCGCCACCCCGCTGAAACGCCTGCCATGCCTCAAGCAGCTGATCTGGATGAGGACGATCCTCTGCATCGAAGACGGCTATGATTTCGCCGCGTGCAAATTGAAGCGCATAGTTCAACGCCTTCGGCTTGGTGCGCGGACCGCCTGTTGGAACAAGAACCAGCTCATAATTTGATGGAAGAGCCCTCGCCCTGATTTCCCCAATGGTATCAAAATCGTCTCTCTCGCAGACAAGTTTGATATCGAGTTTGCTGCGCGGCCAGTTAAGCCTCTCCAGCGAAGCAATTAGTTGCCCCACAACTGCTTGTTCACGATAGAGCGGTACCAGAACAGAGTAGACCGGCAAGTCGCGTCGATTAAACGGCACTATTTCTGGAAAACGCAGACGACGGCTTGAAACCGCTGCGAAGAGGCGGATGAGTACACAGCCGAAAAAAAACAATGTCAGACAGACGTGCAGGAATAGAATAGTTTTTGACGGCCAATTCACGAAACTTGCAATAAATGCATAAAGCCCCATTGCAATGATGAAAGCCTGTGGCGTTTCAAGGACCCGGGCTGCTGAAAACAGCTGCGGCGTCATTCCATGCGCCCGCGCGATCAAATCCTTCTGATGGCGCTGGCGAAGAATCTTCTTGATGACCGACGGTGTGGAAATCCTAATCCGCTCCCGCAGTTCTGGTGTTTGCTGAATATGGTCGCGCAGTTTTGCAATACGACTTTCAGTCGGGGCGAGATAAAGATAGGAAGTGCCGTCCTTTCCGAGCACCATCAACTGTCCTGGCTCCGTAAAAATCGCCGATGTCTCTTCACCCGTAACAAAGACGCGTGACGAGAGGACCTCCTCTGTGAATGTCAATTCGAGATAGTCGGCTATTGCTTCAAACAACAACGTCTCTGAAACACCCCGCTGATGCGAAATTTCGGCGCAAAAGCTTGTCCCGTTGATGATGGATGCTTCATAGGCTTTCGTCAGGCAATCACGCGACACACCGCGTCGCTCCAATCTGGCAGATATGGCCGTGCATATCCCCAGATCGGAAGCAATCGATCCGTTACTCATAGTACCCCCGCACTACTAATGGACTATTTTTATTTTTCACTAATATTTATTATAATTCTCTATGAGGATTATTTATTTAACTAAATTATGTATTTAGAAAATAACCCCTCTATATAGATATTTATTTCATTCTATTTTAAATTGAAACAGAATTATTTAACTTTGACTATATTCAGGACCTTTACGGTCAAACTAATGCCAACCCATTCAAATTCATTGCATAGTTTTCCACATAGGCTCTATTAACGTGAAATTATCAGATATTGCTTAAACAAGGCTCCAATGAAACGGCACCTTTTGAGCATAGCGGTTGCAGCTTGCTGGCTTGCCAGCGGCATCTCCGTCGGCGCCCAGCCCGCGCCCAAGGCACCTGACTTCTTCAACCAGAAGGAAAGGCTGGCCTTGCCATCCCTTCAGGGACTTAATCGGCTGCGCTTCGTGACGACGCTCGATTTCCCGCCCTTCAATGCACTTAACGAAGCCGGACAGCTTTCAGGCTACAATATTGACCTTGCGAAAGCGCTCTGCAGTCAGATGGGATTGAGCGACATATGTCAGATCGAGGCTGTTCCCTGGAATGAACTTGAAGCCAAACTGGAAAGTGGTGAAGCGGAAGCAATCATCGCAGGCTTGAGTGTCAATGCACAAAGCCGGCAGAAATTCGTTTTCACCCGCGCCTATATGCGCTTTCCCGCACGCTTCATAACCAAAAAAGCAAATAGCTTTTCCGAACCTGCGGCGATTTCAACACGCGGCAAAGACATTGGCGTTGTAGCAGGCTCTGCGCATGAACAGCTTTTAAAAGCATATTTTCCGCAAGCCGTTGCCAAACCATTTCCCGACCGAGCTGCTCTCTTAGCTTCACTGCAAAAAGGTGAGATCACCGCTGCTTTTGATGACGGCATGTCGCTGTCATTCTGGCTTGAGAGTGATCAGGCTCATGACTGCTGCGTCTTCACAGACGGGCCATATCTGGCACCGCAATATCTTGGCTCAGGTCTGACAATTGCTGTCGCTCAAAAGAATGCTGCTCTGGCAATCGCTTTTAACAGTGCGTTGCAGTCATTACAGCAGCAGGGCAAACTCACAGAGCTCTATCTGCGCTACTTCCCAACCAGCTTCTATTGATTAAGACCTGCAACAGCTGCGCATGAATCGCGTGGCAGAATCATCTGTGCTACGGATTACGCCCGTTCATGCCACTCTTTGACCGACGCATGCCGCAGAATTTCGTGCCATTTTGTCGCACCAACGGGAACGCAGCACCGCGAATTTTCAGTGATTATTGAAATTTCCGACCATTCGATACTTACAGTACATAAGTAAAATTATTTGAAATCAAAATATTGAATTAGATTTTCAGGAAACTAAAGCGCTAAATCGCGTCTTATTATGTAATTTCGTGTCGCCTTATATCACATTTTCCCAATAAATCCATATGTTTATTTGTTATTGAAGAATTCTTCTTTTAATCGATAATCAAAATCGAGGAGAAGGAGGAATTATACATGTACCAAGGCATCAGCACTCATTGGCACAAGTCTCCTGCACAGACCCAGCGGTCGCCGAATGAAGCAACCTATGTGTTCTTTGGGATTTTTCTGGCGTGCCTGACTGTTCCTGCAGCAATTATCCTTTGGGCGATTGCTCAAAGCATAATGACGCATTTCTAAGAAAGTCAGGTGATCCCGAGATAGATTGTCGGTCACGAGCCTGTAGATGGCGATGGATTTTGACGAAGCGTAGCGAACAGGTGCGGATAGCGCTTGGTAGACTTCGCACATAAGCTTCCAAATAATGATGGGCCATAGGATGCGCTTGAGTCATCAGATGCTCCGTTGGCGCCTTACGGCATTCAACAAAAAGCCCCGCTTGAGAGCGGGGCTTTTTCTTATTCTCTAACCCCGGCACATCCGTAGGAATATGCCGGGGCTGATCACTTTTAGTGCGTCGCACCGCTCTCGTCGCCATGTGCTGCCTGCTGCTGCACAGGCGCTGGCGCTCCAGCTACATCATCAGGACGCTTTTTGGGCGGCTTGCGTGCGATCAGGCTATAGAACATCGGAATGAAGAAGGTCGCGATGAAGGTCGCAGCCAACATACCACCGATAACGCCGGTACCGATCGAGTGACGGCTTGCCGAACCTGCACCAGAGCTGATTGCCAGCGGGACCACACCAAGGATGAACGCCAGCGACGTCATCACAATCGGACGGAAGCGCAGGCGAGCAGCCTCAGCAGCAGCTTCGATGGCTGACTTACCCTCTTCGCGTTGCAACACTGCAAATTCCACGATCAGAATCGCGTTCTTTGCCGCGAGACCTATGAGCGTCACCAGACCGATCTGGAAGTAGACGTCGTTGGTCAGACCACGCAGATCAGTTGCCAGCAACGCACCGAAGATCGCGAAAGGCACAGCGGTAATGACTGCCAGTGGCAGGCTCCAGCGTTCATACTGGGCGGCAAGGATCAAGAACACCATAAGCAAGCCGAAGATCATAGCCTGACTACCGCTGCCGCTTGTCGTGACTTCCTGATAGGCAGAGCCAGTCCATGCAATCTGATAGCCCTGCGGGAGCACTTCAGCAGCCACTTCCTGCATCGCCTTGATCGAGTCACCCGACGTGTAACCCGGTGCCGGATTACCCGTGACCTTAGCCGCATTAAACGCGTTGAAACGTTCAAGCTGATCAGGGCCAACAACGCGCTTGACCGTTACCAGTGCGCTCAGCGGGATCATGCTGCCAGAATCGGCGCGCACAAACACATGCTTCAAATCGCTCGGGTCGCGGCGGAACTCGGCTTCCGACTGCAGATTGACCTGATAGTTGCGGCCATAAAGCGTAAAGTCGTTGACGTAAACGCTACCGAAGGTCGCCTGCATGGCGGTGAAGACCGAATTGATCGGCACGCCCATCGCCTTGGCTTTTTCACGGTCAAGCTGGATATCATACTGCGGCACGTTCGGATCAAACGTTGTGCGCACACCCGTCAGTTCCGGGCGCTTGGCCGCGGCATCTGTCAGAAGCTTGGTCGCATTAGTCAGCGATTCAACACCGCCACCCGTACGATCCTGCACGTAAAGTTCGAAACCGCCGGTCGTGCTGAGACCCATGATCGGAGGTGGGTTGAATGCCAGAACCAGACCATCCTGAATGCCCGCATTCATACCCATGATTGCACCGGGCAGATTGCGCGCGTCGAGATCCGGCGTCGTGCGTTCTTTCCAGTCCTTGAGCATGATGAACATCGTACCGGCACTGGTCTTAAGACCACCCGAGAGCAGGTCGAAGCCGGAGACTTCAAACACGCTTTCTACCGCGGGATGCTTACGAATATTTTCGCTGGCCTCATGAAGAACCGCACTTGTGCGCTCCAGCGATGCCGCTGGCGGTAGGATGGCCACACTGAACAGGAAGCCCTGATCTTCGTCTGGCAGAAGCGATCCCGGTACTTTCTCAAAGAGATAATATGTACCGCCCAACAGACCTGCAAAAATCAGCAAGCCAATAGCAGCGCGTTTCAGGAAGAAGCGCACGCCGTTGGTATAACCGCGCGTCAAACTGTCGAAGAAGCGGTTGAAGATACGAAATGGCAGCATCGGCTCATGATGGCCGGGCTTCAGGATCAGCGCGCAGAGTGCGGGCGTCAGCGTCAAAGCCACGATACCGGAGATCGTCACCGAAATCGCAATCGTAACAGCGAACTGCTTATACATTTCGCCGACCAGACCGCCCATGAAGGCGACCGGAATGAACACGGCGCAGAGCACCAGAACAATCGCGATAACCGGCCCCGTCACTTCGCTCATTGCCTTGATGGCAGCTTCGCGCGGCGGCAGTTTCTCGGTCGTCATAATACGTTCGACGTTTTCCAACACCACGATGGCGTCGTCCACGACGATACCGATCGCCAGAACCAGACCGAACAATGTCAGCAGGTTGATGGAGAAGCCAAGCACATACATGCCTGCGAATGTACCGATGATCGAGATCGGAACCGCGATGACCGGAATAAGCGTTGCACGCCAGTTCTGAAGGAAGATGAAGACCACCAGAACAACGAGGATGATAGCCTCGATGAAAGTATGGATCACTTCCTCGACAGAGACCTTAATGAACTTGGTCGTATCGAATGGAACCGAATAGTCGATGCCTTCAGGGAAGCTTGCCTTCAGCTCCGCCATGCGGTTCTGAATAAGCTCCATCGTGTTGAGCGCGTTGGCGCCCGGTTGCAGATAAATCGCAATCGGAACAGCCGGAGTGCCGTTGAGGGCGCTATCTACCAGATAGCTTTCTGTACCCAGTTCCACACGGGCAACGTCCTTAAGACGCAGCGTTGCAGCATTCTTGTCGGAACGAAGAATGATGTTTTCGAACGCTGATGCGTCCGGCAAACGGCCTTGCGTTGTTGCCGTGTAAGTAAACGGCCCTGCCTGCGGATCAGGCTGATCGCCAAAGCGACCTGCCGCAAACTGTGCGTTCTGTTCCTGAATTGCCGTCTGAACATCGGTTGGTGTCAGATTATACTGTGCAAGCTTGTCCGGACGCAGCCAGACGCGCATCGAATAATCGATGTTGCCGAGAAGCTGAACATCGCCCACACCAGTAAGGCGCTTGAGGTCGTCGATGACGTTCAAAAGCGCGTAGTTACCAACATACGTACGGTCATAGCGATCCGTGGTGGAGAACATCGCCACCATGCCGAGAATGGTGCTGGAGCGCTTATCGACGGTCACGCCGAGACGCTGCACTTCCTGCGGCAGAGACGAAGTTGCACGCTGAACACGGTTGTTGACGTTGATCGTTGCCTGATCCGGATCGGTGCCCAGAGCAAAGGTCACGGTCAGCTGCATGGTGCCGCTGCCAAGGCTCGAGGACTGCATATAAAGCATGTTCTCGACGCCATTGATCTGCTGCTCAAGCGGTGCCGCAACGGTTTGCGTGACCGTTTCAGCACTTGCGCCCGGATAGGTCGCGCTGACGACAACCTGGGGCGGCGTCAGCTCGGGATATTGCGCGACAGGCAGGATCCGCATCGCAATGAGGCCTGCCAGCACAATGATGATGGAGATGACCGCCGCGAAAACCGGACGGTCGACGAAGAATCTATTCATTGCTTGTCTGCCGCCTGTTCTTTTCCGGCCTCTGCTCCAGCTTCGCCTGCAGCCTTCTCAGCTGAAGCTTCAACCGGCTGAACCGTTTTGCCTGGGGCCGCCTTGATCACACCTTCGGTGATGATACGGTCGCCAGCCTGAACGCCTTTGCTGACGAGCCATGCATCCGTCAGTTCGCGGGAAACCGTAACTGGCCGAACTTCCGCAACGTTTTCCTTGTTCACAACATAGACGAACTGGCCTTGCGGGCTTTGCATCAGAGCCGCTTTTGGAACCAGAATTGCGTTGTCGATGGTTACGCCAAGGATCGATGCGCGAACAAACTGACCTGGGATCAAGCGCTGATCAGGATTGTCAACGACAGCACGGGCGCCAAGCGTTCCGGTTTCCGTATCGAGCGAAGAGGATGTGAAGTCGATGGTGCCTTCATGGTCATAGGCATCACCGTCACCAAACAGAATCCGGATGCGTAGACGATCCGCATCCTGTCCCGTCGCTCCGCGTGCTTCACGCAGCTTGCGGATTTCCGCAGCTTCCGAGTCCGTGAAGGAGAAGTTGACGTAAACCGGATTGATCTGGGTGATCGATGTCAGCAGGCTCGACGAAGCATCAGTACCGATCAGACTGCCTTCGGAAACCTGTTCGAGACTGGTGATGCCGCTGATAGGCGCCGTAACCTTGGTATAGCTCAGGTTCAGTTCTGCCGTGCGCAACTGCGCCTTGGCAGCCGCAACTGCAGCCTTGTTAAGGTCTCGCGTCGCCAGGGCAGTATCACGGACGGCTGTGCTCTGCACCTTCTGCTGAACGAGCTGCTCGGCCCGTTCCGCATCGCGGATCGACTGCTGATAGGTAGCCTCAGCCTGCGCAACCTGCGCCTGTGCGCGAGCAGCTTCAGCCTCATATGGTGCCGGATCGATCTCGAAAAGCACGTCGCCAGCTTTGACTTCCGTGCCTTCAATAAAGTTGCGATGCAAAAGAATGCCGCCAACGCGAGCACGCACCTGAACATCACGATATGCGCTCACTCGAGCGGCATATTCATAAGGGACTGAAACGTTCTGCGCCTTGAGTTCTGTAACAGTGACCGGCGGAGGTGGTGGCGTAGCCCCTCCTGGCGCCTGCGCATAGGCAGACTGTCCTGAAATAATGAAAAATGCGGCTCCTGCCGCAAAAAGCCGAATAGAACGGTTCATGGTCATAATGGGAGTTGCCCTTGATGTCGCACGGTGCGGCCGAATAAACATACACGAATGTTTGTAAATACGAATTACCGTGTTATAGTCAATCACCTAATGTTACATATCACGAATGATTTATCCCAATTGTGAAGTAAAATCCCGATACGGCTTTGGGGTTTTCATTCACCTTGGAATATCGAAAGAACCCGAATGCGCAGGACCAAAGCCGAGGCCGCGGAAACCCGTGATGCTATTCTGACGGCCGCCGAGCATGTCTTTCTGGAACGCGGTTTAACGCAATCTACTCTGATGGAGATTGCGTGTCATGCTGGTGTGACACGCGGTGCGATCTACTTCCATTTTCACGACAAGCTCGACATTTTTCAAGCGCTAATCAACCGCACTCGCTTCCCACATGAAGAGATTATGCTACAGGCGGCGGCCTGTGACCATCCCAATCCTCTTTATGTTCTTGAACAGTCGATCCTGACAGCACTTGAACTGTTCATCACCAATGAGCGGCAGCAGAATCTATTCACGATCATCCACCAACGTTGTGAATATGTCGGCGAGATCGCTCCGCTCGTTGAGCATCTAAAAGAAGCACGCGCGAATGTGCTTTCGCTTTTTACAGGACTGCTCGAAGTTGCAGAACGGCGCGGAGAGCTTTCCAGCGAATGGACTTCCCTTTCAGCCGCGCAAATCCTGCTCGCCGTATTGGGTGGCCTGCTCAATGAATGGCTCAGAAGTGAACGCGGGTTTGATCTGGTCAGCGATGGTGGAAAAACCATCAAAACCATGATGAAATCCATGCGCCGCGAACCGGTTCCTGTCGCGTAAAGCTGCACTTTGTATCTCCAATAGACATTCCCTCACCGCATCGTGAACCCCTCTCCGTAATTATTGGGAGAGACGTTCTCTCAAATTTTAATTTACGCTTACGTCAATGTAACTCTTGCGATTACGACGAAAGTCGACCACATTAATTTTTGAGGAGCGTGCCTTTCCTTTATTGAGGATCTGGCATCATTGGGAGAAGGGTGGCGGGCTTGCTGCTCAAACAACGGACGGAGCAATCCGGGGAGAAGGCATGGTAAAAAAGGCAACAGAAACCAAAACCACGTCGAGCCCAGCAGTGGGCACTGCAGCTGAAGCATCACCTGCACTGGATAAGATTTGGCTGAAATCCTATCCGAAAAGCGTTCCGCATGAGATTGATCTGAGCAAAGCCACTTCGATTGGCGACATGATCTCCAATGCGTGCCGTCAGTTTGCAGACAGACCGGCATTCACCTGCATGGGCAAGGATCTATCCTATAAGGATCTGGACGAAAACTCGCGCGGGCTTGCTGCCTGGCTTCAGTCGCGTGGATTGGTCAAGGGCGACCGCGTCGCCGTCATGATGCCAAATATTCTGCAGTATCCGATTACTATTTCGGCAATTCTTCGTGCCGGTCTGGTCGTCGTCAACGTCAACCCGCTTTATACACCGCGCGAGCTTCAGCATCAGCTAAACGACTCTGGTGCAAAAGCATTGGTTGTGCTCGAAAATTTCGCAGCGACGGTTCAGAAATCACTGGCTTCCATCCATGTACCGAACATTATTGTTGCCACGATGGGTGATATGCATGGCTTTAAAGGCCACATCATCAATCTGGTGGTGCGCAAGGTAAAGAAGCTGGTGCCAGCATGGAATATTCCGGGCCATGTGCGCTTCAAGGATGCGTTGGCGCAGGGGCGCGGCAAATCCTTCAACCCAGTTCCGGTCGGCAATTCCGACCTCGCCTTCCTGCAATACACCGGCGGCACCACAGGCATTTCCAAAGGCGCAATGCTCAGCCACACCAATATTCTCGCCAATGTTGAGCAGATGCAGCTCTGGATGGATGTAGCCTTCCAGAACAAGGGCAAGCCTAAGGAACTCAACTTCGTTTGCGCATTGCCGCTCTATCATATCTTCGCGCTGACCGTGAACGCGATGATCGGCATGAAGCTTGGCGCGCGCAATATCCTCATTCCGAATCCGCGCGACATTCCTGCATTCGTCAAAGAGCTGCAGAAATATCCGTTCCATATTTTTCCCGGCCTCAACACCCTGTTCAACGGCTTGATGAACAATGATGAATTCAAAGCATTGAACTTCAAGCCGCTTATTCTCACACTGGGTGGCGGTATGGCAGTGCAGCGCCCTGTGGCTGAACGCTGGCAGCAAATGACCGGTTGTCACATCACGGAAGGCTATGGCCTTTCCGAAACCTCGCCTGTTGCTTCAGCCAATGCACTTGATGCGACCGAGTTTAGCGGGACCATTGGTCTTCCGATGCCATCGACCGATATTGTCATTCGTGATGATGACGGCAAGGATCAGCCGCTTGGTGAAGTGGGCGAGATTTGCGTGCGTGGCCCTCAGGTCATGCTCGGCTACTGGAACCGCCCCGATGAAACTTCCCGCGCTATCATGCCAGACGGTTTCTTCCGTACCGGCGACATGGGCTTCATGGACGAAAACGGTTTCACCAAGATCGTTGACCGCAAGAAGGACATGATCCTCGTTTCCGGCTTCAACGTCTATCCGAATGAAATCGAGGAAGTGGCTGCGGAACATCCCGGCATCGTGGAATCGGCAGCCGTTGGCATTCCAAACGAACATTCAGGTGAAGTCGTGAAACTCTACGTGGTGCGCCGCGATCCGAACCTGACGGAAGAAGACGTGAAATCCTTCTGCGCCCAGCGCCTCACCAACTATAAGCGTCCGCGCGAAGTCGAATTCCGTGACGCACTGCCGAAAACCAATGTCGGCAAAATCCTGCGTCGTGAACTGAGAGACTAAACAGTCTCAATCATTAAGGATGACAAACTGCGGCTCTGCTGAGCCGCAGACGGTAGAGCATTGTGTCAAAGGGAATGGGCCGATGATTGAAGAAGTCACCTTTGAAGCCAGCGACGGCTTCCCACTTTGTGGGCAGCTGTTCCATGGCGAAGGCAGAAAGCCCCTTGTGCTGATTTCATCGGCAACCGCCGTGCCGCAAGGCTTTTATTCCGCCTTTGCCAAGCACCTCATCGCCAACGGTGCGCGCGCGGTTCTAACTTACGATTATCGTGGCGTCGCCGCTTCCCGCCGTGCCCGCAAAGCAGTACCCGAAATCCGTTTCAAGGATTGGGCCGTTAAGGATTTTCCTGCCGCACTCCGCTGTTTGCAGGCAGTTGCGCCAGGACATGAGACGGTTGGCATCGGCCAATCGTTTGGCGGACAGGCATTGGGCATTTCTGATTGTTCCAACGTTTTCTCACGTTATGGCATGGTGGCAACCATGTCGGGTGCAGTGCATCTTCTGGACGATAAATGGGTCTGGCTACGCATGAATATCGTTGGCGTGCCTGTCTCCTACCTCACACCTAGTATGCCGCGCTGGATGAATGGTGAGCCGATCCCCGGATCGGTATTCCGCGATTGGGCTCGGTGGTGCCGGATGAAGAACTATTTCTTTGACGATCCGCAGCTTGGCGCAGCTGAGCTTCTGGCCAAGGTCAAAACGCCTGTTCTTGCAGTCGGACTGGAAGATGATCCATGGGGAACGCGGCGCGCCGTCAGCCACTTTTTAAGCTATCATACCAGCGCGCCAATTGAGCAGCGCTGGTATTCACCAGCCGACACTGGCGGCCAGCCAATCGGTCATCTCGGCTTTTTCCGCTCGCGATTTTCTCAAAGTCTTTGGCCGGAAATGACAAAATGGCTGCTGGATGGGGTTTTACCATCCAGCCAGGATCATTTGAACAAAGCTGGCAAGTCAGCGATGGAATCAAGCACCACATCGGCATGAGGCTCAAGCGCTTCGCGTGGGCTGTTGCCAGACAGAACACCAACGCCGAGACCAGCTTTTGCAGCATGTGCCGTTTCAAGATCGTGCAGATTGTCGCCCACCATGGCGATTGCGCCCGGTTCGAGGCCCACTTTTTTCGCAAAATAGATCAATGGGTCTGCAAATGGCTTTGGGCGCTCTGCCGTGTCATACCCGATCACGACGTCAAACAAATGGTCAATCCCCAGCGCCTTGGCTGTGGCATGGGCGCCCGCTTCTGAATCGTTAGTCGCAATGCCAAGGATAAAACCCATCTCGCGAAGGGTTTCCAAGGTTTCCTTCAAGCCTTCAATTGCAACCGCAGAACGCGCACCTTCAGCAACCGTATAACTATCAAACTCAGCGATTTTGGCTTTGAAACCAGCCTCGTCAATTTCCGGGTGCCAGAGCTGAACGATGTCTTCGACCGTACCGGCAGCAATCACCGAATTGGCGCGAAAACGCGATGCTTCCCAGTCATAACCGCCAGCGTCGAGCAGCGAGCGTGCACGATGCTCATCGCCATTGGCGGTGCGCTGTGCGAGGTTCCAAGACACGGTAAACCATGTGCGGTCAAAATCGATCAATGTGCCATCCTTATCGAACAGGATGGCACGGATTGATTTCAACTTTTCGGAGGAAAGGGATGCACTCATGCCTCTAACGCACCGGAACGCTTCTTGACTGCCGATGGCTTTGAGCCGAGCAGTTTCAGCAAATCGTCACCACGGCGGACATAACGCAATGTGCGGCGGGTGAGGATACGGCCTGCCTGCGGCGAGGTCAGCGTAATGTCGCCTTCCGGTTCACCCGGACGGGTCACGACGGTCACAAGCTTTGCACCCGCTTCCACCACATCGCCCGGAACCACATGATAAAGCACCATACCGCCTTCCGGCGCGCGCAGCATCTCTACATTTTCAAGCGGCGTGATGAGGCCCTTGTAGTCGAGATCGAGCTTTACGCTTTCGTCGACAATGACACCACGATGGACGAGGAACTTGTAAAGGCCTTCGGCATCACCTTTGCCCATGTCAGCATAGACATCGCTTAAGCCCCGGAATTCAACCGTAGTGACGGAGCGGCGCTTCATGTTGCGCTTGTCGGCAGGCAATTGAAGAACAGGATGTGCGCAGGCTTCCTCGAAGGCTGCGTCCGCTGTCGTGTCCCATGCGAGGATCGCGGTCGAGCCGAGCGCCACGGCCAGATCCTTCATGTCTTCCACAAATTCCTTGGCGATATAGACGTAGTTTTCGCTTTCATCATCGCAATGAAGATCGAGCACAATATCATTTTCGAGAGCAAGCTTCAGAAGTGTGCTTTTCAAACGCTGTGCAAGCGCTACCGGCGCGTCCGGGCCGGGCAATTCAGACGTGTCGAAATCCGGCAGCAGCGGGAAAGCGCGATTGAAATTAACCGCCGAGAAAAACTCGAAACGGCCCAGATGCTGATGTGCCTGCCACTGGTTCGAGCCAATCGGATTTGCCTGTGGGATAACCGTGATATTGCCGAGAATGCGGCCTTCTTCAGATGCTTTTTTCAGCATCGGAACGAGAAAATGCAGGGCAGCCTGTCCCGGCAATTCACCGCCATGCAGCGACGATTGCAGATAGGCGGTCGGTGCATCGCTGTCTTTGCCTGCAAAGCGCAGCACACGCAGTTCAATGGCGTTACCCGGTACATCGCCGGCAAACTCGATAATCTCGGTCTTCATTTCAGTTCCCATTTTCATTCAGCACTTCATACCTAGACGGAAAAAAAGCCGGGTGTGAAACCCGGCTTTATCCTTATCCACCTGTTTGTAATATCAGGCTTTGCGGCGTGCATGCAAATGCGCAACGAGACCCACTGTCGAAGCGTCTTTGCCTTCGGCAGACTCAGCACCCGAAACAACTGGAAGAAGCTCGGTTGCAAGTTCCTTGCCAAGCTCCACGCCCCACTGGTCAAACGCATTGATGCCGAAAATCTGCGCTTCCACGAACACGCGATGTTCGTAAAGAGCGATCAGGCGACCAAAGGCAAACGGGTCCAGCTTGTCGTGAACAAGGGTGAGCGACGGACGATTGCCGGAGAATACGCGATGCGGTGCAATGCGTTCGACTTCCGCTTCGGGCAACTTCTTAGACTCGAGCTGAGCACGGGCTTCATCAAGCGTGCGGCCCTTCATCAAGGCTTCCGACTGCGCAAGGCAGTTAGCGAGTAGCATTTCATGCTGATGATCGAGATGCTTTTCATGGCCCTTTGCCGCAACGATGAATTCGAGCGGAATGGTGTCGGTGCCCTGATGCAGCAGCTGGAAGAAAGCGTGCTGGCCATTCGTACCAGGCTCACCCCAGACAACCGGACCCGTTGGGCCGGAAACAGGCTTGCCGTCAACCGTCACGCTCTTGCCGTTCGATTCCATGTCGAGCTGCTGGAGATAGGCTGGAACACGCGCCAAACGCTGATCATAAGGAATGACAGCGCGGCTGGAATAATCGCAGATAGCGCGGTGCCAATAGCCGATAAGACCCAGCCAGATTGGCAGGTTCTTTTCCAGCGGTGCATCACGGAAATGCACGTCCATCGAGTGCGCGCCCGCAAGGAACTTGCGGAAATTATCTGCACCGATAGCGATCATCACTGGCAGACCAATCGCCGACCAGACCGAATAACGACCACCGACCCAATCCCAGAAACCAAAGACGCGCTCTTCGCCGATACCGAATGCGGCAACCTTATCAAGCGCGGTTGAGACGGCAGCAAAATGTGCGCCAACGGCATCTTCGCCCAACGCATCCGCAATCCATTTGCGTGCAGTCTGCGCGTTGGTCATGGTCTCGATGGTGGTGAAGGTCTTCGACGCGACGATGATCAGCGTCGTTGCCGGATCAAGCACATTGAGCGTGTCGGCAATATGCGCGCCATCGATGTTCGACACATAATGAGCGCGTGGGCCATCATGGTAAGGCGAAAGCGCAATCGTCGCCATAACAGGACCAAGATCGGAACCGCCGATACCAATATTGACGATGTCGGTGATCTTCTTGCCTGTCGCACCCTTGATGGAGCCGGAGCGGATGCCATCGGAGAAGGCAGCCATACGGTCGAACACTTCCTTCACGTCCGGCAGGACGTTGTGGCCATCGACCAGCACTTCTTTCGACGTGGTGTCGCGAAGGGCCACATGCAGAACAGCGCGATCTTCGGTGTTGTTGATGTGCTCACCTGCAAACATTGCAGCACGACGGCCTTCAACATCGGCCGCCTCAGCAAGTTCAGTCAAAAGTGCAACCGTCTCATCATTGACGCGGGCCTTCGACCAGTCAAACAGCAGATCGTCAAGCGACAGCGAATAGCGCTCAAAACGGCCCGGATCGGCTTTGAATGCGGCACGCATGTCTTTTGGTGCAGATTCCGCCCAATGTTTCTTCAGCTTTGCGACCGTTGCTTCAAGCTTCGCCGTGTCTCTTGCCATGATGGTACTCCCAGTCAATCAAATCGATTTAATTGCGGATAATTAAGCAGTTTATTCGAGAAATGCATCCGTTAAATTACAGAAATTTTCCTTTTGATGTGGTTCCATATATGCATATGCATCAATTTAGGTTGATCAGGAGTTTAGTCAAAGCATGGACCTCGTCGGAGAAGAGAGAATTAGTGCACCCCGGCAGGCCGTCTGGGACGCACTCAACGACATCGAAACGCTGAAAAACTGCATTCCCGGCTGCGAAGATCTGGAGCGTCTGACTGAAACAGAAATTCGAGCCGCGCTGAAAGTCAGCCTCGGAGTGATCAAAGTGCGTTTCCACGGAATGCTTGAACTTTCCAACATGAACCCGCCCGCCTCCTATACGATCTCGGGGCGCGGTGAAGGCTCTATTGCCGGCTTTGCGCATGGCGACACCGACGTAACTCTGACTGAAGATGGTAATGACACGATCCTGAGCTACGTGATCCGTGGCGATGCCGGTGGCAAGATCGCGCAACTTGGGTCGAAACTTCTCGGTTCGGTCGCACGCAAGATTGCGGATCGCTTCTTTGCCAATATCGGTGCTGCGGCGGCACAAAATGCCGCTGCAAAAACGGCATAATTTCATTCCAAGATGGTATGAGAATAGATGGGAAAGCGTTTTTGCTTTTCGCCCTTATGAGATAGTCGATAATCCAGCAGCATGATGAAGGCCTATCGGCATGAAACCCAGAGACACCGCGACCTATATTTTCCTAGCCATTGCATGGGGGCTATCGTTCCTCGTGGTGTTGCGCGTGGTCGAAGCCTTTGGCTGGGTTGGTGCGGTTGCCTTCCGCTCCTTCATTGCCGCAGGAACACTGTTTGCAATCGCCAAACTTTCCGGGCGTAAGCTTGATTTTCACGCTGGCTGGAAACCCTTTGCCGTTGTTGGTGCAACCACCGTTGCGGGCCAGTTGATCGGCCTTTCCTACGGTACACCACTCATTGGAACAGCGATGGCCGCGATCTGCGTTGCATCCATTCCGCTTTTCTCGATGGTCATCAGCCAGCTCTGGGGGCTTGAGCGCATTACATCACGCGGCCTGATCGGCCTGCTGCTTGGTGTCACCGGCATCGTGCTGCTGGTCGGCTTCCCGGCAGTTGCGGTTACGCCTGAATTTATCATGGGCTGTGTTGCTGTGCTTTTCTCCTGCTTCTCGGCAGCTTTCGGCAGCAATTATGCCAGCCGCCGCCTGTCAGGCACCGGCTCATGGGAAACCACCATTGGCGCATTCGTCTTTGGCGGCATCCTGACTTTGCCACTGATCGTTGCCATCCCTGTACCAGCTATGCCGGGACTTGTTGACTTCATCTACCTGCTGATCTCGGCCTGTGTGATGAGCGCCCTCACCTATGTGCTTTATTTCAGACTGGTCGGAAATGTCGGACCAACAAAAGCCATTAGCGTCGAATTTGCAGTCACGGTGATTGCGGTTCTCGTTGGTGCGGTGTTCCTGAAAGAACAGCTCTCCCTCATCCAGTTTGTCGGTGCTGCCGTGATCATCGCTGGCTGTGCGCTGGTGCTAAGCTCACGCCCTGCCCTTCCTAAAGAAGCCGAAGCTTTCCCGGGCGCTGAGACAGACGAAACCTCTGACAACAATATTATCAAGTCAGAGACAATCTGATTTTATACTCCCATCAAGTTACAAAGGCCCGTGCTTTCAAAGCCGGGCCTTTTCTACATTTGTAGTGCCTAAAAGTCATAAATTGACCAGATGATAAAAAATTTGACCTTCCGTAAAAATCTGTCATCCTGTCATTAACGGGCATCACGCGACGATAAAGATCGCAGCCCGGAACAGAGTTCAAGGTGCGCAAAGGGAACCCGCGCCTTAACAAGCAAAAATGGGAGATGCGATCGATGAGATCAGCAGAGAATTCGCCTATTGATGCAATTGATAATCCGGGACACGCGAACGGGCCTGATATCCATGGCTCACGGCTGGAAAAGGCCGACTATGCGCATGTTTTCGATGATCTGCATCCGCCGCTCAACAAGCACGAAGCCCTCGTTGAATCCGACCGCTGCTATTATTGCTATGATGCGCCTTGCATGAATGCATGTCCGACCAGCATCGACATTCCGCGTTTCATTCGCCAGATCAATACCGGCAATGCTATCGGTGCGGCAAAGACCATTCTTTCAGAAAACATTCTGGGCGGCATGTGCGCCCGCGTCTGCCCGACCGAAACGCTCTGCGAAGAAGTGTGTGTTCGCGAAACTTCGGAAGGTAAGCCGGTCAAGATTGGCGAATTGCAGCGTTATGCCACCGATGTTCTGATGGAAACCGGCAATCACCCATTCAAGCGCGCACCTGATACCGGTAAGCACATCGCCATTGTTGGCGCGGGTCCAGCGGGTCTTTCTGCGGCGCACCGCCTTGCGATGCTTGGGTCTAGGGTGACGATTTTTGAAGCGCACCCCAAGGGCGGCGGTCTTAATGAATATGGTATTGCCGCCTATAAGACGGTCAATAATTTTGCCCAGCGCGAACTGGAATTTGTGCTGAAAATCGGCGCGATCAACATCGAGTATAACCAGACACTCGGTCAGGACATCACGATTGAAGCGCTCAGGGCCGGCTATGATGCGGTGTTCCTCGGCATGGGAATGCCCGGCGTGAATGATCTGGGACTTGTTGGCGAAGACGCGCCCAACGTGATCGATGCCGTTGATTATATCGCCAATCTACGTCAGGCAAAAGACCTCGCGTCTCTGCCTGTTGGCCGTAATGTTGTGGTTATCGGTGGCGGCATGACCGCAGTGGACGTTGCCATCCAGACCAAGAAGCTCGGCGCTGAAAACGTGACAATCGTTTATCGTCGCGGTCAGGAAAGCATGAATGCCAGCGCCTATGAACAGGAACTGGCGCAGATTCATGGAGTGGTGATCCGTCACTGGTTGCAGCCACATGCACTTGAGCGGAGCGAAGACGGCACGGTGAATGCGGTTGTGTTTGAATATACCAATGCCGATAGCGGCAAGCTTTCCGGCACCGGCGAGTATCTCATTCTTGAAGCCGATCAGGTCTTCAAGGCTATCGGCCAGAAATTTGAACCGGAGCCAATTGCAGGTTCAGGCATCGGACTCTCCAAAGGACGCATCAGCGTCGATGATGAACGTCGCACATCCGTTGAGGGCATTTGGGCGGGGGGCGACTGCGTTGCAGGTGGACAGGATCTGACCGTTGCATCCGTGGAAGACGGCAAAGTTGCTGCCGAATCGATCCATGCGACGCTGACGAAACGTCCCGAAGCGATTGAAGGCTTTGCCGATGCGGTGCTGTCGGGCGGCGCGCTTCATGCGCCAACTCCGTCTACTCGTGACCGCAGCGTGCCTTTGGGCCAGGAACAGGGCTGAGGAGAGTAAACATGGCTGATCTTTCAACGAACTTCCTCGGCATTAAGTCGCCAAACCCGTTCTGGCTGGCTTCGGCTCCGCCGACTGACAAAGCTTACAATGTCGAGCGTGCTTTCAAGGCTGGTTGGGGTGGCGTGGTCTGGAAAACGCTGGGTTCCGAAGGCCCGCCGGTGGTCAATGTTAATGGTCCGCGCTATGGCGCTATCCATGGCGCTGACCGGCGTCTGCTTGGTCTTAACAATATCGAGCTGATCACCGACCGCCCGCTCGAAGTGAACCTTCGTGAAATGAAAGAAGTGAAGATGCGTTGGCCCGACCGCGCATTGATCGCATCGATCATGGTGCCGTGCGAAGAAGAAGCATGGAAAGCCATTCTGCCACTGGTGGAAGAAACCGGCGCTGACGGCATCGAACTGAACTTCGGTTGTCCGCACGGCATGAGCGAACGCGGCATGGGTGCGGCCGTCGGTCAGGTGCCGGAATATGTCGGCATGGTTGTGAAATGGTGCAAGCAATATAGTCGTATGCCGGTGATCACCAAGCTGACACCAAACATCACCGATATCCGCAAACCTGCACGCGGCGCAAAGGCCAATGGCACCGATGCTGTATCGCTGATCAACACGATCAATTCCATTGTGTCGGTCGATCTCGACAGCATGTCGCCGGTTCCGTCCATTGACGGTCGCGGCAGCCACGGCGGTTATTGCGGACCGGCGGTCAAGCCGATTGCGCTGAACATGGTGGCGGAAATTGCACGCGATCCTGAAACCTATGGCCTGCCGATTTCAGGCATTGGCGGCATTACCACATGGCGCGATGCGGCTGAATTTATCGCGCTCGGCTGCGGCACCGTTCAGGTCTGCACCGCTGCAATGACTTATGGCTTCAAGGTCGTTGAAGAAATGATTGATGGTCTTTCCGACTGGATGGACAGCAAAGGCTATCAGACGCTTGATGATTTCCGCGGCATGGCCGTGGGACATGTCAGTGACTGGCAGTATCTCAACCTCAATTATGTCACCAAGGCACGTATTGATCAGGATTCCTGCATCAAGTGCGGTCGTTGCCATATTGCCTGCGAAGACACCTCACATCAGGCAATCACCAATCTGGTGAATGGTGCGCGGCACTTTGAGGTGATCGATGAGGAATGCGTTGGTTGCAATCTTTGCGTCAATGTCTGCCCGGTCGAAGATTGCATCACCATGGAGCAGATCGGCGATTTCGATCCGCGCACCAAGGCACCTATCCCGGCACAATATGCCAACTGGACGACCCATCCGAATAACCCGATGGCTGTAAAAGAAGCCGCAGAGTAAAACAGAAATGCCGGGGAAAACCCCGGCGTTTTATTTTGTGTTGTTCGGTATTAGCGACTAACGCGCATACCTTTTTCCGGCTCGAACACATGGCTCGTTGCTGGATCAACCGCAATGGTCAGCACATCACCCGGACGTACTGTCAGGCGTTCGCGGAACAGGCAGGTGACTGGCTGGTCGCCGAGCTTGCCCATGACCATGATTTCCGAACCGGTCGGCTCAACGATTTCAACTGTGACCGGCACGCCGTTATCGGCAATCTTCATATGCTCAGGGCGCATACCATAAACAGCCTTGCCCGAAAGACTTGCATAATCGCCTTGAGGCAGCGCCATACGGAAGCCGCCATCTGCCACAAACGAACCTTCCTCGATCTTGCCATTGACGAAGTTCATCGATGGCGAGCCGATAAAGCCCGCGACAAACATATTGGCCGGACGATCATAGAGATCGAGCGGCGCACCGATCTGCTCCACCAGACCATCGCGCATGACGACGATCTTGTCTGCCATGGTCATGGCTTCGATCTGATCGTGGGTCACATAAATCGTGGTGGTCTTCAGACGCTGATGCAGCCCCTTGATCTCGCCGCGCATCTGCACGCGCAGCTTGGCATCGAGATTGGACAGCGGTTCGTCAAACAGAAACACCTGTGGATCGCGAACAATCGCACGGCCCATGGCTACACGCTGACGCTGACCGCCGGAAAGCTGGCGCGGAAAGCGGTCGAGCAGCTTATTGAGGCCGAGGATTTCGGCTGCACGATTAACGCGGCTGTCGCGTTCTTCTTTCGGCGCGTTTTTCAGCATGAGCGCGAAGCCCATATTGTCGGCAACCGTCATATGCGGATAGAGCGCATAATTCTGGAACACCATGGCGATATCGCGTTCCTTGGCGCGCAGGTCATTGACCACACGCGGACCAATGGCGATTTCACCATCGCTGATTTCCTCAAGTCCTGCGATCATGCGCAGGAGCGTGGATTTTCCGCAGCCCGAAGGGCCGACGAGTACGACAAATTCGCCGTCTTCAATATTGACTGACACGCCATGCAGAACGCCGACATTGCCATATTTCTTGATTGCATTTCGGATGGATACAGATGCCATCTTAAACCTCAACTCTTATTTGACGGCGCCTGCTGTCAGACCTGCAACGATCTGGCGCTGTGCGAATACGGTTAGCAACAGGACCGGCAATGTGACCACAAGGGCTGCAGCTGCAAGCGGACCCCAGCTGACCTGTTCAAAGGACAGCATGTTGTAAACTGCGACCGGCAGGGTGCGTGTCTCGCGGCTTGCAAGCACGATGCCGAAAACGAAATTGTTCCACGAGAAGATCACCGCAAGGATGAGCGACACCACAACGCCGGGCTTAGCAATCGGGAGTGCCACCTTCATGAACACCTGCCACGAGGAAGCACCATCGATAATGGCTGCTTCTTCAAGCTCCATCGGTGTTGTCTCGAAATAGCCGATCATGATCCAAATCACGATTGGAACGGTGACGACCAGATGGATGATGATCTGTGGCCAGAGCGTGCCGAGAAGGCCGAGCGTCTGGAACAACAGGAATAGCGGGATCAGGTAAGACAGGCCCGGTGTCATACGCGCAATCATGATGACGATTGCCGACTTGTTGGCACGCAGTCGCGCAATGCCGTAGCCTGCCGGAACGCCGACAATCAATGCCAGCAAGGTCGCGGTTCCTGTGACCAGAAGACTGTTCCAGAAATAGAGCAGGAAGTCATTGGTCTCGAAAATCCCGGTATAGTTTGACCATGCTATGCGGTCAGGGATCAGGATAGGCGGATAAGCACCGTTGTCGATTTCATACTTCAACGAAAGCGACAGCATCCAGACGAAGAAGAAGATTGCAGGCGACACGATGACGAACACCACGAGTGCCGTGCCAAGCTTTGAAAGAATAGACTTGCTTGCCATGACCTGTCCTCAGCTGTTCCACTTGGTCCGCTGGCGCAGCGCCAGAAGGATCATCGACATGGCGATAATGACAATAAAGAACACCACAGCAATCGCCGAGCCGTAACCAATGTCATAGTAAGAAAACGCCACATTATAGAGATAGATATTGATGGTTTCCGATGCCGTTCCTGGACCGCCTTGCGTCATTGCAAAGATGATGTCGAAGCTTTTCAGCGCATCAATCGAGCGGATGATAATGGCAACCATGATAAATGGCAGGATCATCGGAAGCGTGATGTAACGGAATTTCTGCCAGCCATTGGCGCCATCAATTTCCGCGCTTTCAAACGGATCGCGCGGCATGGATGCAAGGCCACCCAGCACGATCAGCATGACCAGCGGCGTCCACTGCCAGGTTTCAACAGCAACCAACGACGGGATAACCGTGCTCTGATTGAAGATCCATTCCTGCGGCGGAATGCCGATCAGCGACAGGAGATAGTTCAGCACACCCAGCTGTGGGTGATACATCATCGTCCAAACCAGCGCGACCGCAACCGGTGTTGCCATCATCGGCATGACGAAGATGCCGCGCAGCAGCCCACGCATGGGCAATTTGCTGTCAAACACCAGCGCTGCAATCGTACCCAATATCATCGGGGCCACGACGGACAGAACCGTGTAAACAACCGTGTGCCACATGGATTCCCAGAAGCGCATATCGGTCGCAAGACGCAGATAATTGTCAAAACCGACAAAGCTCTGCTCGCCGCCAAGCTGCCACTGGTTGGTACTCATCCAGAGTGTAAACACCCATGGGAAGACGATCACCGCCCCGACAGTGATCAAGGCAGGAAGAACAAACGGCCAGTAGCTCGGCCGCAGACGGTTTGTGGCCGCCTTGGTGGAGGAAGCTGCTTTTGCAGCAGCTCCCGTTTTTGCTCCTATCGGGGCGGCAGATGTCATTTTCCTTCGCTCCGTGCGAGGACCGGACGGAATTCTTCCGTCGCGCGTTTCATTTCAGCTTCTGCGTCTGCACCATTGAGAAGATTGGTGAGGCCAACACCGATAATGTCGCGGAATTCCGTGACAGGCACGATGACCGGCAGGCAGAGCTGGCTGATTGGTGCAGATTTCGAGAGAGCTTCAACCCAGCCTTCCGGCATGGTGACACCCTTACGCACATCTGCATCGTCGATGATCGACTTGCGGAACGGAACGCCCGATCCCGACTGCAACAGGCGAGCACCCATTTCCTTGGAAATGGCCCACTGGCAGTAAAGATATGCGGCTTCCTTGTTCTGGGAGGCTTCGGTCACGCCGATGCCATCACCTGTCGTTGGCGCTGCCTGTGCATTCGGGCCTGCTGGCATGACGCCATAGCCAACCTTGCCGACAACGCGCGACTTGTTCGGATCTTCAAGCGGCGGTGCGAAACCAATACCGTCGAGCCACATACCAACGCGACCCTGCAGGAAGTTCGACTGGCATTCAGCCCAGTTGAAGCCTGCAACACCGGGAGGTGCCGATTTGGTCATCAGACGCTGATAGAGCTTGGCTGCTTCAATACCTTCGGCCGAATCCGTCTGCAGGTCGCCGTCCGCATCAACCGACTGCTTGCCATAGCCGAGCAGAAGGCTGGTATAGACCGGTGCATTGGCATTCTTCATGCCGCGCGCGACGAAACCATATGTATTTGTCGATGGATCGGTAAGCGCTTCTGCCGCTGCAACCAGCTCTTCGAAGGTCTTCGGGAATTCGATACCCTTGGCGGCAAAGAGTTCCTTGTTCCAGTAGATGATCCAGTAATCGACCGAGAATGGCAGTGCGCCGAAGCGGCCATTGGCATCCTTAGCGAAGGTTAGGCCGGCGCTTGCGAAATCATCTTCGGTGAGCGACGCATCGGTCAGCGTCGGGTCTTTCAGGAACGGATTGAGATCGGCAAGCCAGCCGCCCTTTTCAAACTGGCGCTTCTGAACGTGATAGCTGATATGGATGACGTCGAAGCTCGGACGACCGGAAGTCAGCTCGATCACGGCCTTCTGGCGCTGCTGCTGTTCTGGCATCTGTTCGGAATTAACCTTGATGCCAGTCAGCTCTTCGAATTCCTTTTGATATTTCTGAAGGATTTCACCGCGCGGACTTTTGATGAGATTAACTTCGAGCGTTGTGCCCGCATATTTCTTCCAGTCGACACCCGACTGCGCGAAAGATGGGCTGATGCCTGTTACACCTGAGGCGGCGATGGCCGCTGTTCCCGCCAGAAACTGGCGACGTGTTGGACGTAATAGATTCATTACATGCTCCTCCCCTTAGGCCTTCCTGGCCCATTGATTCCTTCAACCCGGCAACTCCTCTTGCCCGGTCTCGGTTGTTAAATCTGCAAAGCCAGCTTCCGTGCATTATTGATGTGAACGGCGATGGCATCCATAGCGGTCTGCGGGTCTCGGGTCTCGATTGCACTCAGCACAGAAAGATGTTCTTGCATGACCGGGATAACGCGTCCGGTGATACGGAAGCGCTCCTGATTAATCAGACGCATCTTGATCGTATTGGTCTGATAGGCACGCCAGATGATTTCATTATCGAGTGAGCCGACAATCGTATCATGCATGCTCCAGTCGATATTCTGTGCCTGCTCTTCGAGCTCCGGCGTTTCGCCTTCGCTCATCGCGCGGTTGAGCGTATCTTCATGGGCAGCACGCAGCGAGCGCAGCAATTCATCGGAAGCCGACTGGCAGAAAATCGCGATCGACTCCTTTTCGATGAAAAGGCGAAACTGAAACGCTTCACGGATCAAATTAAGATCGATATGGGCGATCTGGAGCCCGCGCTGCGGCACAGTCTTGATTAGACCTTCCGCTTCAAGGCGCGGGATCAGTTCGCGGATCGCACCCAGCGGCAAGCCCGTCATGGTGACGAGCTGGCGCTGCGAAACGAACTGGCCCGGATGAAAATCACGCGCCAGCAAATGCTGGGTGAAGCTCTGATAAGCCTTATCCCGCAATTTTACCGGTTCGTTGTGATCGTCCACCAAAGCCATTCCCTTTTTTGTTATCGAGGCTTATGCCGCGATTAAGCCGCTTTTGCCAGATGCAAACGGTCGAATACACTACCAATCGCATCGAAATCCGCGTCATTGAGTGAAATCAGCGGCGCGCGCACGCGACGCCATTCCTTGTCACCCGTATGACGCGCAACCATGGCCTTGACCGCAGGCGTTACCGGATAGTTCAGCAGCTGCTGCACGGCACCAACAAGTTCAGCATCATCCTGACCGTCATTGACCATGCGCAAAAGACGATCCGGGAACAGATTGGCCATGCCTGAAATCGCACCTTGTCCGCCAAGACGTACACCGGCAGCAAGATCACGTTCATCGCCGATAAGGATCGCAATATCTTTGTGGGCTGCAAGCAGCTTTTCCGTATAGGCCCAGGTGCCGGAAGAATCCTTCACGCCGGTGATGATGGCACCAAAAGCAGCACGAAGACGACTGATGAGATCGACCGACAATTCAACCGCTGTCACCGATGGAATATTGTAGAGAATGATGCTGCGCGCATCTTCGCCCAAACCTTTGAAGACAGACGAGAACCAGTTGAACAGACCTTCTTCGGAGAGGTTTTTAAAATAGGAAGGCGGAGCCAGAAGAATGGCCTTGCAACCGCGACGCAGCGCATCGGCCGACTGAAGGACCGCGTCGGCAACCGAATTTTCCATGACGCCGACAACAATGTTGGAAGCCGGGAAGCCGCGTGCGATAAATGCATCGAGAAGAGCAGCGCGTTCAGCATCGGCAATCGACGAACCTTCGCCAGTGGTGCCAAACAAGGTGACGCTTGAGCAGCCATTATCGAGGCGCGCGCGAGCATGTTTCAGCGCACGGCTGACATCGATTTTGCCATCAGCATCGAATGGCGTGGTAAGCGCTGCAGAGAGCCCGAAGCGCTCCTGCTCAGAATGATTATGTGCCAAAACTGGCTCCTCCCAAGTTTGAACTTTAAGTTTGCACATACTAACATGTTAGTAAAGAGTCAATTCGTGTTCAGTGTGCATTCGGATGATTTTGGGAGAGCGTGGGAGAACTCGGAGTTCGGTAAGTTTGGCTCGGCCCAGAACGCCGGCATGCGCTGCCCTCACCCTTTCAGGCAGCACTTCACACCGGCTCAGGATGAGGAAGGTCTACGATTGAAACCCAGCTTATCGGGCTGGAACAATACCGGTTTCGATGAAGGAAACAACTTCATCCTGGCTTGGAGAACCGGCACGTCCACCAAAGCGCGCGCATTTGATGGCGGCAGCGGCATTGGCAAAGCTGATGATGTCAGTCATCTCCTTGCCCGCAACAAGACCATGCGCAAAAACACCGTGGAAGACGTCGCCCGCAGCCAGCGTATCCACAGCATCGACTTTGAAACCCGCCACATGGGAAACAGGCTTGCCAGCACCTTCCGCCCAATAGCAGCCATCTGCGCCAGCCGTGACAGATGTGAAAACATCATAGCGATTGCTGAGAATACGGACACATTCACGCAAATCCGTCGTGCCCGTGACGCTGATTGCGGCTGGTTCCGATGCAACAATATGAGTTGCAAGCGGTAGCAGCGTTTCCAACAGTTCGACGGGTGCGGTATCGGCATCCAGAATAGCCGGAATACCTGCATCGCGCGCAGCACTTAGTGCTGTTTCAGCAGCCCATGGCCAGCGCACATCGGTCATAACAGCCGCATAGGTTCCAGCTGCAATCGGCGGCACCGGATCAGACGGACTTGCAAGCCTGCGATCATAAAACGGCACGATGATGCGTTCGCCATTCGCATCGACGAGGATCGAAGAAAATGCCGTGCGTGCGCCTTCCAGCCGCCGGATATAAGCGCAATCGATGCCTTCGGCTGAAAGCTCTGCGACAGCGCGGTCGCCTACTGAATCAATCCCCGCAGAAGCCCAGAGCGCGACGTTGCCGCCAAGCCGGGCAATCGCAGCCGCTGCACTTGATGCCATGCCAGCTGCGATTTCGACCGCTTCACGCGGCAGATATTTGCCTGCCGCGTGTGGGAGCTCATCAAGGCGGAGAATGGTGTCCATGGTGAGAGCACCAACGCAGAGAATTTTGGAAGTCATGATTAGGAAATGAGACCTTCCGAACGCAGCGTGCTCCAGAATTCATCCGGGATCGACTGCTCAAACCAGACGACATTCTGCCTGATCTGTTCTGGCGAACGGACACCGATCAGAATGGAGCTGACGGCCTCATGCATCATCGGGAACTGCATGGCGGCAGCGGCGAGCGGCACATGATACGCATCGCAAATATCATGCAGGCGATTGGTACGAGCAACGATTTCAGCAGGCGCGTCGGCATAATCGAACTTCTGTTCGCCGCCGCGCGGTGCGGCCAGAATACCGGAGTTGAACACACCAGCAATCACCAGCGCCATGCCACGCTTTTGCGCCAGCGGCAGGAATTCTTTTTCCGACACCTGATCGAGCAGCGAATAACGCCCGGCCAACAGCGAGCAATCAAGATCAGCCTCTTCAAGCGCATCACGAATGATCTGCCATTCGTTCACACCAAGACCGAAGCCCTTGATATTGCCTGCCGCGCGCAACTCAGTCAGCGCACGGAAACCACCACCCTTGGTCAGCGCGTTCCAGTGAAACTCGTGTCTGTCGGCATGGGTCACGCGGCCAATGTCGTGAACATAGAGAAGATCAATTTCAGGAAAGCCCAGACGCTGTTGGCTGTCATCGAAGCTGCGCATGACGCCGTCATAGCTATAGTCAAAGACCTCACGGAAATTGAGGCCATTATGCCAGCCCGAATCGAGTGGATTCTTTGGCGGCGCTGGCGGCAAAGTGCGACCAGCGCGCTCATTGGTCATCAGGCGTCCGACCTTGGTGGAGACAACCGCACGTTCGCTTTTTTCGCGCAGCATATCGCCAAGCAAATGTTCGCAACGGCCATAGCCATACATCGGTGCGCTGTCGAAATAGCGAATACCGCTGTCCCAACCAGCTTCCAGCAATGCGTCTGCGTCAGCACGCGAAACAGGCGCATAAAGTCCACCCAAAGGTGCTGTTCCCAGACCAAGCGCGGTTACCGTCAGACCAGTACGGCCAAGCGTCCGCTTCTCGGATGCCTTCAGATGCATGGGTATCTCCTCAATCACAGCACGCAACATGCCGTACTCCATTTTCACCGCGTCTTATCCAAAAACCGTTTCACACTTTTTGGGACGCGCCGCCTTTTTCACCGCGTCTTATCCAAAAACTGCTTCGCACTTTTTGGGACGCGCTGCCTCTTCCCGCGATTGATAGGAGCAAGTTTGCCGAAGCGCAATCGGAAAAGCATACACATGCAAACAGCATATTCACGCACAAATAGATCATTTACCTGGGCATAAAAGCAGGACGGTGCAGAAATTCTGCATTTAATATCAATAGGATAATTCACAAACCCCGACCACTATCCCGTAAAAACCTTAATCATCACCCGCTTGACAACGCCGATTTCCCGTCGATATTAGTATGATGTCAGACCAATTTTAGAACCAATAAGGGGATGCGGCCTGACGTCATTCGAACTGCCGCATAACTGAAAAATGAAAACTCAGAGCAATGCCGCAAATTCCGATGCACGAAGCCAGTGGGAGATGGCGGAATGAAAGATCGCAGGCTGCTGCAGATTGCACCACTACCGCCGATGGATCGCGCCCGGCAGGTAACGGATGCGCTCGCAACCTATATCCAGACCGCTCAGCTTCAGGCCGGAGATCGCCTTCCCGCCGAACGTGAATTGATGACCGCGCTGGCCGTGGGGCGCTCCACCATTCGCGAAGCAATCCGACACTTTCAGGCGCTGGGTGTGATCGAAGCCCGTAAAGGCAGCGGCACCTATCTGCTCAAGCCGGTTTCGGCGGCAACCATTCATATGCCGCTTTCATTCGATCCTGCGCAATTGCGTGATGCTTTGCTGCAATCGCTTGAAGTACGCCGTGGCATCGAAGCCGAGGCCAGCATGGTCGCCGCCCGCAAACGCACGGCTGAAGATCTCGTCATCATCGAACGCAACCTCAATGAGATGGAGCGCGTTCATATCGCTGAAGGCACGTCTGGCCCGGAAGATCTGGCGTTTCACCTGGCCATTTACGACGCGACCCATAATCCGCTTTTCAGACAATTGCTCGAACAGATGCGCGAAGCCTTCTTGCACTTCTGGGATCATCCGTTCGAGCGGATCGACTTCGCGCGGCGAACCTTTCCGTTCCACCGCACGCTCTTTAACGCCATCGTGGCTCAGGACCCTGAAGCCGCTCGGCAGGAAACACTCAAGATCCTCGACATTGTCGAGGAAGACATCAAGGAAATGTCCAAATGACCGACGGGATGGATCCGCTGGATTTCGCAGCGCTTACGGTTGCCCATGATGAAGGCAATGCATACGACGCCGTGGTTCCGCCCATCGTGCAGACTTCGCTTTTCACCTTCCCAAGCTATGACGACATGGTAGCCTCCTATCGCGGCGAAAAGGTTCGCCCGATCTACACGCGCGGCCTGAACCCGACCGTGCGGGCATTTGAAGAAATGCTGGCGAAACTTGAAGGCGGCGAAGACGCGCTGGGGTTTGCCAGCGGCATGGCTGCGATCTCCTCAAGTGTTCTGGCATTTGTTAAGCCGGGTGATCGCATTGTTGCCGTGCGCCATGTCTATCCAGATGCGTTCCGCCTGTTCGGCACCATTATGAAGCGCATGCAGGTGCAGGTAGACTACGTCGACGGCCGCGACGAAGAAGCGGTCGCGAAAGCCCTGCCCGGTGCAAAGCTCTTCTATATGGAAAGCCCTACGAGCTGGGTTATGGAAGCCCATGATGTCGGTGCCTTGGCAACGATTGCCAAGCAGCATGGCGTGTTGAGCATCATCGATAACAGCTGGGCCAGCCCGATCTTCCAACGCCCGCTGTCGCTTGGCGTTGATCTTGTCGTGCATTCGGCATCGAAATATCTTGGCGGCCATAGCGATGTCGTGGCCGGTGTCGTGACCGGCTCGAAAGAGCTGATCAATGCAATCCGCGCAGAAACATATCCATATCTTGGCGGCAAGCTTTCACCATTTGATGCGTGGCTTCTGGTGCGTGGTATGCGCACCTTGCCGACGCGCATGAAGGCGCATGAGGCTTCGGCACTGGAAATTGCAAAGCGTCTTCAGGCGCTGGATGTGGTTGAGACCGTCTGCCACCCGGCACTTGCCAATCGTCTGCCTGCGGGCCTCAAGGGTACGTCCGGTCTGTTCTCGGTCATCTTCCGGGAAGGCGTGAACATTCGCGAATTCTGCAATCATCTCGATCTGTTCAAGCTCGGCGTGAGCTGGGGCGGACATGAAAGCCTGATCGTGCCAGGCGAAGTCGTGCTGCAGCAGAAAGCACAGCCAAATTCAGCACATACGTTCGGCATCGACCCGCGCTCCGTGCGCCTGCATGTCGGACTGGAAGGAACGGAAGCGCTGTGGCGGGATATTGAAGGAGCGCTCACAGCATCGACCGAATAACGAAAATCTAGTGAGGAGCAATAAGGGGAACTGCAATGAAAAAACTAATAGCAGCCGCATTCGCAACCATGCTTTTGAGCGGTACGGCACTTGCCGATACCACTCTGAAGCTTGTTGAAGTCATCACCAGCCCGGAGCGCACTAAGACGCTTGAATCCATCGTTGCCAAGTTTGAGGCAGCCAATCCGGGCACCAAGGTCGAGATCATCTCGCTGCCATGGGGCGAATCCTTCCAGAAATTCGCAACCATGGTTTCGGCTGGTGAAATTCCTGACGTCATGGAAATGCCCGACACCTGGGTTTCGCTCTATGCCAATAACGGGATGCTGGAAAGCCTCGAGCCATATCTTGAAAAGTGGGAAACCACACCAGACCTGACCGAGCGCGCGCTTGAACTTGGCCGCAGCGTCAAGAACACAGCCTATACGCTGCCTTACGGCTTCTATCTGAACGCCATGTTCTACAACAAGAAGCTGCTGTCTGAGGCTGGTGTGTCCGAGCCACCGAAGACGATGGACGAATTTGTCGAAGCCTCCAAGAAGATTGCCGCTCTTCCCGGCAAGTCCGGGTTCTGTATGCGTGGTGGCCCCGGCGGCCTCAATGGCTGGGTGATTTTTGCTGCATCCATGGCCGGTGACAATAAGTTCTTCAACGAAGACGGCACCTCGACCATGAACAGCGAAGGCTGGAAAAAGGGCATCACCTGGATGGTCGATCTCTACAAGAACGGCCTTGCACCGAAGGACAGCGTCAACTGGGGCTTCAACGAAACCGTTGCCGGTTTCTATAGCGGCACCTGCGCCTTCCTCAACCAAGACCCGGATGCGCTGATCGCCATTGCCGAACGCATGAAGCCGGAAGATTTCGGCGTTGCCATCATGCCAAAGGGCCCGGCTGGCAAGACCTTCCCAACCATCGGCTTTGCCGGCTGGTCGATGATGAGCGGCAGCCAGAACAAGGACCTCTCCTGGAAGCTGATCTCGATGCTTGAAGGCCCGGAAGGCAACATCGAATGGAACAAGCGCACCGGTGCCTTGCCGGTTCTCAAATCCGCTCAGAACGATCCGTTCTATAGCGGCGAGCAGTTCAAGGGCTGGTTCGATGAACTGGCTGACAAGAATGTCGTTCCAACCGTCATGCCGACCTATCTGGAAGAATTTGCATTCTTCAAGGATTCGCTCGTCATCAAGACCTCGCAGGAAGCGCTTCTCGGCGACATCACGCCAGATCAGCTGGCCGACCAGTGGGCAGAATATCTGACCAAGGCACAGCAGAAGCACCTTTCAAAGCAATAGCAACATGAACAGCTTGCAGGCGTGGAACAGCCACGCCTGCAAAGCGAATGATGCAGCCCCGCGAAGGGAAAAATGATGAACGACACCGCTTCCATAAAGGCCCCGGTGCCCAACGACGTGCCAAAGCAGGATCGCCGCAGTTTTCTGCAGCGACTTGCGCACGCCTCCGAACCTTATCTCTACAGTGCCCCCGCACTGATCCTCATCGGCGCCGTCATGCTGGTTCCGCTGATCCTCGGCGTCTCCTATGCCTTTCGCGACATTCAGTTGCTCAACCCGTTTTCGGGTGGCTATGTGGGGCTTGATCATTTCCGCGAACTTGCGACCGATCAGGCTTTCTATCGTTCCTTAAAAAATACACTCTGGTGGACCGGTTGCTCGGTGCTGCTGCAATTCGTGTTCGGGCTTATTCTCGCCCTGTTGCTCGACAAGCCATTCGCCGGACGTGGGCTGGCACAGGCGTTGATCTTCCTGCCATGGGCTGTGCCGACTTTCCTCACAGGTCTTAACTTTGCATGGCTTTTTAATCCGGTTATCGGCCCACTGCCGCATTGGCTACATGCAATCGGCATTCTGAGCGCACCAGACAACATTCTGTCCGACCCCAATCTGGCCATGTGGGGTATCATTACCGCCGGTGTGTGGTGGGGTATTCCGTTCTTTGCCATCACCATGCTGGCCGCTTTGCAGGCTATTCCGCGCGATCTTTATGAAGCAGCAGCGATCGATGGCGCTGGCCCCGTCCAGCGTTTTCTCTCAATCACGCTTCCTTACCTTGCGCCAACCATGGCTATCACCATTTTGCTGCGCACCGTCTGGATTGCCAACAGTGCCGACCTGATTGTTGTGATGACCGGCGGTGGCCCTGCCGACCGGACCCAGATCGTCGCCAGCTATATTTTCACGCAGGCCTTCAAACGGCTTGATTTCGGCTATGCCTCGGCGATTGCGATGGTCTTGCTTGTGCTGCTGATGGTCTATTCGATGCTCATCGTGCTGTTGCGCCAGACGCTTCTGAACAAGGATTGAGGCCATGACCAACCGTAAAATCCTCCTTGTTGGCGCGCATCGCATTGCCATTCTGCTATTCGTCCTGTTTGCACTGTTTCCGATCTTCTGGCTGGTGAAGGTTTCCGTCACACCCAATGATCTGCTTTACAGCGAAGGCGTGCGGCTATGGCCATCGCGTATGACGTTCGATCACTTCAGCCATGTGTTGAATAACAGCTCGTTTCCGCTGTTTTTCCGCAACAGCCTGATCGTGTCCGGCTCAACTGCCATTATTGTTACGCTGCTGGCTTCGCTGTCCGGCTATGCGCTTTCACGTTTCAACTTCCGCGCCAAATACTGGATTGTGGCGCTGATGCTGCTGACGCAGATGTTTCCGCTCGTGATGCTGATCGCGCCGATCTACAAGATCATGGCACCGCTCGGCCTCACCAACAGCCTGATCGGCCTCATCATCGTCTATTCGGCATTCAATGTGCCTTTTGCCACCTTCCTGATGCAATCGTTCTTCGACGGCATTCCGAAGGATCTCGAAGAAGCCGCCAAGATCGACGGCGCAACGCAGTTCATGGCTTTCCGCCAGATCATTCTGCCGCTGACTCTGCCCGGTATTGCAGCAACGCTAGGCTTTGTCTTCACCGCAGCGTGGAGCGAGCTTCTGTTCGCGCTGATGCTGATTTCCGGCAATGATTCAGCCACGTTCCCGGTCGGGCTTTTGAGCTTCGTCTCAAAATTCTCGGTCGATTTCGGACAGATGATGGCAGCGGGCGTGCTCGCGCTGATCCCGGCCTGTCTCTTCTTCTTCCTCATTCAACGATATCTCGTGCAGGGCCTCACGGCTGGCGCGGTCAAAGGCTGAAAGGATTTTTCTCTATGGCTTCCATCGATATTCAGTCAGTCCGCAAAAGCTATGGCGAACATGCTGTTCTGCACGGCGTTGATCTTGAGATCAAAGATGGCGAATTCATTGTGCTGGTCGGCCCGTCAGGCTGTGGCAAATCCACATTGCTGCGCATGATTGCTGGCCTTGAAGACATCACTGGCGGCCAGGTGCAGATCAGTGGCAAGCGCGTCAACGAACTCGCACCCAAAGACCGCGATATTGCGATGGTGTTTCAGTCCTATGCGCTCTACCCGCATATGAGTGTCGCCGACAATATGAGCTACAGTATGCGGCTGCGCAAAACGCCTAAAGAAAAGATTGCAAGCGCCATCAAATCGACCGCCGCCAAGCTCGGCCTTGATCCTTTGCTGGAACGCCGTCCGAAGGCGCTTTCCGGCGGCCAGCGTCAGCGTGTTGCCATGGGCCGCGCCATTGTGCGTCAGCCCAAGGCCTTCCTCTTTGACGAGCCGCTTTCCAACCTTGACGCCCGCCTGCGCGAGCAGATGCGTGCTGAAATCAAGAAGCTGCATGGTGAGCTGAAAGCCACATCCATCTATGTGACACATGACCAGATCGAAGCCATGACTCTGGCCGACCGTATCGTCGCCATGCATGGTGGTGTGGTGCAACAGGTCGGCTCTCCACTGGAGCTTTATGACCGCCCGGCCAATCTCTTCGTGGCAGGTTTCATCGGCTCACCCGCCATGAATTTTCTCGATGTTACCTATCTTGAAAAGGATGGTGGTCCGCGTCTGAAACTCAAGGACGGCACGCTCATCGCACTGCCGCAGCCGGTAAAACTCAAGGATGGCGCGAACGCCACGCTAGGCATTCGTCCAGAGCATGTGCATATCGAGAATTCAGCAGACCTGACGGCTGATGTCGATCTGGTCGAGCCGACTGGCTTCGGCATTATCCTGCATCTCAGCCTGCACGGATTGCCGTTCAAGATTTTCACGCTGGATCGCGATGCGCTTCATGCGCAGGGTTCTGTTCAGGTAAGCTTCCCGGCACAGCATCTCCATCTGTTCGATGGCGAAGGAAATCGCGTCGAGAGCGCTTAAACTGCATCCGAAAACCGCGCCTGAATGCTCTGCGAAAGCAGGGCAACAGGGCGGCTTTGATCACCAGCCTTGAGCCAGATCAGTTCTTCAATCTCACTGGAAGCGGCAGGCACCTGCCCTTCTTTCAGGGTGAGATGAAACAGCTCGGCTTCAACTGTGGAATCAAGTTCGTTGGCTGCAGGCGCTGACATTTTCGCAGCATAGCTTAACTGGCTTTCGTCAATGCGAATGCCAAGCTCTTCTTCGATCTCGCGGATAAGGGCTGTTTCAGGCGCTTCGCCTGCATCAATCTTGCCACCAGGCTGGAAAAAAATCTCGCTGCCGCGCTTGCGCACGAGGAGGAAACGGCCCGCTTCATCACGGACAATGGCTGCTGCAATAAGAATCGTTTTCATGATGACGAAACATCGTCGCGAACACGCACACCGTCAAGAATGATTGCCGCAATGGAGCGCGCCGTCTGCTCGTAAAAATCCGGTTCTTCCGTGCGTTTGCCAAGTATGGCCGCGACCTGAACCGAGAAGTCGGAATAATGCTGCGTCACCGCCCAGATCGTGAAAATCAGGTGATAGGGATCAATCGGCGCAATGCGCTTCTCCTCAATCCAGCGATGAATGACCCGCGCTTTTTCATCGACCAGATCTTTCAGATGGCCTTTCAGAAACTCGGTAATTGCCGGTGCGCCATGCAGAATTTCATTGGCAAACAGCCGCGATGCTTCTGGCCGTTTGGCCGAAAGCTCAAGCTTCTGCGCGATATAGTTTCGCAGCTCCTCAAGCGGATCGCCTTGCGGGTTGATGCTCTCAAACGGGCCAAGCCATTCTGTGAGTGTCTCTTCAAGAACCGTCACATAGATATTCTGCTTGCGCGGAAAATAATAAAGCAGGTTTGGCTTCGACATCCCTGCCTTTTCGGCGATCTGATCAACTGTCGAACCGCGAAAGCCATAGGCGGAAAAGACATCAAGCGCTGCATCCAGAATAAGCCTGCGGTTGATCGCCTGAATGCGCGTCGCACCTTCCGCCTTCTCGTTTGCACCTGCTTCGGCGGGAGCTGTCGCATCTGTGACCATTTAACACCTTCTGACGAAGCAAAATTTCTTAAAACCGCTTGACCGCTGTCGAACGCTCTTCTAGCCTGCATTTTGACCAACTAGTCAAGTTTTTGCAAATACTGCAAGAAGATTGAGGCCAAAGAGCCGGGTCGCGGGAACAACATAACATGCGAAGCGCTGGCAGCAATGCCACAGCTTATGCATGCTTGAAATGTGGAGGCAGAGCATATGACGCTCAGCAGCAATCCCAGTTTCAGCAATCTCAAGGTCGATGGTGATCGGCTATGGGACAGCTTGATGGATATGGCCAAAATTGGCCCTGGTATTCGTGGCGGCAATAACCGCCAGACGCTGACCGATGAAGACAGCGAAGGCCGCCAGCTTTTCCAGTCGTGGTGTGAAAAAGCCGGATTGTCGATGACCGTCGACACGATGGGCAATATGTTCTTTCTTCGCCCCGGCGAAGATGCGGATGCTGATCCGGTCTATATGGGGAGCCATCTCGACACGCAGCCGACAGGCGGCAAATATGATGGCGTGCTCGGTGTGCTTGGCGGACTTGAAGTCATGCGCACATTGAACGACACCAGTATCAAGACAAAGCGCCCTGTCGTCGTGGTCAATTGGACCAATGAAGAAGGCACGCGTTTTGCGCCTGCAATGCTCGCTTCCGGCGTTTTCGCCGGTGTGCATGAGCAGGATTGGGCCTATGAACGCACCGACGCCAAAGGCAAGAAATTCATCGATGAGCTGGAGCGTATTGGTTGGAAGGGCGACGAGCCGGTGGGCACGCGCAAAATCCATTCCATGTTTGAGCTGCACATTGAGCAAGGCCCGATCCTTGAAATTGAGAACAAGGACATTGGCGTTGTCACCCATGGCCAGGGACTGTGGTGGTTGCAGGTAACATTAACCGGCAAGGAAGCGCATACTGGCTCGACGCCGATGAAGATGCGCAAGAATGCGAGCCTTGGTTTGAGCAAGCTGCTGCAACTCGTCAACGAGATCGCCATGTCGCATCAGCCTGATGCTGTTGGCGGCGTGGGCCATATTGAAGTATCGCCAAACTCACGCAATGTGCTTCCAGGCCAGATCGTTTTCACCGTCGATTTCCGTTCGCCGGATCAAAAAACCCTCGATGCAATGAAAGTGCGATTTGAAACTGAAGCGCCAAAAATCGCCGAAGAACTTGGCATCGGCATTGAAATCGAAGTGGCCGGACATTTCGATCCCGTCACGTTCGATGAGGGCTGCGTCACGGCTATTCGCAATGCAGCCGAACGGCTTGGTTACAGCCATCGCAACATCGTTTCAGGCGCCGGTCACGACGCCTGCTGGATCAATCGTGTAGCACCTACCGCCATGGTCATGTGTCCATGCGTGGATGGTCTCAGCCACAACGAAGACGAAGATATTTCCAAAGAATGGGCATCGGCTGGCGCTGATGTGCTTCTTCATGCCGTATTGGAGACTGCTGAAATTGTGAGTTAGCATTCAGCCCATCCAATACTGCTTAATGTTCGAAACAAAACCAAAAAGGGGAACGCGAACATGGTTAGTTCTGGGGCAAGTAAGGTCATCAAAGGCGGCACCGTCATTACGGCAGACCGCACCTTTAAAGCCGACGTTCTCATCGAAGGCGAGAAGATTGTTGCCGTGGGCGATAATCTGACCGGCGATGAAACCATTGATGCTTCTGGCTGTTACATCATGCCCGGCGGCATCGATCCGCATACGCATTTGCAGATGCCCTTCATGGGCACCTATTCATCCGACGATTTCGATACCGGCACCGCCGCAGCTCTTGCTGGCGGCACGACGATGGTTGTGGATTTCGTGCTGCCCGGACCGGAAGGCAATCTGCTCGACGCGTTGCAGGAATGGTTCCAGAAGGCAGGCAAGGCCCGCACCGACTATTCTTTCCATATGGCGATCACCGGCTGGAGCGAACGCGCTTTCAATGAAATGCCGGAAGTGGTGAAACGCGGCATCAACACCTTTAAGCACTTCATGGCCTATAAGGGCGCGTTGATGGTCAATGATGACGAGATGTTCGCATCGTTCCAGCGCTGCGCTGAGCTTGGCGCCATGCCGCTTGTTCATGCAGAAAACGGCGACATCGTTGCGCAATTGCAGGCAAAGCTGCTGGCCGCTGGCAATGACGGACCGGAGGCGCACGCCTATTCACGCCCGCCGGAAGTGGAAGGCGAAGCCACCAACCGCGCCATCATGATTGCCGATCAGGCCGGTGTGCCGCTTTATGTGGTGCACACATCCTGCGAGCAGGCGCATGAAGCAATCCGCCGCGCACGCCAGAAAGGGATGCGCGTTTATGGTGAGCCACTGATCCAGCATTTGACGCTCGATGAAAGTGAATATCACAATCGCGATTGGGATTATGCTGCGCGCCGCGTGATGTCGCCGCCATTCCGCGACAAAGTCAATCAGGATAGTCTCTGGGCAGGCTTAGCTGCTGGCAGTCTGCAATGTGTTGCAACCGATCATTGCGCCTTCACGTCCGAACAAAAGCGCCATGGCATCGGCAATTTCACCAAAATCCCGAACGGCACCGGCGGGCTTGAAGAACGGCTGCCCGTGCTCTGGACGCGTGGTGTCCGCACTGGTCGTCTCACGCCCAATGAGTTCGTGGCGGTCACCTCAACCAATATTGCGAAGATCCTCAACATCTATCCGCGAAAGGGTGCGATCCTGCCGGGTGCTGATGCCGATATCATCATCTGGGACCCGGAGGCGACCAAGAAGGTCTCCGCCAAGACGCAGCATTCTTCCATTGATTACAATGTCTTTGAAGGTTTTGAGCTGAAAGGCCTGCCGGTCAAGACATTCTCGCGCGGTCGTCTTGCTTTCGACAAGGGGCATGTGACGGCGCAGCCGGGTGATGGACGTTTCATTGAACGCGAGCCTAACGGCGCGGTCAACCGGGCCCTGTCGCAGTGGAAAGAAATCGTCGCACCCCGCAAGGTGGAACGCAGCGCCGAACATATGCCGATAGGGGTCTGAACCATGGCTCTGGCTCAATTTCGGGAAATGCGCATGAATTCAGAAAACAGCGTTGCCCCGGAAAGGGGCCTGAAGACTGCTGAGACAGTCATCGACATTAAAGACCTGTCGCTGGTGTTTGAAACCAATGACGGTCCGGTTCATGCCCTGTCCGACATCAATCTCGCCATTCATCGTGGCGAGTTTGTTTCTTTCATTGGTCCGTCTGGTTGCGGCAAAACCACCTTGATGCGTGTGGTGGCTGATCTTGAACAGCCCACATCCGGCTCTGTAACCGTTAACGGCAAGACGCCTGAACAGGCGCGGCTTGATCGCTCTTACGGCTATGTCTTTCAGGCGGCGGCACTATTTCCGTGGCGCACCATTGAAGACAATATCAGCCTGCCGCTGGAAGTGATGGGATATAGCGCGGCCGATCGCAAAGCGCGGATCGAAAAGAACCTTGCACTGGTGAACCTTTCGGGCTTCGGCAAGAAGTTTCCGTGGCAGCTTTCCGGTGGAATGCAGCAGCGGGCATCGATTGCCCGTGCGCTGTCATTCGATCCGGATATGCTGCTGATGGACGAGCCGTTCGGCGCACTGGACGAGATCGTTCGCGATCACCTCAACGAACAGCTTCTCAAGCTCTGGGCCGCAACGCAGAAGACTGTCATCTTTGTAACCCACTCGATCCCGGAAGCCGTTTTTCTTTCGACCAAGATCGTCGTGATGAGCCCGCGCCCGGGCCGCATTCATGAAATCATCGACTGCGATCTGGGGCCGGATCGAACACTGGATATTCGTGAATCGGAAGCGTTTCTCAAAATCGCCCATCGTGTGCGCGAAGGCCTGAGGCTGGGGCATATCCATGATTAAATCGGGGGGCATGATTAAATCATGGGGCACGACTAAACAGCGCGGGCAACAATCGGGTGAAGGGGGGCGGCAATGACAGCCTTTTTTCGCGACAAATTTATTCCGGTAACGACCGTTCTGCTCATCATCATTGGGCTATGGTATGCGCTGGCCGTGTTCCTCAACGCACCGTTTGAGCGCGATCAGGCAGAGCGCGCCGGAACCGAGATTGCATTCTCGACAATCGTTGCCAATACGATGCATCAGGATCGCCCGGTCCTGCCTGCGCCACATCAGGTCGCAGAAGAAATCTGGAAAACCGTCTTTGACGTGAAACCAAGCTCCAAGCGCAGCCTTGTCTATCATGGCTGGGTGACGCTCTCATCGACATTGCTCGGTTTTGTGCTGGGATCGGCGCTTGGTGTGTTGCTCGCGGTCGGTATTGTGCATTCGCGCACGCTGGACAAAAGCCTGATGCCGTGGATCATCACGTCGCAGACAATCCCCATCCTCGCCATCGCACCGATGATTATTGTGGTGCTGAATGCGATTGGTATTTCGGGCCTGCTGCCAAAGGCCATCATATCGACCTATCTTTCCTTCTTCCCCGTTGCGGTGGGCATGGTCAAAGGCCTGCGCTCACCAGATATGATGCATCTTGATCTGATGCGGACTTACAATGCATCGCGCAATCAGTTGTTCTGGAAACTACGCTGGCCTGCGGCTATGCCGTTCCTGTTCACATCGATGCAGATTGCAGTCGCTATCAGTCTGGTGGGGGCTATCGTCGGCGAGTTGCCAACCGGAGCGGTCGCAGGTCTTGGCGCGCGTTTGCTGGCGGGTTCTTATTACGGGCAGACGGTTCAGATATGGGCCGCCCTCATCGCAGCAGCCATCATGGCGGGGCTGCTTGTGGCACTTGTCGGGTTGATCGCACGTATCGTCAACCGACGTATGGGTGCGCGACCAGAAAGGGCAGCTGCATGATGATGAACGTCATAATCATTATCGCGCTGATTGCCGTTTCCTGGGCAATTGTGGGCTGGGTGGCAAGCCTTAAGGCGCGCAACCCACACGCCCAAAAGCTGCTGGACATTGCCGTCCCTGCCCTCTTCGGCATAGCGATGCTTCTCCTTTGGGAAGTTACCGTTCGATTGTTTGCCGTGCCGCAGGTGCTCTTGCCAGCCCCGTCAGTCATATGGGCGCGGATTACGAGTTCGGTTCCGATCCTGTGGGCCGACTTCCAGCAAACCTTCATGAAGGCCGTCATCATCGGCTATATCGCGGGCTGTGGACTGGGTTTCATTACGGCGATCATCGCTGATCGCATACCGTTCTTGCGCAAAGGCCTGCTGCCGCTTGGCAATCTTGCTGCTGCCCTTCCGATTGTCGGCGTGGCTCCCATCATGGTGATGTGGTTTGGCTTCGACTGGCAGTCAAAGGCAGCGGTCGTCATCATCATGACCTTCTTCCCGATGCTCGTGAACACAGTTGCGGGACTTGCGGCAAGTGGCTCGATGGAGCGCGATCTGATGCAGACCTATGGTTCGAACTACTGGCAGACGCTCATCAAGCTGCGCCTGCCAGCGGCCATGCCCTTCATCTTCAATGCGCTCAAGATCAACTCCACATTGGCGCTGATCGGCGCGATTGTCGCCGAGTTTTTCGGCACGCCGATTGTCGGCATGGGCTTCCGCATATCCGCGGAAATCGGGCGCATGAATGTGGACATGGTCTGGGCCGAAATCTTTGTAGCCGCTCTTGCGGGGTCGCTCTCGTATGGGTTGATCGCGCTGATCGAGCGCAGAATGACATTCTGGCACCCTTCTTACAGGAGGGCTTAAGCCTGACGATTTGGCATCCGCCAACATAAGGCGGACCAAAGCGCATTCCGAAAAGTGGAAACCAGTTTTCGGGCAAAATGCGCGCAATAAAAAAAGAACCAGAGGAGAACTGAAATGAAAAAGGCAATTTCTTTATGCCTTGGAACAGCCGGACTGGCGCTGGCGCTCATGAGCAGCTCGGCAATGGCAGCGGATAAGCTGACCTTGCAGCTCAAATGGGTGACGCAGGGACAGTTCGCGGGCTACTACGTTGCCAAGGACAAAGGCTTTTATGAAGCCGAAAATCTCGACGTTGAAATCAAGCCGGGTGGCCCGGATGTGGCTCCACCTCAGGTGATCGCCGGTGGTGGTGCTGACGTAGTGGTGGACTGGATGCCGTCTGCGCTCGCCACCCGCGAAAAGGGTGTTCCGCTCGTCAACATCGCGCAGCCATTCAAGAAATCCGGCATGATGCTGACCTGCCGCAAAGACACCAACATAACCAAGCCGGAAGACTTCAAGGGCCGCACGCTTGGCGTCTGGTTCGGCGGCAATGAGTATCCATTCTTGTCGTGGATGAGCCATCTGAAAATCCCGACCGAAGGCGGCAAGGACGGCGTGACCGTGCTCAAGCAGGGCTTTAACGTGGATCCACTGATCCAGAAGCAGGCCGACTGCATTTCCACCATGACCTATAATGAATATTGGCAGGTGATTGATGCCGGTATTCCGGCGGATCAGCTCGTCGTATTCCCCTATGAAGAACAGGGCGTAGCCACGCTTGAAGACGGGCTTTACGTGCTCGATAAGAGCCTTGAAGACCCTGCAATGGTCGACAAGCTTGCCCGCTTTGTCCGCGCTTCGATGAAGGGTTGGCAATATGCGTCAGAACATCCTGATGAAGCAGCCGAGATCATTCTCGAAAACGACTCATCCGGTGCGCAAACACAGGAAGTTCAGGAGCGCATGGTGAAGGAAATCGCCAAGCTGATTGACGGTTCTGACGGCACACTTGATGTAGCTGCTGCCGACCGCACCGTCGAAACGCTGCTTGGTGGCGGCTCTGATCCTGTCATTACCAAGAAGCCGGAAGGTGCATGGTCCGCAAAGGTAACGGACGCGATGAAGAAGTAAACAAGGCAATTAGAGCGCTGGGCGTCCTATTGGACGCCCAAAGGTCGCTCTGTCTCTTTAAATCCAGAGCATAATTTTACCTTAAACTGATCCAAGTTTAAGGAATTCTGCTCTGAAAAGCCCGGTCTCACGACCGGGCTTTTAACGGGTATTTCTATCCAGAAATACTCTATTCCTTTTCCGCACATCTCGTTCCGAAAACCGGTTCCCACTTTTCGGGATGTGCTTTATTTCAGCTTCTCTTCCAAAGCGACCGCCCTGACCAGCTCGCGTTCAAGCCGTGCTTCTTCTTCAACCTTTGGTTTGGTGAAGCGTCCGAGCAGAAGATAGGCAACCGGCGTCACGAAAAGCGTGGCAATCGTTGCAAGGCCAAGACCGCCAACGATAACCCAGCCGAGTGCGACACGCGCTTCTGCACCCGCGCCGCTTGCCAATACAAGCGGCACACCACCCAGAACCGAACAGATCATCGTCATACAGACCGGGCGCAGCCGGATATTGGCTGCTTCTTCGATGGCCTGACGAACATTCATGCCCTTATCGCGCAACTGATCGGCAAATTCGACGATCAGAATACCGTTCTTGGCCATGATGCCGACCAGTAGCACAAGCCCGATCTGGCTATAGACGTTAAGGCTTGTGCCGGTGAGGATCATCGCAAACACAGCACAGCCGAGGCCCAAAGGCACCGTCGCCATAACGATCAGCGCACTGATGAAGCTTTCAAACTGAGCTGCAAGCACCAGCATGATAATGATGATCGCAAAGCCGAAGACGAGTGCAATACCCGTTGAGGTTTCGCTCAATGTCGAGGCTTCTGCCAATGGAATGATATGCGCGCCGGGCGGCAGAAGCGGTGCAGCAATTTGCAACGCTGCAGCATAGGCATCGCCCAAGGCAAAGTCGCTGCGAAGGTCGGTCGTGATTGCAACCGAGCGCAGGCGCTCTTCACGGTTCAACTGCGGCGGAACAGCCTTTTCAACGACAGTTGCAATCGAAGACATCGGCACATAGCGACCGTCAGTCGTCTTGAGGAAGACGTTTTCAAGATCGGTCGGATCGTTGATCGGATTGGTGGTCGAAACAAGCTTCACGTCGAAGCTTCTGTCGCCCACGTAAACCGAGCCGATCTTACGGCCATCAAGAACCGACTGAACTGCATTGGCAAGACCGGTAATATCGATGCCGAGATCGGACGCGCGTTCGCGGTTGATTTCGACGGAAAGCTGCGGTTGCGTTGGTTCAACTGATAGGCGCGGCTGCACAAAACGCGGATCTTTTTCGAGCGCTGCAACTATCGCATCAGTCGCTGGACGAAGCTTGGCGTAATCACTGCCAAGAACGGCAAACTGCAAGCCGTTACCTGCACCGCGAATGCCAAGGCTATTCGGCTGAGCAGTGAAAATGCGGACCGCTGTAATCCCGCTTACGCGCGCGGTGATGTCAGCCATGATTTCCTGCTGCGTGCGGCTGCGTTCTTTCCAAGGTGCAAGTGTCAGCACGACAAAGCCGTTGTTTGAAGAACCACCAGAACCGGCAATTGCGTAAGTCGTCTGGATCTCACCGCTATCGCGCAAAGGCTGGATAGCGGCTTCGATTCTGTCGAGCTGCGACTGAAGATATTCTACGCTGATGCCTTGCGGGCCGTTGATGCGAAGAAGCGCTACAGCACGATCTTCGGTCGGCGTCAGTTCCTGTCTGAGCATACCGAAACCGACATAGGATGCGCCAGCGAAGAGCACCGCCACCAGCACCACGATATATGGAGCCGAAAGACAGGCATGGAGGCTCCGGCGATAGAAATTCGCCAAACCGCTGCCAATGCGGCGCAGGAACTTCGGGCCGTGACCACCGCCTTCAGTAGTCTCCGCACCTTCCTTGAGGAAGCGCGATGCAAGCATCGGACAGAGCGTCAGTGCCACAATCGATGACAACAGAATTGCAATCGCCAGCACGAAACCAAATTCTCGGAAGAGACCACCCGCCTGCCCCGGCAGGAAGGAAATCGGCACGAAAACGGCAACGAGCGTCAATGTCGTCGCGATAACCGCAAAGAACACTTCCTGCGTGCCAAGCACAGCTGCTGCACGCGGCCCCATGCCCTGATTGCGTCGTCGGACAATATTTTCGAGCACGACAATCGCGTCATCCACCACAAGGCCTGTGGCGAGCACCAGCGCAAGCAGCGTGAGAATATTGACCGAGAAACCCGTCAGATAAATCGCGGCAATCGTACCGATAAGGGCGACCGGCATGGCCAGAGCGGGGATAAGCGTTGCGCGGATATCCCACAGAAACATGAAAATAATCACGACCACGATAATGACCGAAGCAATCAGCGCGATTTCGACCTCATGGATAGCGCCATTGATGAAGCTGGCATCGTCACTGGTGACGGTCACGTCCACACCCGGTGGCAAGGTCTTCTTCAAATTTGCAACAGCGGCACGAACGCCTTCGGAAATATCGAGCGTATTCGACTGTGCCTGACGCACGATACCCAGGCCGATTGCTGTCTTCCCGTTGGAACGAACAGCGGAGCTTTCCACATCCGGACCAAGCGTTACTGTCGCCACATCGCGTATCTGGGTGCGGCCTTTGATATAGACGTTTTCAAAATCCTCCGGCCGTTCAAGATTGGCCGTTGCACGAACCACAATTGACTGATCTGAACTGCGCAGCGAGCCTGCAGGCGCATCAAGCCCCATGGAAGACAGTGCGCTGGAAAGATCCGCAATGGTCAGGCCGTAGCTTGCAAGGCGCGCCTGATTGATATCAATGCGGAAAATCTTGTCGCGATCACCATTGATCTGCACATCGGCCACGCCAGGAACAGCTGAAAGGACATCCTGGATCTGATCTTCCACCAGTACCGTCATATCGTCGACGGCCATCGTGTCGGAGGTGACAGCGAGGCGCATTACCGGATCAGCATTGGAGTCGGCTTTGATGATGCGGGACGGATCGGCTTCTTCTGGCACGTCGTTGGCAACACGCGAAATCGCGTCGCGCATGTCGGCGGCAGCGACATTGAGATCAACACCGTCGTTGAACTCGACTGTGACACGGCTGCGCTCGAAAGACGAAGAAGAAGAAATCGTTTTAACGCCCGATACGCGGGCGACCGCGTTTTCGAGAACCTGCGTGAGCTGTCGGTCGATCGTTTCCGCCGAAGCACCACTAAAATCGGTGCTGATGGTAACGACAGGACGATCCACATCGGGCAATTCACGAATATCGACGCCAGTGAAGGCCGCCATACCCGCGACAATGATCAGAACGTTGATGACGAAGGCAAAGACCGGACGGCGGATGAAAAGCGCCGTCGATCCGCCATTGTTTCCGGATTTCGAATTAGGATTGCTCACGCTTTATCCTCACCCTGCGACGCGGCTTTTGGCGGCGGGATCAATGCGGGCTGTCCCCTGCTCGTCCTGCAGACGCACCGGCGCATCATCGCGTACGGTTTGCACGCCCTGCGTAACGATCATGTCGCCTTCCTTAACGGCGCCATCGATCAGGATATTGGTCGAGTTACGCTGCACGATGCGCGCGGATACTTTCTTTGCAACACCTTCTTCAACGCGCCAGACATAAGAGCCATCTGCGCCCCACTGAATGGCCAGCGGATCAACAGAAGGATAACTGTTGCCCGGGAAAAGAACTGTGACCGAGAATGACATGCCCGCACGCAAGCGATCCTGTTCATTGTTGATTTCGGCGCGCACATGCAGCGTTCGGCTTGCCTCATCAAGCATGTTGTCGACAGCGTTGATTTCGCCCTTATCCGTTACGCCCGGAAAAGCGGTAGACTCTGCAGTAAGCGGCTGGCCGACCTTGATTTGCGGGGCAAAGCGCTCAGGCACCCAGATGTCGATCAACACTTTGGAGCGGTCATCAATTCGGGCAATGGATGTCTGTGCAGTGACATAGTTGCCGGCGTTTACCGGGAGAATACCGACAATACCGGTAATTGGTGCGCGCACGGTACGGCGGCTCAACGCAAGCTGCGCATCATCAAGAGCGAGCTTGGCATTGGACAGGGCCAGATCGGCTTCAACTTCCTGTACGACGGTTGCGGTATTTGTGGAGCGCAGCCGTGCAATACGCTGACGGGTGGTTTCAGCATCTTTCAGTGCGATCTGCGCTTTATTGACTGCAATCGTCTCGGTCTCATTGTCGAGGATCGCAATCGGATCACCTGCCTTGATGGCATCGCCAGCCTTAACGAGCAGCTCATTCATATAGCCGCTCGAATAAGGTGTGACAGAAACCGTGCTGAGAGCGCGGGCTGAACCGATGGCCGTCAGACGATTGTTGATTGTCTCTTCGCCTGCTGGCTCAACCACGACCAGCGGAGCTGCACGACCGGAAGATCCACCCGATTGCGCACCATGCTTCTGCTGCCCAGAGGCTTCACCCGAAGCCGTCTGTGTCGAAGAGTCTTTGTTTTTATATATGTACCAGCCGCCACCGGCGGCAATAATGATAAGCAGGCACAGAACAATCTGCTTCCAAGACTTCATTCAACTCTCCGGCAAGGCATTGTCGCTTAGGCAACGCGCCTCTCATTCAAATCATTCATATTCAGGTTGGGCGCAGGATATGCAGCAAACAGTATCAAAATAATGATCGCCCCAATAGGTTGCATCGGAATTGCAACAATCGAAGCGTCACGGATTTTCCCATTTGCGAGTTTGCACAGACCGATTCAGCACGTCGAGTTAAATTTCGGTAATGCTTGCGGCCAACTTCTTTCAATCAATTTAGACAAAGGCCGTTGGAATTAACTTGCGCCTCCATATATAGAAGACGACATTTATATGTATCGCATTGTGTGAGCTTACTGAGATTGGGCACGGCCGCATTGCAGCCAGACAGCCTGTCAATTTGGATTTAACGTATGGCGGCTGTTGAAAAGACCATGGATACGGCTGGTGTCGTCGCGGATGCGGCCACACATTCACCAACTATGGCTTCACCACAGGATGACAAGACCTCACCGATCCATTTTACGCGTCTGCGCTGGCGTAACCGGCTTTCGAGCAAGCTTCTCATTCTCACCGCACTTGCCGTTCTCATTGCAGAAGTGCTGATCTTTGTTCCATCCATCGCGAATATGCGCGTACGCTGGATGAGTTCGCGCCTTGATACGGTGGATGCTGTCAGCGAAGTGCTGATTGCCAGCGGCAACATCAATATTCCGCGCGAAGTGCAGGATAAGGTGCTGCTTGCGACCGGCACCAAGGCAATTGCGTTGCGTGAAGCGGGCGCATCGCATCTTCTGGCAATGAGTGAAATGCCCGGCAATATCGATCAGGTGGTCGATCTCAATAATATAAGTGAAGCTGCAGCGATCTGGGACGCGTTTGGAACGCTCTTTAACGGTGGTAATCGCACTTTGCGCATTTATGGCTCAAACCCGCCATCCGCTAATCCAGGACGCATCATCGAAATCGTCACTTCCGATGCGCCGCTTCGCCATGCCATGCTGAGTTATGCAACCAATGTTGCAATCATCTCGCTTCTTATCTCGGTCATTGCCGCGAGCCTCATCTATCTCATCATCCATGAGATGCTGCTGCGTCCCGTCCGTCTGATGCATCGCAATATGATCGATTTTGCATCGGCGCCTGACAATCCGACGCGAATCCTTGTGCCCGAAAACCGCAAGGATGAGTTCGGCATTGCACAAAGGCAGATCGCGCATATTCAAAGTGATCTGCAGCGTACCCTGAAAGAGCAGAAACATCTGGCCGATCTCGGTCTTGCTGTTTCCAAGATCAATCATGACATGCGCAACATTCTGGCCTCCGCACAGCTCATGTCGGACCGTCTTGCTGATACCAGAGACCCGATGGTGCAGCGCTTTGCGCCGAAGCTCATTCACACGCTGAGCCGCGCCATCAACTATTCAGAGAGCGTGATGGCTTATGGCCGCTCGCAGGAAGCACCGCCTGCGCCGCGCCGCGTACAGCTTGCCACTGTCATTCTCGATGTGCAGGAAACACTTAATCTCAACAAGGAGAGCGGCATCGAGTTCGAAAACCTCATTCCGGGTGATTTCGAACTGAATGTCGATTCCGAGCAGCTCTTCCGTGTGCTTCATAATCTGTGCCGGAATTCGGTGCAGGCAATGGAGCGCGACCAGCGCAGCGATGTGTCCACCGTAAAGCGCCTCACCCTTTCTGCAGGCAGAATCGGAACCACGACAATCATCGGCGTGGAAGATACCGGCCCCGGCCTGCCGCAAAAGGCGCGCGACAATCTCTTTACCGCCTTCAAGGGTTCAACACGCAGCGACGGCACGGGTCTTGGCCTGGCAATCGCGCAGGAACTGGTTCGTGCGCATGGTGGCACGATCGAATTGCGCGAAGATCGTCCGATCGGTGCACATTTCGAGATTCGCCTTCCCGACCTTCCAAACTGGAATGACAGACGAAGCAGCCGATCTGAGAGCGAAGTCGCCTGATTTTTTACAGCGCAGCCAAAAAAATGTGCGTGAAATCAGAATGTTGCAGCATGTGATTCCTGCTCATGACTGCCTTCATACGAGTGCAACGCGGGCTTTTCCCGCTATGAGTTAGTTTTCCACGCTCTAATACACAGAGGAAAAGCCCGGAAATCCGGGCTTTGACAAGAAAACTTCACAGAACTTCATTTTTTTCTCAGAAGACGCTTGCATTTAGCAATCTGTCCGATTATCAACCGCCCATCGCCGCAGCAGACGCGGCACAGGCAAGCACCCGTAGCTCAGCTGGATAGAGCACCAGACTACGAATCTGGGGGTCAGAGGTTCGAATCCTTTCGGGTGCGCCATTCTTCTTCAAAGAAAATAAGATAGAAATTGTAACAGTTAGCCAACAGGCTTTCTGTTTAATTTCAATGATTTGCGGCTTTGGTCCGCTTATCCCAAAACAACCCGACATTTGAGATGCCGCAGTTCTTTGCGCGAGAAAGTTCGTGTGTAACGCGCTCGAATGCGTTTGCAGCAATGCGCGAATGAACGCATCAGATCGCCAAGTTTTAGTTTGATTTTTGTGTGTGGGGAGACGCGTTTTTGTTCCCATTTTGGGAAGAAGACTGGTGCTGCGAGAGAGGATTGAACTCTCGACCTCTCCATTACCAATGGAGTGCTCTACCACTGAGCTACCGCAGCATTCTCTTGAACGCGGCGGACTTCTGACATATCATTACGCAAATCGCAAGCAACCAATCGCAATTATTTTCACATAATGTGGAAATCCCTTGTCAACCGCCACAGAAGGCGCTTTTCCCGCGCATTTTGCCGTAGTAAACACCCCTCATGAGCGAAGATAACACCCACGACGAGAAGAAAAATCAGGCGGACAGGCGCAAAAAGCGGCTTGCAGAGGAGCTTCGTGCGAATCTGATGCGTCGCAAAGCGCAAACCCGTTCGCGTCGTTCCGGCGATGCCGATGAACGCAATACCGGTATTACCGCTGGCAAAGACGACACAGATTAACGTGCGATTCAATTTTCCAGATTAGCATATCAGGCGGAACGAAAACGCAGCCGGCAAAGCCTTCCTTGAAGATAGGGAGCAGCTGCGGTAAAAGCGCAATTCAATCTTGCTGGCGTTGCCGCACGACTATGATTCGTGACCGACGTAATTCCGCCGTAAGAACAGTCATTTCATACAGCAGCACCGCGGGCCTCAGAGTCGCGGCACTTGCAAATATCGATTGCCGGGCAATAGCTTCGGCCCAAAAGGTGAAACAGCATGGATCGCATCAAAATCGTCGGCGGCAACAAGCTCAATGGCGTCATTCCTATCTCTGGCGCGAAAAATGCAGCGCTGCCTCTGATGATCGCCTCCCTCCTCACCGACGATACGCTGACACTTGAAAACGTGCCGCACCTCGCCGATGTCGAGCAGCTGATCCGCATTCTTTCCAATCATGGTGTCGATTATTCGGTAAACGGCCGCCGTGAACATCAGAACGGCGCTTACTCGCGGACCATCCATTTCACAGCCCGCAATATTGTCGATACCGTTGCTCCTTATGAGCTGGTTTCCAAGATGCGCGCGAGCTTCTGGGTCATCGGGCCACTTCTGGCGCGTATGGGCGAAGCAACCGTTTCTCTGCCAGGCGGTTGCGCCATCGGCACGCGTCCGGTTGACCTCCTTCTTGAATGCCTTCAGGCGCTCGGTGCTCAGATCGACATCGAAAACGGTTATGCCAAGGCGCGCGCCCCACAGGGCGGCCTTATCGGCGCACGCTATCGCTTCCCGAAGGTTTCGGTCGGCGCAACCCACGTCATGCTGATGGCAGCCGTGCTTGCCAAGGGCGAAACGATTATTGAAAATCCTGCGCGTGAACCGGAAGTGGTCAATCTGGCGGACTGCCTCAACGCCATGGGTGCAAAAATCACCGGTGCAGGCACCGAAACGATCCATGTTCAGGGCGTGACCAGCCTTTCTGGCGCACGCGTTCGCGTCATCCCTGACCGTATCGAAACCGGCACCTATGCCATGGTTGTTGCGATGACCGGCGGCGATGTGCTGCTCGAAGGTGCAGAAGCAAGCCAGCTGACCGCAGCACTCGACACGCTGCGTCAGGCTGGTGCCGAAATCACCGAAACCAATAGCGGTCTGCGTGTTGTTCGTAATGGACACGGCATTCACCCGGTTGATGTGACCACCGATCCATTCCCTGGCTTCCCGACAGATCTTCAGGCTCAGTTCATGGGCCTGATGACAAAAGCAAAGGGCACCTCGCGCATTACTGAAACGATTTTCGAAAACCGTTTCATGCATGTTCAGGAACTGGCACGTCTTGGTGCGAAGATTTCGCTTTCCGGCCAAACTGCAACTGTTGAAGGCGTGGAACGCCTCAAGGGCGCACAGGTTATGGCTACCGATCTGCGTGCATCTGTTTCACTTGTTATCGCGGGCCTTGCTGCAGAAGGCGAAACCATCGTCAACCGCGTCTATCACCTTGATCGCGGCTTTGAGCGTCTGGAAGAGAAGCTCTCGCGTTGCGGTGCGAATGTTGAGCGTATCAGCGGTTAAAGCATTTCCAGCAAAAGTGCGAAGCGGTTTTGCATAAGGACAATGCGTAAAAACAAAAAAATAGAGCGGTTCCAACGATTCAATATCAACTGGAACCGCTCTGAAGAGCTGAAAGCCGGAATTGCCAAAAGCATTCCGGCTTTTCTTTCATTCCGGGCTTATTAATCAACAGGCTGAAAAGCCTGTCGATTTTTTTGTGCTGGCATGTAAAGTGGCACTTACAACATCTGAAAATAGCAGGGAACAACGTAAGATATGGAAATGTTGAAGCTTGTGGCGCTGGATGAAGAAGATTTGCAGGTCCTGTCCGCCCATCTTCAGGATGCGGTTCTGAAAGTATCAGACCTGCAATATCTGGCCACGGATAAACGCTTCGTTCTCACTGCCAATCGCTTTGCGTGGGAAGAGTCGAAGCCCAAACTGTTCCGCAAACCGCAATATCAGCGTCGCCGCACCACTTTGCATTTCAATCGCGTAACCGCAGTCAAAGGCAGCGGCATCGACCGGCAGAAGACGGAAGAAGTTCTTTCGCTGCTCGCCATTCGCTTTGTTCCCGGCGAAGCACCTGCCGGAACATTGGAACTGACTTTCTCGGCAAATGCGGCTATCCGTCTGGATGTAGAATGCATTGAAGCGCAGCTAACGGACCTGGGGCCTGCATGGGAAACAAATTCCCTGCCGCGACATGACGCCTGATTGCTGCTCGAAACCGCTTCACATACCTGACGGGCACCGCCCAGACTGAAAATTAAAGGAATACCAGCGTGGTTACGACGCTCAGACAAGCCGATGCCGATTTTGAAAAGAACTTTGCAGCTCTCCTTGCGGGCAAGCGCGAAGTTTCTGAAGATGTGGATCGTGCTGCCCGCGAAATCGTCGATCGTGTGCGTCGTGAAGGCGATTCCGCACTCATTGAATATTCCCTGCGTTTCGACCGTATTGATCTGAACAAGACCGGCATCCGTGTGACGGAAGCTGAAATTGATGCGGCTTTCGATGAGGCGCCAGCTTCGACCATTGAAGCGCTGAAGCTCGCTCATGAGCGCATTGAAAAACATCATGCGCGGCAGTTGCCGAAAGATGACCGCTACACCGATGCGCTCGGCGTTGAACTCGGTTCACGCTGGACGGCGATTGAAGCTGTCGGCCTTTATGTGCCGGGCGGCACCGCAAGCTACCCAAGCTCAGTGCTGATGAATGCTGTGCCTGCGAAGGTTGCCGGTTGCGAGCGCATCGTGATGGTTGTTCCCTCGCCCGATGGTAAGCTGAACCCGCTGGTTCTGGTTGCCGCGCGTCTTGCCGGTGTTTCAGAAATCTATCGTGTTGGCGGCGCGCAGGCTGTCGCAGCTCTGGCCTATGGTACGGAAACGATTGCGCCGGTTGCGAAAATCGTTGGCCCGGGCAATGCATATGTTGCAGCCGCCAAGCGCATTGTTTTCGGTACGGTCGGCATCGACATGATCGCCGGACCTTCGGAAGTGCTGGTGATTGCCGACAAGGACAACAATCCAGACTGGCTGGCCGCAGACATTCTTGCGCAGGCTGAACATGACACGGCTGCGCAGTCTATCCTGATGACCAATGACGAGCCTTTCGCAAAGGCTGTCGAAGAAGCTGTCGAACGCCAGCTCAAAACTTTGCCGCGCGCTGAAACAGCAGCCGCAAGCTGGCGCGATTTTGGCGCGGTCATTCTGGTTGATGATTTTGAAGCGGCCATTCCGCTGGCCAACCGCATTGCAGCCGAGCATCTGGAAATCGCGACCGCCGATCCGGAAGCGCTTTTGCCAAAAATCCGCAATGCTGGCTCGGTGTTTATCGGAGCCTATACGCCGGAAGTGATCGGCGATTATGTCGGCGGCTGCAACCACGTTCTGCCAACGGCACGTTCGGCGCGATTCTCGTCCGGCCTCTCGGTTCTGGATTACATGAAGCGCACGTCGCTTCTGAAGCTCGGTCCCGACCAGCTGCGTGCGCTTGGGCCAGCAGCCATTGAAATCGCCCGCGCAGAAGGCCTTGATGCCCACGCGCAATCCGTCGCCATCCGGCTCAATCTATGAGGGATCATGACCGCCGGCGTTCCTAATGCCCGATTGATCGACATCGAGCTGGATGAATCCATCGGCCGCTCGACGCCTGATGTCGAGCATGAACGCGCGGTCGCTATTTTTGATCTGATTGAAGAAAACGCTTTCCACCCGGTCGGAGACGATATGGGTGGGCCATACAAACTAAAACTCTCCTTGATGGAATCGCGCCTGATTTTTTCCATCATGCGGGAAAGTGGCGATGTGGTTGCGACTCACATTCTATCGCTAACGCCACTTCGCCGTGTAGTGCGTGATTATTTCATGGTTTGCGAAAGTTATTATGAAGCGATCCGTTCAGCGACTCCCAGCAAGATCGAAGCTATAGATATGGGACGGCGTGGCTTGCACAATGAAGGATCACAAGTTCTGCAAACACGACTGAACGGCAAGATCGAAGTCGATTTTGCAACCGCTCGGCGGCTTTTCACGCTCGTCTGCGTGTTGCACTGGCGGGGCTGATCCTTAATGCGTGTTGAGGACGTGATCGCCACACCGGAAGAAACAGAGGTCCAGAAACGGCCAACTTCCGTACTTTTCGTCTGCGGCAAGAACGCGATCCGCTCACCAATTGCCGAGCTTCTTGCAAGAAAGCTGTTGCCACCCAATATGTATATAGCCTCTGCGGGCGTGCAACGCGGCGAGCGCGATCCCTTTGTCGATGCGGTTCTGAATGAAGAAGGGCTGTCGCTCGACAATCGGCAACCGCGCGGACTGGAAGAGCTGGCGGACGGTTATTTCGACCTTATCATTACATTGACCCCGCTTGCGCATCATACTGTGCTTGAACGAATGCGCGGTTTTTCGGTCGATGTAGAATATTGGCCGACACCGGACCCGACCCTTGTTACCGGCAGTCGCGAGCAGATCATGAACGCTTATCGTGATGTGCGAGACCGCTTAAAGCGCCAAATCACGGCTAGATTGGCGCCGAATTAACATCACCCAATTCGGTTGTTCACAAATGCCGCCTAATCATATAGGTTCCGGCCAAATTTAAAGCTGCGGCCCGGTTTCGGGCCATTTTATCAAAGAAAGAAACAGGTATCGTATGCCGAAAGAAGAAGTCCTAGAATTTCCAGGCGTTGTTACGGAACTGCTGCCAAATGCAATGTTCCGCGTGAAGCTCGAAAACGACCATGAAATCATCGCCCACACTGCTGGTCGTATGCGCAAGAACCGCATCCGTGTTCTCGCTGGCGATAAGGTTCTGGTCGAAATGACCCCTTACGACCTGACCAAGGGCCGTATTACCTACCGCTTCAAGTAAGCCTCAACTCGCTTCTCAGGAAAACTGGTGTCTATGATCGCGCAACATAAGCTGGTTCTTGCCTCCGGCTCTCCCCGCAGGATCGAGCTTCTGGGGCAAGCTGGCATTGAGCCGGATCATATTCAGCCGGCTGATATCGACGAAACGCCTGAGCGCGCGGAACATCCGCGTTCGCTGGCGCGTCGTCTTGCGCGTGAGAAGGCAAAGGCCGCCCAGGAACAACTCAAGAGTGACGAGAATTATTCCGGTGCTTTTGTTCTGGCGGCTGACACGGTTGTTGCCGTGGGACGACGGGTTCTGCCCAAGGCAGAAATCACCGACGAAGCGCGGGAATGCCTGCGTCTTCTGTCGGGGCGTACGCATAAGGTTTTCACCGGCGTTTGCCTTGTTCTGCCCAATGGCAATCTGCGCCAGACGCTCGTTGAAACGCGTTTGCGTTTCGAGCGCCTGTCACGCAAACAGATTGACGCCTATCTCGCTTCCGGTGAGTGGCGCGGCAAGGCTGGCGGCTATGCCATCCAAGGGCTTGCGGGCAGTTTCGTGGTCAAGCTGGTTGGCTCCTATACCAATGTGGTGGGCCTGCCATTGCAGGAAACTGTAAGCCTGCTGGCCGATGGTGACTATCCGGTCTATGCTAATTGGGAAAGCGGCAAGGTCTGAAAATCCCATGAGTGACAAGAAAGACATATCCACCGCACCGGATGCACGGGTAACGCCATTGCGTCCTACTCGTCCCTGCCCTGAATGCGGAAAGCCGTCGGTGCGCGATACTTATCCGTTCTGTTCACCGCGTTGCAAAAGTATCGACCTCAATCGTTGGCTTTCGGGAAGCTATGTCATCCCGGGAAAAACCATCGAAGAAGAGGAAGAGAACGACAACTGAGCCTTATTGGCTCAGATTTCCACAGTGAAATCGGTGCTTTAGCAAGTTTATAAGAAATCTTATAAAAAGTGCGATAGGGTGCTGGACAGCGCGAAATTTAATGCTATAACGCACCCACTTCCGGCGGACACCAACACCGCCACACGGTGAGAAATCACCTGCAGGATGCCCGGATAGCTCAGTTGGTAGAGCAGCGGATTGAAAATCCGCGTGTCGGCGGTTCAAATCCGTCTCCGGGCACCACTCTTCTCCAGATGATGTTCCCAAGCATATTTTTTTGCTCTTATAGCCTTGGTATTTGATGTCTCGCGTTCAGAGGACTTATGAAATTCTCCCCAGCCGATCAGAACGCGCTTTTCAATATTATGCGCTGGCGGCGGGACGTAAGGCATTTCCTGACAGATCCCATACCAGAAGAACTGCTCACAAGGCTGCGCGAGGCGATGCATTATGCGCCATCTGTCGGCAACTCGCGGCCATGGCGAATCTTCCAGGTTGAAAGCACTGAGAAGCGTGAAGCCGTCTATAGTCTGTTTGAGGCATCAAACCGGCAGGCCGCACGCATCTATGATGAAGCTCGTGCCAACAAATATCAGCAACTCAAACTCGAAGCCATTCGCACCGCCCCTGTGCAACTGGCTGTCTTCACCGAGACCGACCCTGTGGAGGGCCATGGGCTGGGTCGTCAGACCATGGCATCAACGCTTGAACAAAGCACTGCAATGGCTGTGCAGAACCTCAATCTCGCTGCCCGCTCTCTCGGTCTTGGCGTGGGAATGGTTTCGATTCTTGAACCGGACGCCATGAAGAGACTGTTTCAGGTACCAGAACACTGGTGCTTCAGTTTCTATCTCTGTATCGGCTGGCCATGTTTCGAGAGCGAAACGCCACTTCTGCATGAAAACGGCTGGCAACAAAATACGACCCTTCGTTGGGATAAAATCTAGAGCTCAACCAGTCGTTGGTTGGGAGTATCCACATGGCGCTCTTGGGTGTATTTGATAGTTGATTGATACATTCCAATTTGCTTAATGATGCCCCATGCTTCTACACGACAAACATCGGCTCGCTGTTCTCACTTCCTACAACACGATCGAGATGGGGCAAGATCGCACATTGGATGCGCTCTGCAATCTCGTCCTGTCGACGTTTGGTGTGCCGATGGCAGCGGTCTCTCTGGTCGATGAACGCGTCACGCATCATATTGGCATGGCTGGCTGCACTTTTGGCGATGTGCCCAATGAGAACACCTTCTGCTCACGAACCATCGAAAGCCAAGTGCCCTTTCTGGTGGAAGACGCGACATCCGATGATCGCTTTGCCGCCAATCCCTTTGTGAAAGATGCGCCGGGTATCCGCTTTTATCTTGGCGCACCTCTGATTGCTCCAGACGGCTCGACGCTGGGTGCAATCTGTGCGCTCGATACAAAATCGCGGCCCTGTACCTCTGAAGAAATACTGAAACTCACCAATCTTGCGAGCACCGCCGTCGAAATCCTGAGTATGCGCCGCATCATGCGTGATGCCCGCAAGCTGGCGCTTGTCGACGGTTTGACCGGCATTGCCAATCGCACAGGCATCGAGCTGGAAATCGAGAAGGCCATTTTAGCGCTCCGTAATCATGGGCTGACATTCTCGCTGCTCTATTTCGACGTTGATCGTTTCAAACAGATCAATGACGAGCGCGGTCACTCTGCAGGCGACGAATTGCTGCGGCTGATCGGAGAAGTGCTTGCCGGGCGCAATCGGCCGGATGAGGTCAGCGCGCGTCCTGGCGGCGATGAGTTCATTGTGCTGCGATTGGGCAGCACCAAGGCCAGCGACCTTGCAGAAGCACAGCAAATCAAGGCTTTGCTTGATGATGCCGTTGCGCGTGAAGGCTTCAATGTCAGTTTCTCGATGGGCCTTGTGAGCTTCACTGTTGCGCCTGCCGATGTGACCGCAGCGCTTTATGCGGCAGATGCTCTGCTCTATGACGCCAAGCGCCGTGGCAAGAATCTGATTTCCGCAGGCGAACAGAAATAAGCTTTTCCAACGCACCGATCAGTTTCACTTTTCAGTGAGATTGCGGCGTACCGCCTTGCTGCGATTGATCTGCAGCGCTTCTTCTGCGACCACTGCACCCTGCAGATAATTGGGAATGTTATCTTTCGGGTTTCAGCGCATTGCGCTTATCATCACATGACTTATTCAACATCTTAGCGAGGATTTTCCATGCTCTGGACCTTGTTTGGCATTCTTTCGGGTGCCTGTATCGCTATTCAGGCTCCCATCAATGCCGCACTGGCTCGCGGGCTTGGATCGCCAGTCACCGCCGCTGCAATATCGTTTCTATCGGGTGCGGTCATTCTTGGTATGATCGCAGCCGTAACGGCGCGTGTTACCGGCGCAATTCCAGCGTTCAATGTGCCAGCGGGCTGGTTGTTTGTGGCTGGCGGTGCGCTCGGCTGCATCTATGTCACGACATCGGTTTTGCTGACACCACGTATCGGGGCTGCCGCCGTGATGGGCCTTGCTGTAGCTGGACAATTGATGGCCGGACTGGCCGCAGACCGCATTGGTTTCATGGGCGTTGCTGTGCGCGAGATCACTGCGGGACGCATCGCAGGCGCGGTCCTGCTTCTCACCGGCGCGCTGATGATCCGCTTTCTCTGAGGCATTTCCAAAAAGCGTAAAGCAAATTTGCTTCGGACGAAGCGTCAAACAAAAGCCGCGCTGGACATGCTTCCAGCGCGGCTTTTTTATCAACCCTTGAAGGTATATTCCGCAATCGACTGTGGCTTCATTTCAATCGAGAAGCCCGGCAGCGATGGCGGCATATAAGCCGCATCCTTGATGATGCATGGTTCGATGAAATGCTCGTGCAGATGGTCAACATATTCGATCACACGACCGTCCATGGTGCCGGAAACGGCAACATAATCGATCATCGAAAGATGCTGCACATATTCACAAAGGCCAACACCGCCTGCATGTGGCCAGACTGGCTTGTTGTATTTCGCAGCAATCAGCAGCACGGCCAGAACTTCATTCAGACCACCCATGCGGCAGCTGTCGATCTGAACGATGTCGATAGCGCCTTCCGCGATGAATTGCTTGAACATGATGCGGTTCTGGCACATTTCGCCGGTCGCAACCTTCACATCGCCAATGGCTTCGCGAATTTTACGATGACCTGCAACATCATCCGGACTGGTTGGTTCTTCGATGAAGAAAGGCTTCGAGAAAGCAAGCTTGTTGACCCACTCGATCGCCTGATCGACTTCCCACACCTGATTGGCGTCGATCATCAGATAACGATCCGGACCGATCACTTCGCGCGCAATGGTCAAGCGGCGGATATCGTCTTCAAGATCACGACCAACCTTCATCTTGATGTGGTTGAAGCCTTCGTCAATCGCTTCCTGACAAAGACGACGCAGCTTGTCGTCGCCGTAGCCGAGCCAGCCAGCCGAGGTCGTGTAACAAGGATAGCCGGTGGCTTCGAGCGAAGCTATACGCTCAGCCTTGCCGCTTTCAGCCTTGCGCAGAATTTCGACGGCTTCATCGCGGGTCAGCGCATCGGTGAGATAGCGATAATCGACGATATCGGCAATTTCTTCCGGCGACATATCGGCCACGAGCCGCCATACCGGCTTGCCCGCCTGCTTTGCAGCGAGGTCCCAGAAGGCGTTGACGACCGCACCGGTGGCGAGATGCATCGCGCCCTTGTCCGGGCCGATCCAGCGCAACTGGCTATCGCCGGTCAGGTAACGCCAGAACTTGCCGGGGGCCGCGAGGAAATCATCCATCGAGGAGCCGACAACCAGATGGCGCATAGCGAGAATGGCCTGACAGCAAATGTCATTGCCGCGACCAATGGTGAAGGTGAGGCCATGACCCTTCAGCGCTTCGTCATCCGTATCGAGGATGACATAAGCTGCCGAGTAGTCCGGGTCCGGATTCATCGCGTCAGAGCCGTCCAGACTTTGCGAAGTCGGGAAGCGCAGATCAAAGACGCGCAGATCAGTAATTTTCGTCATGTTTGATTCCGTGATCTGAGCATGATCCCCAAAAATGGAGACCGGCTTTAGAAATCATGCTCAAGAAAATTAAACGTCCGCGCGCACGTTCTGCTTCTGCGAACCGAGGCCTTCAATGCCGAGTTCGACAACATCGCCAGCCTTGAGGTAGCGCGGTGGTTTCATGCCCATGCCAACGCCCGGAGGCGTGCCAGTGGAGATGATATCGCCCGGCTGCAGTGACATGAACTGAGAGAGATAGGAAACCAGATGACGCACACCATAGACCATGGTCTTGGTCGAGCCGTCCTGCATGGTTTCGCCATTGACGGTGAGCCACATTTTGAGATCCTGCGGATCAGCAACTTCGTCCTTTGTCACCAGCCATGGGCCGGTCGGGCCGAATGTGTCGCAAGACTTGCCCTTGGTCCACTGACCGGCGCGTTCGATCTGGAAAGCGCGTTCCGAAACGTCATGCAGCGTGCAGTAGCCAGCAACATAATCAAGCGCATCCTCTTCCGAGACATATTTCGCGGTCTTGCCGATAACGATGCCGAGTTCGACTTCCCAGTCGGTCTTTTCCGAACCGCGGGGGATCAGCAGATCATCATTCGGGCCGACGATGGCCGAGGTTGCCTTCATGAAGATGACCGGCTCTGGTGGTACAGCCATGCCGGATTCTGCTGCGTGATCGGCATAGTTGAGGCCGATGCAGATGAACTTGCCGGTACCTGCAACGCATGGGCCAAGGCGCGGGTTGCCTTCGACCTTTGGCAGCGCATTGACGTCCAGCGAACCGAGCTTGGCGAGTGCTTCAGGATTGAGAACGGCACCCGACAGATCGCTGACATGGGCAGAAAGATCACGGATATTGCCGTCGGCATCGAGAAGGCCCGGCTTTTCCTGACCGGTTTCGCCATAGCGAAGAAATTTCATGAGATTACTCCTTGTGGGGATTTGCAGCGGCGAACTTAAATTGTCCAGCCACCATCGATGTTGTATGCCTGACCGGTTGTGTAAGTGGCGCCTGCGAGATAGACCGCGAGGTCGGCAATTTCTTCCGGCTGACCGATACGGCCAATTGGCTGACGCGCGATGAAAGCTGCACGCTGCTCTTCATAATCGCCCTGCGCACGCAGACGGTCTTGCAGCGACGGGCTTTCAACCGTACCGGGGCAGATGGCGTTGCAGCGGATGCCCTTGGCAACATAGTCGGCAGCAACAGCCTTGGTCAGACCGATGACAGCCGCCTTAGTGACACCATAAGCAAAGCGGTTTGGCACGCCTTTAACGCTTGAAGCAACGGATGCCATGTTGACGATGGCACCGTCCTTGCGCTCCAACATGCCCGGCAGCACGGCCTGAATCGTGCGGATCATCGCCTTGACGTTGAGATTGACGGCGAAATCGAGGTCTTCGTCCTTCATTTCCAAAATCGAACCGCCATGGACGACGCCTGCGCAGTTGAACAGAATATCGATCTGGCCAATCTCGGCCACGAGCGCCTTGACTTCGGCTTCGTCAAGCACATTGAGCTTGCGGGTGATGATACCCGAAACGCCTTCGAGTTCCTTGAGCGCCGCTTCGTTGATGTCGGTCGCATAGACCTTGGCACCTGCTTCCGCGAAAGCCAGCGCACTTGCGCGGCCAATGCCCTGAGCAGCCGCTGTGATCAGCGCTGTTTTTCCATCAAATCGTATCGTCATAGTTATGCCTTCCGTTCAACAAGCAGGATGTGATCGCAAGCCAGCACCACTTCGTCCCGCTGATTAAGCACTTCGCACCGCTCGGTAACGCGGCCCATATTTGCCCGCTTCGGGTCGTCTTCCTTTGCGCTGATCGTTACGCGTGTGCGGATCGTATCGCCGATATGCACCGGACGCACGAACCGAAGGCGGTCATAGCCATAGGAAAACGCAACAGGGTTAATCAGCGTCGCAGTCAGGCCGACGCCGATTGCAAAGATCATCGTGCCATGTGCAATGCGCTGACCACCAGGCAGAGTTTTTGCAAATTCCGCATCCATGTGGTGCGGAAAGAAATCACCCGTATGACCGGCGTGAACCACGAAATCCGTTTCGGTGATCGTGCGGCCATAGGTTATGCGCTGAGCCTCAAGTTCATAATCTTCAAAATAGATTACCTGTTCAGACATGATCAAAACTCCGGTTTTGCAGCAAGCGGCGTGGCAGGCGCAGCGCTTGACTGATAGGCCGCTTCAACCAGCGCCATGGTGTGCCATGCATCTTCAACCGAGCCGATCAGTTCTGCATCTTCACCAGTGGCGAAGCGCTGCAACTGCGCCATGCGGTTTAAGAATGCGTCCGGAAACCATGCGCCTTGAAGCTCCACCTGCACCCAGTCGTCTACGCCTTTTGGCTTGATCCAAAGCTCGTCCGGTTCGCCGCGTGGATAGTCGAGATTGACGCCGAGTTTCACGTAAGCAGCACCCTCGGTGCCACAAATGCGGAACTCGCAGGCCTGAAATTTGCGGCCGAAATCATGGTCGTGATTGACCGACAGCGCACAGCGCACGTGGTTGCCATAGTCGAGAATTGCAGCCGTGCGGGTCTGTGCGACTTCATGGTTCGGATGGCCAATGGTCTTGGCGTGAACGCCTTGCGGATTGCCGAGCAGACCGCGCACGAAATCCAGATAATGGATCGAGTGCATGGCGATCTCAATACGTGGCAGACCTTTCAGGAACGGCCACAGACCCCAAGGGGTTGCAAGCGCCAGCCATGCGTCGAAATCCACCACTTCGCCAAGCAAGCCCTGATCCACAGCATCGTAAAGTGCCAACATCATCGGCGCGAAACGCAGCTGGAAATTCACCGCAGCTTTGAGATTACGAGCACGGCAGGTTTTCAGAATTTCCGTAGCAGCTGCAAGATCGCTGCCCATCGGCTTCTGGATCAGAACCGCAGCACCTTCCGGCAATTGCGCGAGGATCGAAGCATGGGCTGACGGCGGTGTTGCCAGATCGAAGATCGCGCCCTCAACAGCCAACGCCTCTTCAATGCTGGCAAAAGTCTTCACATTCCATTTGTCGGCGAGTTCTTTGGCCTTATCAAAATTAGGATCGAAAATGCCCGCAACCGGAAAACCGCCCTTTTGATAAGCGGGCAGATGCGCGTCGCCGACAATGCTGCCCGCGCCGAAAATCACGATGGGTTTCGGCTGCGTGGGTTTGGCCCACCACTGGCGCAAGGTTTTTGGATCAAAAGCCTCAGTCATGATGGAAAACCTCCTCCATCATCGCCCACCATTCACCCTCTTTACGGGTTTCAAGCGGCTTCTGGCATGGCATACAGACTGACCACCATTCCTGATTTTTAGGATTATCAGCCATCTTCTTCATGTCGGCTTCAAAGTCGGTGCCGACATAGTCCCATGTACCAAACAGCAGGTTTTCCGGCTCTTTGAGAAAAATCGTGTAATTGGTGATGTTGCACTCGGAAATGAGCGCCAGAATTTCCGGCCACACGCGCGCGTGCAGCTTCTTGTATTCTGCAATTTTCTCAGGCTTCAGCCCAATCACCATGCCCATTCTTTCAGCCATTATGATCTCACGATCTCGCGGGTGAATTCGGAAACGGAGCGCGCGCGCACGGCATCCCAATCCCACGAAATTCCAACGCCAGCTTCCGATGGCGCAATGGCGTGGCCATCACGAATTTCCATACCCTTGGTGGTCAGGTCATCAAGCTGTGGGATATATTCGACATAGCGCCCGTTCTGCACGGCACAGGTGAGGCTGACATGCAGTTCCATCAGGAAGTGCGGGCAAACCGGAATGTCGAAGGCTTCTGCGGCGTGTGCCACTTTCAGCCAAGGGGTGATGCCGCCGATACGCGCCACATCCACCTGCACGATGGAGCAAGCGCCCTTCTGCATATATTCGCGGAAATGGCGGATCGAATAGATCGATTCACCCACGGCAATCGGTGTCGGTGTTGAACGGGTCAGGCGGATATGGCCATCAAGATCATCCGCCGGAAGCGGCTCTTCGATCCATGCTAGATCAAGTTCTTTCAGTCGCTCTGCACGACGGATCGCTTCATCCACCGTAAAGCCCTGATTGCAATCGGTCATGATTTCAAAGCCATCGCCCACGGCTGCGCGAACAGCAGAAAGACGCGCATAATCTTCCGAACCATGCGGCTTGCCGATCTTGACCTTGGAGCCGGAGAACCCCTTGGCTTTGGCGGCTAGAGCATCCTCGACCAGCGCTTCTTTCTCAATATGCAGCCAGCCGCCTTCGGTCGTGTAAAGCGGACAGCGATCCTTGGCACCACCTGCAAGCTTCCATAGCGGCAGGTTTTGTTTCTTCGCACGCAAATCCCAAAGAGCTGTATCGATTGCAGCAAGCGCCAAAGCGGTAATCGCGCCGATGGTTGTGGCGTGGGTCGCAAATTCGAGCTTACGCCAGATCGCCTCAATGCAATCTGCATCCTCATTGATAATCAGCGGCACCAGATGGTCGTTCAACAAGCGCATGACGGACGAGCCGCCAGTGCCGATGGTGTAGCTATAGCCGGTACCCACTGCACCATCACTGTCAGTGATGGTGACGATTGGTGTTTCCTGACTGACGAAGCTCTGGATCGCATCGGTGCGCTTGACCTTCGGCGGAAGGTCAACCATGCGCAGTTCAACTTTTTCAATGCGTGCCATATCTATACCGCCAAGCTCTTGCCGCTCGCCGCATCAAACAGATGGGCCTGCGACAGATCAAAATGCATGGAGATTGCTTCACCGGAATTGAGAGGGCGCGGGTTGAGCATACGCGCTACCCATTCCTTACCGGCGAACTCGACAAAAACCAGTGTTTCATTGCCAAGCGGCTCGGTGATCGAAACACGCAGGTCCTGCTCATGCGATGTACCGGCATCACCCGAAGACAGGCCGTGGCCGGTCGGGAAAAGATCATCCGGACGCAGACCGAATGTTACCTTGGCACCATCCGTAACCTTGGCCTTGAACTGTGCAGGCACTGGCAGGCGGTCGCCGCTGGCAAAGACCAGTTCCGAACCCTGCACGGTTGCCTCCGCCATATTCATCGGCGGAGAGCCGATAAAGCCCGCAACAAACTGCGTGGCCGGACGCTTGAACACTTCATCCGGTGTTCCGACCTGTTCAATATGGCCATCGCGCATGATGACGATGCGGTCAGCCAGCGTCATGGCCTCAACCTGATCATGCGTCACATAAACGACTGTAGACTGCACCTTGGCATGAAGCTTCTTGATCTCCGTACGCATCTGCGTGCGCAGCTTCGCGTCGAGGTTGGAAAGCGGTTCATCGAACAGAAACACTTCCGGATTACGCACGATGGCGCGGCCCATGGCAACGCGCTGGCGCTGACCGCCCGAAAGCTGTGCCGGACGGCGCTCCATCAGAGCTTCAAGGCCAAGAATGGCGGATGCTTCATTCACACGACGGTCGATTTCCGCCTGTGGCTGCTTGGCGATTTTGAGCGAAAAGCCCATATTCTCGCGCACCGACATATGCGGATAAAGCGCATAGGACTGGAACACCATGGAGATGTTGCGATCACGCGGCGGCAGATCGTTGACCAGCTTGCCGCCGATTTCCAGCGCGCCGTCGGAAATGCTTTCAAGACCTGCGATCATGCGCAGCGTCGTGGACTTGCCACAGCCGGATGGGCCAACGAGCGCTACAAATTCCTTGTCGGCGATTTCGAGATTGATGCCATGCACCACTTCGATTGTGCCATAGCGCTTGACGAGATTTTTAATGGAAAGCTGAGCCATTGTAATATCAACCTTTAACCGCGCCGAACGTCAGACCAGCAACAAGATGCTTCTGAACGATGAATGTGAGGGTCAGCGCCGGAATAATCATCACGACCGCCAGCGCGCACATGCCACGCCAGTCGATGGTGAATTCAGCGGTGTAATCGAGAAGACCGACAGGAAGGGTCTTGGAATTGACCGAGCGGGTGAGCTGGGATGCCAGCGCATATTCGTTCCATGAAGTGAGGAAGGCGAAAATGCCAGCAGTCGCAATGCCGGGACCGGCCAGCGGAAACTCCACCTGCCAGAAAGCCTGCCAGCGCGTGCAGCCGTCAATCTGGGCTGCTTCCGCCAGATCCTTCGGCACCTGACGGAAGAAGCCGTCGATCAGCCAGATCGTGAATGGCACATTGAGCGCCACATAAGTGACGATCAGACCGAAATGCGTGTCGATGATGCCGATGCGCGAATAGAGCATGAAGAGCGGCAGCGACAAGGCGATGCCCGGCACCGAGCGCGTTAGCATAAGACCGAGGAATGTCGTCGACTTGCCCCAGAAGCGGAAGCGCGCAAAGGCATAGCCACCTGAAATGCCGACGATCAGCGCGATGATGGTGGATGTGACCGAAATAATCAGCGAGTTGCGGAAATAATCCCAGACCGGAATGCCGCCGCCGCCAGCACCAGAGAACATTGCATAATAAGCGTCGAGCGTGATTTCCTGCGGTATCCAGACCGGCGGCTTTGCCATGATTTCAACCGGCGGACGCAGCGAGGACAGCACGATCCACAGACCGGGCAGGCAGATGATCGTCATCGCAAGAAACAGGCCGATGAGGTAGGCGACTTTCTTGACGCGGCGCAGCAGGCGATGCTGATCATTAGAGAGGGTTTTGGAAGCCATGATTACCACTCCGCTCCGATTTGCGCGCGTGCGGCTGCAAGCTTACGGAAGAACATTACGGTGAAGAGGATCGAGAGCAGGATCGCGATATAGGCCATTGCATTGGCCAGTCCCATCTGCGCATCCGAATAGGCGGTGCGCCCGACCAGCGTCCAGATCAGCTCGGTTCGCCGTGCCGGACCACCATCGGTCATGATCTTCACAATGTCATAGGCACGCGCCACATCGAGCGAACGAATGGTCATCGCGATGAAGGCAAATGGCATCAGATAAGGCCAGATGACATAGCGGAATGTCTGCCATGGCGTGCAACCATCAACGCGCGCGGCTTCAACCGGATCCTGCGGCATGGACAGAAGACCACCCAGAATGAGGATTGCAAACACCGAGGTCGACATCCAGACTTCTGCCATCAGAATGGCAAACAGCGCCAGATTGCCGTCGATCAGCCATGGAATGGCGGTGTCGGTGATACCCAGCGATTGCAGCGCATTGTTCACAAGACCGATATTGTCGTTGAACATGAATTTGAACTGGAAGCCAACCAAAACCGGCGAAAACATCATCGGGAACATCATCAGCGTGCGCAAAACGCGCTGGCCGTGGGTGGCCTTATTGATGAGCAGCGCCAGACCAAGTCCGAGCAGCATTTCCAGATTGAGCGCGATGGTGAGGAAGATCACCGTGCGAATGAATGCAGCCCAGAACACCCAATCACCCATGATGCGCTGATAATTTCGCAGACCGATGAAGTTGAACAGGCTGTCAGGACGCGTCAGCCGGAATGGCGTGAAGCTTGAATAAAGCGAAAGCGCGAGGGGAAACAGGACCACCGCTGCTAGGATGATGAAGGCCGGAAGCAAAAGCAAAACCGGCGGGGAAATTCGTTTAAACATTGTTCTTCCGAAGCGGTCATTAAGCGCAAAATTGGCCCGCCCCGTTCAGAGCGGGCCATGAAGTCACAGTTTAAATGAGGCGATAGGCCTAGAGTTCGCCAGCATCCTCAAGGATCTGCGTTGCCTTCTTGGCTGCATCATCAAGCGCCTGCTGCGAGGTCTTGTCACCAAGGATCGCTGCCTGAAGTTCAGGATAGACAGCGTTGGAAATTTCGATCCATGACGGGGTCTGCGGAACCGGGAAAGCGGTCTTTGCCGTTTCCTGGAACACCGACAGAACTTCCTTCTTATACGGATCGGAAGCAGCCTGTTCGATGACATAATCCCAGACAGCGGTACGGGTTGGCAAAGTGCCGGCAGCCGATTCCTGCTTCTGCGAATCCTCGTTGGTTAGGAACCAAACGAGCGAAGCAGCAGCTTCTTTCGTGCCGCAGGATTCAGTGACTGAGAAGCCGTGATGACCCGACCAGCCGGTGCGCTTGCCGGAAGAACCTGCCGGTGGTGGAACGATGCCGACATTGCCTGCGACCTTCGACGACTTTGGATCGTTGAAATAGGTTGCCCAGCCCGGCCAATCCAGATTGAGTGCAATGGTGCCGGATGCAAAGCCAGCGCCCAGCTCATCCCAGAGATAGTTGGTGGTGCCTGCAGGAACGGCCTTGGCCTTGTAAAGATTGACGAACCAGTCGAGCGCACGGACACCGGCTTCAGAATTGAAGGCTGGTTTGCCGTCCTTGAGATATTCGCCGCCTTCAGCGACCAGCATTTCATAGAAGCGGCCGTTGATGGCTTCTTCCTTGCCCGCAAACTGCGTGCCGTAGAAATTCGGCGGATCGGCAAAGAACACAGCCTGATCGGAAACTTCTTTCCAGGTCTTTGGCGGTGCCAGATCGTAGCCGTATTTTTCCTTGAATGCGGTCTTCTTGGCGTCGTCTTCGTAAAGGCTCTTCTGATAATAGAGCGCTGAAACGTCGAACTGCGCGCGTGGCAGCATGATCAGCTTGTCGTTAAGCGTCGAAGCCTTGATCACCGATGGCACGAAGCCTTCGATTTCTTCTTTTGGAAGCAAACCATTCAGATCGGCATAGAGATCAGGATATTGCGGCGCAAAAGACGAGTGGTTGGAGCCAACGCACCAGTTGATCGAACCCGAAGCGATGTCCGACTTAATTTCCTTGTCCAGCTCGAAGTGATTCTTCTTGGACAGGATGTTGACCTTGGCACCGGTCGCCTTTTCCCATTCAGCAATGCGCGAATACAGCGCTTCATACTGCTGACCGCCAATGAGCTTGGCATTGATGGTGACGCCCTCAAATTTACCCGGAAGTTCCGCAGCCCCCGCGGAAACCATTCCTGCAGCCAGCAGAACAGAACCTGCCAGCACAGATGTCGTGAAATTCCTCATGCTTCTCCTCCTACTAGAACACCGCGCGCCCTTTTTTGGACGCCCCATACGGCGCTCTAACCTCCTTGAGCCCGATCATCGTGTTTCCCGAAATTCCAATCTGACTTCAGGCCGACGCTTTTACGGACAACTCCCCAGTCCGCACCCGATTGTGCTTCCTATATTTATATGCAAACATACTATTCACAATCGGTCAAGGCGATTTCGATGGCTTCACTACTTTCATCACTTGCGATGTTCGTATATGAAGTATGCTATTCACGAAGGGGACCAGTTTGGAAACAGATGATCGTTATCGCGCGCCTGCGCTGGACAAGGGGTTGGATATTCTCGAACTGCTGGCCAGTGTCGATGGTGGACTAAGCCAGGCCGAGATTGCCAAGCACCTCGACCGCAGCCCCAACGAGTTTTACCGGATGCTCGATCGTCTGGTGAAGCGCGGTTACGTGACCAAGCTCGAAGGTGACCGTTACTCGCTGACGCTCAAGCTGTTCGGCCTTGCGCATCTTCATGCGCCGGTGCGCAGACTTGCTTCCTTTGCCACGCCTTTCATGCGCGAACTTGCTGATCGCTCGAAGCAGGCCAATCAGCTTGCTGTGTTTGATCGTGGTTCTGTCGTGGTGATTGCACAGCAGGAAGCCCCGGATTACTGGGGGATTTCGATCCGCGTCGGTTCGCATATCAGCCTTTTCGACACGGGTTCCGGCCATGTGCTTCTCGCCTTCCGCACGCCGGAAGAACGCAAGATGATGATTGCCGAATATGTCAAAGACGGCGAGAGCGGCAATCTCGATGAAAGCTTCTATGAGCGACTCGATCAGATTCGCGAACGCGGCTACGAAATGATGCCAAGTGCGCAGGTGGCTGGCGTCTACAACCTCTCTGCACCGATTCTCGGTCCTGACGGCTCATGCATCGCAGCCCTCACCTGTCCTTATGTCACGCTCGTCAATTCGACGTTCGCACCTGACATCACACAGACCATCAGCCTGCTGCAAAAGACCGTCAAAGACCTCTCAAAGCTGGTCGGTTCCGATATCGGAACAACAGATTAATCCAGACCGATAATTCTTATTTGAAAACTCTCTTCTTTTTTGAAAGTATGACATCGGAGGAGAGTTTTCATGATTATCGATACCCATCTGCATCTGATAGACAAAAGCGCGCTCAACTATCCATGGCTGGGAGACGTACCAGCTTTGAACCGCGATTTTCTGTTTGAGACCTATCGGAAGCAGGCCGAACGTTGCGGCATTAAAGCAGCATTACACATGGAAGTGGACGTTTCTGCCCCTGAAATTGTGGCAGAGACCGCTCACATTATGGCAATCTCGCGTCAAAATAATGGCTATATCAAGGGCGCGATTGCATCTTGCCGCCCGGAAGAACCGGGATTTGCCGAATATCTGGAACAGAGCCGCAGCAATCCTTTCATCAAAGGCTTTCGCCGTGTGTTGCATGTCGTACCCGATAATGTCTCTGAGGGCGCTCTGTTTCGGGAGAATATCAAGCGGCTGGAAGGCACCGGCCTGACCTTTGATCTCTGCACACTCCCGCACCAGATCGACAAGGTTCTGGCGCTGGCAGATCTCGCCCCCGACGTGCAGTTCGTGCTTGATCACTGCGGCGTTCCGGACATCAAATCAGGTGCGCTGGAAGTCTGGCAAAAGGGGATTACCGAGATTGCGCAACGCGACAATGTAGTTGCCAAAATCTCTGGCGTGGTTGCCTATGCCGACGCGGAAAGCTGGACCGTCGACACGCTGCGCCCCTATGTCGAACATGTGATTCAGTCATTCGGCTGGGAGCGGATTGTATGGGGAAGCGATTGGCCTGTCTGCACCTTAGCGAGTAACGTCGACGCCGGGCTTTCCACATGGGTGGCGACAACCCATGCACTGCTTAAAGGATGCAGCGAAGACGAAAAGGCATTGCTTCTTGCCGACAATGCGCAGCGCATCTGGAAGATTTAAACCTAAAGGCTGGCGAGTTTTTCGCCAGCCAATTTGTTGAATTAAAAGCTTTCGCGGAAAAGCCGGTTGAGATCGGCGACAACGACCTCCGCCTTCTCATTGTTCAGCAAGCCCTTATTGATACGCTCGGAAGCCGCTTCCTGAAACGGCATATAGCCATTGTGACGCGGACGCACCCACGCCCCTTCCAAGGTTGCGCGCGTGTCGCGATAGAAGCCCGATGTTGCGTTGTTTACCCCATCGTCTTCCCATGCTTCCGCATGTCCCGGCTGACCGTTGGACGCCGCGTAAAGCCCTTTCTGCACCTCACCGCTTGCAATCCAATAGGCGAAGTCGATTGCCGCTTCGGGATGCTTGCTGAAGGCTGAAACCGCAATACCCGTGCCACCCAGAGCCGAGCCTGCAACACCTGCTGGACCCGATGGAATATCGGCAAAACGGATCAGGCGATCGCGGAAGCCCGGCATGGCATAATTCACATAGCCGTAAATCAGCGGCGAACAGGCAATTTCGGATTCTGGCTCTGCCATTTCCTCAAACACCGCAATCGGGTCCATGCCGAAACATTCAGGCTTAACCAGCGAAGCAACCTCGCGCAGTTGCTCAAAAGCTTTCGCACCATCCTCAACAGCGATCAGCTCGCCTTCAACCGCGCAAGGCGTTCCGGCATTGGCAACCAGTGTATAAAAGCACATCAGCGAATGCGGCGAGCGCAGTGGCAGCAGGACTTTCCCGGCGCGCGCCAGACGCAGCACCTCGCCCCATGAGGTAGCTGGCTTGTCCATCAGGTCCGGACGCCATGCTTGAACCTGTGTTGCTGCATCGAGCGGAAACGCCCATTGCCGCCCCTGCCAGTTATAGCTTGGGAAGGACTGGCCCACAGAGCCATCGGCAAGCTCTTTCAGTTCCGTTTCGCGGCCCGGCACATCAAGCGGCAGCAGACAACCTTCCTTGGTGATCTGGCCCACATGTGGATGGTCGATTACGATCATATCGAAATTGCGTGCCAGTTCCTCAACCGGAAAGGTCTCGAAATCCTGTAGCGACCGCTTTTCCCACTCAATTTCGACGCCCTTGTCAGCAAGCCATTGTTCGGCACCTGCGACCATCGGATCATAGCCGCGCGGGTGGCTCCAGGTCATGCCTTTAAGCTTGATCATGCTCATAGACCGAACTCCTCGCGGATTGCTTTGCTGTTTTCGCCAATGCGCGGCGCGGCGCGTGCGACCTTCGGGCGCTGTCCGTTGATGCGCAGTGGGGAACGTGTGGTGGTGATGGCAACATCATCTTCACGCGTCACTGTCTGGAGCATGTCGAGGGTTGAGAAGCCTTCGCTTGCGAGCAATTCTTCCCAGTTGAGAACGCGGGCGCACCAGATATCAGCTGGTTCCAGAATGGCGAGCCATTCATCGACGGTTTTCTCGGCAATGCGGGCAGCAATCAGCCGCTTAATCTCATCGCGTTTTGCGAAAGCAACTTTCGGATCGGCAATAAAAGGCGCAAGCGTATCTGTTTCAAGCAGTGGTGCCAGTTTCGCAATCGGCATCATGGCGATTGCGAGATAACCGTCCGCTGCCGGATAGACACCGTAAGGTGCTGCGAGATAGGCGTGGGCACTGCGGAAATCGGAACGCTTTGGCAGGCGACGGCCATCGTTAAGGTGGGTGGTCAGCACTTCAAACTGGAAATCAACCAGCGCTTCGAGAAGGCTGGTCTCGACATGCGAACCTTTATTGGTGATGCCGCGGCGAACCAGCGCTGCGAGAATTCCCTGAGCGGCTGCAGCCCCTGCCAGCATATCGGCAACCGCCAGACCGAATGGGACCGGTCCCTGCCCCTCATCACCATTGAGCCACATGAGGCCCGAGCGCGCCTGCGCCAGCAGATCCTGTCCGGGACGTCCGACCCATGGCCCTTCTTCGCCATAGCCGCTGATCGATGCATAGACGAGACGCGGATTGATTTCTTTGGCGGCCTCGTAATCAAGACCAAGCCGCTTGATGACACCGGGGCGGAAATTCTGGATCAGCACATCGGCCTGTGTGAGAAGCTTCTTCAATGCAGCCAGATCGTCGGGATTTTTGAGATCGATCGCGAGGCTATCCTTGCCGCGATTGATCGCATGAAAAATCGTGGAATCGCCCCCGATTTCCGTGTCGCTCAGATAAAGTCTGCGCGAAAGATCGCCACCATCAGGCCGTTCAATCTTGATGACGCGCGCGCCCAGATCCATCAGACGCAACGAGCAATAAGGCCCCGACAGAAACTGGCTCATATCGACAACGACAAGCCCGCTCAGCGGCAGTTCGCTTTCCGACATCGGGAAATTCCCTCCTCATGAATTTCTTATGTAAATATAGTCTTCACATATGGATTTATAGAAGGCAAGGCTGAAATTGGGGTATTAGAGCGCATTTCGATCTGATTGGATCAGATCGGCGCTCTAATCTCTTATTTTGACGCGCATCTTTTTCCGATCGAAGCGGGATAAGAAATCAGTCCAGTGGACTGATTTCCCCGCGAAGCCGTTTCACACTTTTCGGGATGCGCTCTAATGCAAAAACGCCGCCCGGTGGGGCGGCGTTTTTAAGGAAATAAGGGATCAATCAGAGCGTCAATTCGACTTCATTACTGGCCAGTTCCAACAAGGTCCAAACGTGATCAGCGAATGAGTTCCACACTTCGATCCGGTAATGATCGGCATCCCACTTCAGCAGAATGATCTGGGCATGATCGAAGATCGTGCGGGCAGCACCCGGAATGCTCATCTTTGAAAGCTCAAGCGGGGAAGCAGCATTCAACAGCCATTCGGCTTGGGGCCCGGAAATGTCGATGCCGGTTTCGCGGTGACTGACTTCCGTCAGGCTGTGCGGCTCACTCTCGTAGAGCTTGGCAAAGGCCTGTGTAATGGCGTCCGCCTTGCTTTCATCTGCCCAGATATACCATTCATCCGGTCCGATGCAGGCAACCGCAATATCGCCATTGCGCGTAAGGCCACCGATCTTAGCCGGGAATTTTGCACCCAGTGCCTTTTCAGCTAAGGCCAGTTTTTCCGGAGCAATGCGCAGGACAAAGCGGGCAGCGTCAACGGCTGCATGGATTTCTAGACGACCGGGAATGACGACCTTACGGTTCGAATAAGGTTTTGTCTCAACAAGCATGGTTCAATCCTTATCCGTTTAACTTCTTGCCTTCGGGGTCATAGAAGACCATGCCCGAAACAACCGCTTCATGCACTGTGCCATCAGGCATCGGCATATAAAGCGTTTCGCCCATACGATCCTTACCACCTGATACCACGGCCATAGCGATAGACCGGCCAAGCGCCTCGCTCCAATAGGACGAAGTGACATGACCAAGCATAGTCATAGGCAACGCCTGCTTTGGATCAACGACAATCTGCGCACCTTCTTCCAGCACCAGCTTTGGATCGTTGGTCAAAAGACCCACAAGATGCTTGCGATCTGATTTGAGCATATCCGGACGCGCCAGCGAACGCTTGCCAACGAAGTCCGGCTTCTGCTTGCCGACGGCCCAGCCGAGGCTTGCATCATCCGGCGTTACGGTGCCGTCCGTATCCTGACCGACAATGATATAGCCTTTTTCCGCGCGCAGAACGTGCATGGTTTCGGTGCCGTAAGGCGTGATGTCATATTGCTGACCGGCCTCATAAAGCGCTTTCCACAGCGACAGACCGTAACGGGCGGGCACGTTGATTTCATAGCCTAGCTCGCCGGTGAAGCTCATGCGGAACAGACGCGCTGGCACGCCTAGGAATTTGCATTCCACAACCGACATATGCGGGAAAGCTTCGTCAGAAATATCCAGACCTTCAACCATTGGCTCGATGAGCTTGCGCGCATTCGGGCCATTGATCGCGACCACGGCCCACTGTTCGGTGGTCGAGGTCAGCCGCACTTTAAGGTCCGGCCATTCGGTCTGGAGATAGTCTTCCATCATATTGAGAACACGCGCGGCACCGCCGGTTGTGGTCGTGACATGGAAACGATCCTGCGTCAGACGACCGACAACACCGTCATCGCGGATGAAACCATCTTCGCCAAGCAACAGACCATAACGGCAGCGCCCGACACCAAGCTTCGTCCATGGGTTGGTGTACATGCGGTTCATGAATTCCGCGGCATCCGGGCCGACCACTTCGATCTTGCCAAGGGTGGAAGCATCAAACATGCCGAGCGACTGGCGGGTTGCCTTGCATTCACGCGCCACAGCCTGATGCATGTCTTCGCCGGTTTTCGGGAAATACCATGCGCGACGCCACAGCGAGACCGGCTCAAAAGCTGCGCCATGCTGTTCAGCCCAAGCGTCAATTGGCGTCTTGCGCGTGACATCAAACAGTTTGCCGCGATTGTAACCGCAGAAAGCGCCAAAGGTCGTCGGCGTATAAGGCGGACGGAAAGTGGTGAGACCAACCTGCGGCGTTGGACGCTTGAGTGCATCGGCTGCAACAGCCAGACCGTTGATGTTTGAGGTCTTGCCCTGATCGGTCGCCATGCCATTGGTGGTATAGCGCTTGACGTGCTCGATGGAATGGAAACCCTCGCGCACGGCCAGACGAATATCCTTGGCAGTCACATCGTTCTGGAAATCGATGAAAGCCTTGGCCTTGCCCGGATCGCGATCGGTTGGCAATTCGCGACAGCTCACACCATCACAGACGAAATCACCGGCAACCGCATATTCAGACGCCTTGGTCTTATACCCGGAATCCTTGGCCGCAGCGGCACCCGCTTCCGCACCCTCGCGCAAGGCGGCCTGCAAATCGAAATTGCCATTGCCAGCACCGGCACAGCGGCTTTCCTCGGTGCGTTCGCCCGGCAGATATATCTGACGTGCTTCGTCCCAGACCAGCGAGCCCTTTGTGTGCGAGAACAGATGCACGCTCGGATTCCAGCCGCCAGACATCAAAACAACATCGCAGGCAATCGCGCGCGCCGCACCGACCGAGCCGTTAGAAACCGGATTAGCGCGAACCGACGACACGCGATGGCGCCCGCCGGTGTCTGTCACAGTCCAGCCGGTCAGTGTTTCAATGCCGAGCATTTTTGCACGATTGATAAGGCTATCGGCAACGCTTGAACGCACATCGATGATGGCTGGAACCTTGACGCCTGCAACCGCTAGATCGAAAGCCGCAAGCCATGCGCTGTCATGCGAGGTGACAACGACAGCCTGATTGCCTACTTTGACACCATAGCGATTGAGATAGGTACGCGCAGCGGAAGCCAGCATCACGCCCGGACGGTCATTGCCAGCAAAGACGAGCGGCTTTTCGATAGCGCCCTGCGCCAGCACCACCTGTTTTGCGCGCACACGCCACATGCGTTCACGCGGCGCATTGGTGGCGGGCTTGGCCTGATGATCGGTCAGGCGCTCACAAAGGCCGACCATGTTTTGATGGTAATAGCCAATGGCCGTTGTGCGCGGCAAAAGCGTGACATTCGGATTGGCTTTAAGGGCCGCTATGGTTTCATTGAGCCAGTCCCAGCTTGCGCGGCCATTGATGACCGGCTCTGGTTCCGACAGAAGAGAACCGCCAAATTCGGCCTGCTCGTCAACGAGAATAACCTTTGCACCACTCTTTGCCGCCTCAAGTGCCGCAGTCAGACCGGCAGGTCCACCGCCAGCGATCAGCACGTCGCAGAAAGCATAGCGGCTGGCATAGGTGTCCGGGTCCGGCTCAGATGGCGACCTACCAAGACCGGCAGCGCCACGGATGAAAGGCTCATAGACCTTGTTCCAGAAGCTTTTGGGCCACATGAAGGTCTTGTAGTAAAAGCCTGCCGAGAAGAACATGTAGAGCGCATCATTGATCGCGCCAACATCGTGCTTCAATGATGGCCAATGGTTCTGGCTTTCGGCTTTGAGACCGTCATAGAGTTCGAGAACCGTTGCGCGCGTGTTCGGCTCGTAGCGACCCGGCCCACGCGAGACGCCCATCAGCGCATTCGGCTCTTCGGAACCGGCAGAAAGAATGCCGCGCGGGCGGTGATATTTAAATGATCGACCGGCCAGATGTTCGCCATTGGCAAGTAAGGCGGAGGCCAGCGTATCACCTTCAAAGCCAGAATAGGTCTTGCCATTGAAGCTGAACCGCACGGACTTGGCCTTATTGACACGGCCTTTGTTATGAATGCGCATATCGGTCATTATTTCGCCTCCGCAGCCGGAGTTTCTGCCAAAGCAGGACGGGATTCACCAGCCTTGTAGGTAATGACAAACTTGTCGCTTACCGTGTCGCGCACCGCATTGAAGAAGCGACCGCAGCCATTGATATGCCGCCAGCGTTCATAATGAGTGCCGCGTGGATTGGAACGCGTGAACAGGAAATCACGCCATTCATCATCGGAAAGCGTCGATGGGTCGGCTGGACGCGCGATATGCGCTTCGCCTGCATAGGCGAACTCCAGTTCTGGGCGTTCCATCTCACAATAAGGGCAACGGATAAGAAGCATTTTTGTCTCCCTCAGAGCATGATCCCGAAAAGTGGAAACCGGTTTTCGGAAAAGATCATGCTCAAGAAAATTAGTGCGCGACAGCAGCAGCAGCCGCTTCATCGATCAGGCGACCGGTGGTGAAGCGTTCGAGCGTGAACGGTGCGTTGATCCAGTGTGGTTCGTCACGGGCAATCGTATGCGCAAAGACATGCGCCGAACCCGGTGTCGCCTTGAAGCCACCCGTACCCCAGCCGCAATTGACAAACAGGCCCGGCACCGGCGTCTTGCCAATGATCGGCGAACGATCCGGTGTGACGTCAACGATACCGCCCCATTTGCGCAGCATCCGCATACGAGTGAAGATCGGGAAGACTTCGCAGATGGCCGCAAGCGTGTGCTCGATCAGCGGCAGACCGCCGCGCTGGCTATAGGACACATATTGGTCGGTACCGGAACCGATCACCAACTCGCCCTTGTCGGACTGGCTAATATAGGCGTGGACCGTGTTGGACATGACCACGCAAGGGAAGATCGGCTTGACCGGCTCGGACACCAGCGCCTGTAGCGGGAAGCTTTCAAGCGGCATGCGCACGCCTGCCGTATCCATGACAATGGATGTGCTGCCAGCAGCGGAAACCGCCACTTTCTTCGCCTTGATGAAACCGCGTGGCGTATCAACGCCTGTCACGCGACCCGAAGCATCGCGGCGAATGGCCGTAACCGGGCAATTCTGGATGATATCAACGCCGCGCTCCGTCGCACCGCGTGCGTAGCCCCATGCAACCGCATCGTGACGGGCCACGCCGCCCCGCCGCTGCAAGGTAGCACCCACAACCGGATAGCGCGCATTGGCCGAAATATCGAGCGGTGGGCAATATTCCTTCGCCTGTTCTTTGGACAGCCATTCATTGTCGATGCCATTGAGACGATTGGCATGGATATGACGCTTGAAGCTCTGCACATCATGCACCGTATGCGCCAGCATCATCACCCCGCGCTGCGAGAACATGACATTGTAGTTGAGGTCCTGGCTCAAGCCTTCCCACAGCTTCATCGCATGTTCGTATAGATGCGCGCTCTCATCATAGAGATAGTTGGAACGGATAATGGTGGTGTTGCGCCCGGTATTGCCGCCGCCAAGCCAGCCTTTTTCGATGACCGCAACATTGGTGATGCCATGTTCCTTGGCCAGATAATAGGCGGCACCCAGACCATGCCCGCCAGCGCCGACAATGATCACATCATATTCGGCCTTGGGTTCGGCATTCGGCCATTGCGGCTTCCAGTTCTTGTTACCGGAAAGCGCGTTGCCAACGATAGAAGCTAACGAAAAGCGGGACATATACAAACCACCAGTCTTACGGTTCACGCTCCCATGTGGCGCATGAAAAACCTCTGTAGATATTTGTATTGGGTCGCGGACGATATCGACAGCAGGCTTGCGTCAAAAGACGTCATAAATACGACATCGGCACCATTTCGCGACATGATGTTTCATGGATGATTAGGCGTTGCAATTCAATCGGCATCAAGCCAGTAGTAGCCGGGCATTTGATTGTTTCGACCAACGCTACGACTGGATTGCCAATGACCGACACACTGCCGCTCAAGCCGCTCGACCTGCCTGAAAACGAATTCGCGAGTCTCGTGCCGAATGCCAGATTGCGGCAACAGTTCCAGTTCATTCTTGAAGTCGAAAAGCTGAAGCAGGTCATTCGTCGGACACCGCTGCTGGATGCGTCGCGCCGCGAAAACGATGCCGAACACACCTGGGAGCTGGTGCTTATGGCAATGGTCTTGCAGGAACATGCGAATGAGAACGTCGATCTGCTTCGTGTGCTCAAGATGCTGATCATCCATGACATCGTTGAGATCGATGCAGGCGATACCTTCATCTATGACGACGCGGGAATTGTTGATCAGGAAGAGCGTGAAATGCAGGCAGCCACCCGGATATTGGGCATTCTGCCCGAAGATCAGGCGCTGGAATTCCGCGCCCTTTGGGATGAGTTCGAGGCACGCAAAACAGCAGAAGCGCAGTTTGCCCGTGCGATGGATCGGCTGCAGCCACTCCTGCACAACTTCTTCACAAGTGGCGGCACCTGGCATACGCCGGGCGTAACTGCGCCTGTGGTGCTTGACCGGAAGTCACCGATTTCCCACGCATCAGACACGCTTTGGGAAGCTGCACAGCGGATTATCGCGGAAGGTGTTGAGCGCGGATTTTTAAAGCAGAGCTGACCAGCGCCTGATTGGTCAAGCTTGGGTTTGGCATATTTCTGGTTGTCCGAGACGACAACCAGATGGAACCGCCAAGTCCTTAATATTAGTAACTAATAATATTAGAAAGCTTCCAAATAGTTTTTATCATAATAGGACAATATTGTTGTCCTTTTCTCTTTTCTTTTATTGCGTGAAGCGCTACTCAAGCGTTCATAAACGCCTCTTTAAAGAGGGATAAAAGCAAGAAAGGTGATTTGATGACTAAGGAGAATCTACTCGAAAGCGCACTCGTTCGTCTGGACGAGGCTGCAAGCCACATCAATATCGATCCGGATGTTATCGAGAAGCTGAAATACGCCCGTGAAACGATGAAAGTGCGCTTGATGATCCGTATGGATGACGGTTCGCGCAAATCCTTTCTTGCATGGCGCTGTCGTTATGACGACACCCGCGGACCAACCAAGGGCGGCATTCGCTACCATCCCGAATCAACGGCTGAAGAAGTCGAAACTCTTGCTTTCTGGATGACCTTCAAATGCGCCGTCATGAACCTGCCTTACGGCGGCGGCAAGGGTGCAATCCAGGTCGACCCTCGCAAGCTTTCCAAGGCAGAACTTGAGCGCCTTTCGCGCGCCTATATTCAGGCTTTCTCCGGCATTATCGGCCCGGACCGCGATATTCCGGCACCGGACGTCTATACCAACTCCATGATTATGGGCTGGATGGCAGACGAATATTCGCAGATCGTCGGCCAGTCTTCGCCTGCGGTTATCACCGGCAAACCACTGGCGCTCGGCGGTTCGCTGGGCCGTAATGATGCGACCGCACGCGGCGGCTTCTATCTCGTTCGCCATCTGGCGCATGATCTCGGCCTTGCGTCGCAGCTTCGCGTCACCGTTCAGGGCTTCGGCAATGCCGGTCAGTTCTTTGCGAAACTGATGGCCAGCGACGGCCATAAGATCGTTGCCGTTTCGGATTCGTCGGGTGCTGTTTATTGCGCAAACGGTCTTGATCTTGACCTGTTGTTGAAAGCCAAGGATCAGGGCAAGTCGGTTGTTTCCACCGCTGGCAGCAACGGTCATGAAGCGATCAGCGCTGATGAACTTCTTGCAGTTGATTGCGATGTGCTTGCGCCAAGCGCCATGGAAAACATGATCCATGTCGACAACGCCGCTTCCATCAAGAGCAAGTTGATTGTTGAGCTGGCAAACGGTCCTGTGACGCCAGAAGCTGACAAAATTCTCGAGCAAAAGGGCGTTATCGTTCTGCCGGATATTCTGGCCAATGCTGGCGGCGTGACGGTTTCCTATTTTGAATGGGTTCAGAACCGCCAAGGCTATTACTGGACGCTTGAAGAAATCCATGAGCGCCTGAAGACCATCATGGAACGTGAAGGCCGCGCCATCTGGAACCATGCCAAGCAGCACAAGGTAACTGTTCGCTCGGCAGCCTATGTTCATGCGCTGGAACGCCTTGCACAGGCTATCGAGGCGCACGGCACGCAGAATTATTTCTCTGCCTGATTATATATTTCGAGACGGTCCCTCCTGTCAGCTATCTGACAGGAGGGAATTTCTAACCATCAAAATTTTTCAGCCTGATAATCGTATAATACTTGCCCAAAAGGCTCTTTGAATAGCGCCTCACCGTTCCTATATCCTGTAAAATCAGGAAACAGCGAGGAATGGGATGAATATCGGGCAAGCCGCCAAAGCATCGGGCATATCGGCGAAAATGATCCGCCATTATGAAACCATCGGGCTTATCGAGGCTGCCGACAGAACCAGCTCGGGCTATCGCGTCTATACGCAAAATGATGTCGAAACGCTGCGTTTCATCCGATCAAGTCGTGATCTTGGATTTCAGGTCGAACAGATCAAGGAACTGCTTGCCCTCTGGCGCGACCGCAATCGTGCATCTTCCGATGTGAAGAAAGTCGCATTGCAGCATGTCGAAGACCTCGAAGCCAAGATGAAGCAGTTGCAGAACATGGCCGATACGCTGCGCCACCTCGCCCATAATTGCCATGGCGACAACCGGCCCGATTGCCCGATCATCCACGAGCTTGCCAGCCACAGCGCACCGAAGGGCGTTCGTCCGGCCCCGCGCAAAGGCGAATTGCTGCACGGAAAAATTTGACGGGCGCCTTTGAGAGATAAGAGCATAAAAGCGAAACGCCGGGAATTTCCCGGCGTTTCTGTTTGATGTGCGCTGTCGATTACTTTTATACCAAGGCGGCTCAAGATGCTGACGCATCACGCCTTGAAAAAGTTCAATTGCCACTCGGGCTTAACCAAAACTCCATGAGTCATACTCATGGAGTTTTGGTATTACGCGCATCTCGGTCCGAAAGACGTGCTTTATTTCGGCAGCGTATAGGCAATCACATAGTCGCCCGGCTTGGTGCCGACCGAACCATGACCGCCCGCGACCATCAGCACGAATTGCTGATCACCAACGGTGTAGGTCATTGGTGTGGACTGACCGCCTGCAGGCAGACGCGCTTCCCACAGAACTTCACCATTGGTGAGATTATAAGCACGAAGATAATCATCCACCGCAGCGCCCAGGAAGGCTACGCCACCAGCGGTAATCATCGGACCACCAATGCCCGGCACGCCAACCTTGAATGGCAGCGGAACCGGTGCCATATCGCGGATTGTACCATTGCGGTGCTTATAGACCGTCTTGCCTGTGCGCAGATCGACACCCGCGACATAGCCCCATGGCGGCGACTGGCACGGAATGCCCAGCGGGCTCAGGAATGGCCCCATGAACACGCCGTAAGGCGCGCCATCATTGCGGTTCAGACCCTGTTCGCTGCCCTTCTCGTCCTGACCGCGCGGCGGAATATCCGCACGCGGCACAAGGCGCGAGGTGAAAGCGAGATAGGTCGGCATACCGAACATCACCTGACGCTCAGGATCGACCGCTACGCTGCCCCAGTTGAAGACACCGAAATTGCCCGGATAGACAATCGTGCCTTTGAGCGAAGGCGGCGTGTAACGTCCCTCATAGAAATGCTTGTGGAACGCAATGCGGCAGGCGAGCTGATCGAACAATGTCACGCCCCACATATCGCTTTCCTTAAGCGGTGGCGGGCTAAATGTCAGATCAGAGATCGGTTGCGTTGGTGATGTGTGATCTTCCGGGATTGCGCCGGTCGGTGCTGCCATCTCACTGATCGGGATAATCGGCTCGCCAGTGCGGCGGTCGAGTACATAGAGATCGCCCTGCTTGGTCGGACCAACCAGCGCGGGAACGCCGTTGATGTCAAGCAGGACCGGCTGTGCTGGCACGTCCATGTCCCACAGATCGTGGTGGACGGTCTGGCGAACCCACTTCACCTGCCCGGTGTTCACATCCAGCGCCACGATGGACGACGAATATTTTTCGACATTTTCGCTGCGGCCCATGCCGAGCTGATCCGGCACCTGATTGCCAAGTGGAATGAAGATCAGACCAAGCTTTTCATCAACACTCGATACCGACCAGCTGTTCGGAGAATTGGTCGTATAGTGCTGGCCTTCCGGCAGAGGTGTGGTGACATCGGGATTTCCCGAATCCCAGTTCCACAGCAGCTCTCCGGTGCGGATATCGAAGGCGCGAATGACGCCAGACTGTTCTTCAGTCGAGTAATTATCATTGACGGCACCGCCGACAATGATCTTGTCACCCACGACCGCCGGTGGCGAGGTTGAGTAGTAGTAACCTGCCGGATTATATTTCATGCCGTGGCTGAGATCGAGCGTACCGCCATTGGCGAAATCGGTGCAGATCTCGCCGCTTTGCGTATCCAGCGCGATCAGACGGGCGTCAGACGTCGGCAGATAAACGCGTTCTGAACATTTCGCACCAGCAGTTGCGGTCGAATCCTTCCAGTAGCTGACGCCACGGCAGGTCTGGTGCTGACGATCGGTGTTGAAGCCGACCTTCGGATCGAACTTCCACTTTTCCTTGCCGGTCGCTGCATCAAGGGCGATAGCCCAGTTATGCGGCGTGCAAAGGAAGAGCGAGTCGCCGATTTTGAGCGGCGTCACCTGATAGGTGGTTTCACCCACATCTTCCGGCTGCTTGACATCGCCGGTCTGGTATTGCCAGGCGACCTGAAGTTTGGAGACATTTTCAGGCGTTATCTGTGCAAGCGGCGAGTAGCGCTGTCCGTAAGGCGTACGACCATATTGATGCCATTCACCATCAGGCACATTGCCACCGAGATCAGGCGTTGCGGCAACCTTTTCCGTTGGCAGGTTGCCATTGATGCTGGTTGGGTCCTGCGTCATCGAATAGCCGGCAACAACAAGTGCTGCGAGCGTCGCTATCGTGAGTGGCAAGCCACCGCCATTCAGCGGCTTTCTGACCCAGGGCGTGAGCAGCCAAAGGCCAAGCAGAACAATGATGCCGCCGGTTGAGCCAAGCCGCCACCAATCGAAGCCAACTTCATAAACCGCCCAACAGAGCGCTCCAAGGATGACCAGCGCGTAAATCCAGAGCGCCAGAGAGCTTCGTTTGAGAAGAAAGAAACCGGTCAACAGAAAGCCAACAGCAATCGCTATGAAGGCCCAGCTGCCACCCAATGTTGCGAGGTAGATACCGGCTGCGCCGAGCGCAAGACCAATCAGTAAAAACAGAATAGACGTCAGAGAAACAAGCAAGACATTACCCCCTTCAAGTAGTGACTGCAGTCCCGCCGTGCATGACTGTTACTTGAAACAAAGATGCACGGATTAAACCGAATTCGATGCATTTCTGATTTGGGTAGGCCTCATATTGGTAGAAGTGTCGCAGCAAATTGATTGCTGCGCAACACGGCTTGCCTGCTCATCCACATAGGCGGCAAAATAAAAAATCCAGTGGCAAATGTTTAAAAGCAATATCGCCTGTCGGCAGCGAGAAGACTGCCGACAGGATAACCCTATAATCAGGCCATCGGGCTTTTGAAACTGCGCAGGCGCAAAGCATTGCTCAGCACGAAAATGCTAGAAAGCGCCATCGCACCTGCTGCCAGCACCGGCGAAAGAAGCGTGCCGGTAAACGGATAAAGAATACCAGCGGCAACCGGAATCAACGCCACGTTATAGGCAAAAGCCCAGAACAGGTTTTCGCTGATGTTGCGGATTGTGGCCTTTGAGATTGCAATCGCATTGACCACGCCACGCAGATCACCTGACATCAGCACAACATCAGCGCTTTCAATCGCAATATCCGTGCCTGTGCCAATCGCAATACCCACATCTGCGGAAGCCAGAGCTGGTGCATCATTGATGCCGTCACCCACAAAGGCAATGCGCTTGCCCCCAGCCGAAAGGCGCTTCAAAGCTTCGACCTTGCCGTCCGGCAGCACTTCCGCAACCACTTCATCAATGCCAAGGCGCTTGGCAATCGCCTGAGCAGTGCGGCGGTTGTCGCCGGTAATCATCGCGACTTTGAGGCCCTGCTCATGCATGGCAGCAATGGCGGCAGGCGTGGTTTCCTTCATTGGGTCGGCAACCGTGATGATTGCAGCGAGCTTGCCGTCGATTGCTGCATAAAGCGGGGTCTGGCCTTCATCGCCAAGACGGCTCGCATCATCCGCAAACACCGCTACATCCAGACCGAGCTTCGCCATATAGCGATCAGCACCAATGGCAACTTCACGACCCGAAACGCTGGCCTTAAGCCCGAAACCGGGAACGGACTCAAAGGCCGAAACATCGGCAAGCTTCAGTCCCTTTTCCTTTGCAGCCGTCACAATCGCATCAGCAATTGGATGTTCGGAACGTGCTTCCACCGCTGCAACCAGCGCCAGGGCTTCATCCTTATCGATGCCATCGACAACAGCGAAATGCGCCAAAGCCGGCTTACCTTGTGTCAGCGTGCCGGTTTTGTCGACCGCAATCACCGATGCATCACGCAGCGTTTGCAGCGCGTCACCACGACGGAACAGAACGCCAAATTCTGCAGCGCGCCCCGTGCCCACCATGATCGATGTCGGCGTTGCCAGTCCCATGGCACATGGGCAGGCGATAATGACAACCGCAATAGCATTGACCAGCGCATAGCCCATCATGGCTGTGCCGCCGATAACCAGCCATGCTATGAAAGTAAGGACCGCAGCAGCCATAACCGCAGGCACGAACCAGCCTGTGACCTTATCGACCTTGGCCTGAATAGGCAGCTTGTCCGCCTGCGCATCTTCGACCATCCGCACGATCTGCGAGATGACCATATCACGGCCAACCTTGGTTGCGCGGAATGTGAAGGCGCCGGTTTTGTTGATCGTGCCGCCGACGACTTCCGCGCCCTCTTCCTTGGCAACGGGTACGGGTTCGCCGGTAATCATCGATTCATCCACAAAGGACGAGCCTTCGATCACCTCGCCATCGACGGGGACTTTCTCGCCCGGACGCACCTGAACGATATCGCCAACGCGCACATCTTCAAGCGGCACGTCGATCGCGTCGCCATTGCGGAGCACGCGGGCCGACTTGGCCTGCAAGCCAACGAGACGGCTGATCGCAGCCGAGGTTCGGCCCTTGGCACGAGCTTCCAGATAACGGCCAATCAGGATCAGCGTGACAATGACAGCAGCGGCCTCGAAATAGACGTTGACTGTTCCTGCTGGCAGAATATCCGGCCAGAAGGTTGCAACGACCGAAAAGCCCCATGCGGCGGCTGTTCCGACAACCACCAGCGAGTTCATGTCGGGTGCAGCACGCAGAAGGGCCGGAATGCCTTTCTTGAAAAAGCGCATACCCGGGCCGAAGAGGACAAGTGTTGTCAGCACAAACTGGAAATACCAGCTGTTCTGCATTCCAATCGTGTCCATGACGAACATGTGCACCGCTGGAACGATATGCGATCCCATTTCAAGAATGAAAACCGGCAGGGTCAGAACCGCAGCAAGGATGACGTTCTTTTTCAGCTCAAGCGCTTCCGCATCGCGCTTGTCAGATTGCGTTTCCTGCTTGGCATCGCTGCGTGCCTCTTCAAGAGAACGCGCTTCATAGCCCGCGGTTTCAACCGCCTTGATAAGATCACCAAGCGGCACCTGGCCAGCCAATTCGACATGAGCGCGTTCGGTCGCGAGATTAACGCTGGCGCGGGTTACGCCAGGCACGGCATTCAATGCCTTTTCAACCTTGCTCACACAGGAAGCACAGCTCATGCCTTCAATGGCGAGATCGGCACTTCCCGACGGCACGTCATAACCTGCCTTGCGGATCGCATCGATGACGGCTGGCATGTCGGGTGCGGCCTTGAAGGTCACATCGGCGCGCTCGGTCGCAAGATTGACAGACACCTTGTCAACGCCCGGCACTTTCGCGACAGCCTTCTCAACAGATGACACGCAGGAGGCACAGCTCATACCCTCGACGGGAATGGCGAAACTTGTGTTTTCGGATTTGACTGGCTTGTTCATGGCAATCCCTTCTTCTGCGCATCGTGCTTTCCGAAGATCGTTGCCGATTTTTGAGCCGATGCTGCAGCCCCTTTTTAAAGGGCTAGATACTGAGTTGCATCATAAGTAACCCTTCCCACCGTTGGAAGGTCAAGCCTTATTCATAAATGATTTTCAGATGGCCATTTCGTTCTGCGGCTGCATTACAGCGAGGATTGATCCGCAGCGGGTCTGGATGAATTCGGGCACCTCAGCTGCAGGCATCGGACGCCCCATCAGGAAGCCCTGCACCTCGCCGAAATTCTGCTTGCGCAGGCATTCAAGCTGCTGCGTGGTTTCCACGCCTTCAGCAGTCGTTACAATCCGAAAACCAGCGCCCAGCGTGGCGACCGCCTGAATGATCGCGAGATCACGGGTATCGACTTCGATGCCCGATACAAAACTGCGGTCAACCTTGATCTTGTCGAACGGGAACGAGCGCAGATAGCTGAGCGATGAATAGCCAGTGCCAAAATCATCCATGGCGATCCGCACACCCAGGCGACGCAACTCAAACAGCAGTTCGATATTGTGTTTGCTGTTTTGCAGGAAAACGGATTCCGTGATTTCAAGTTCGAGACGTTCTGGAGATAAAGCCGCCTCATCAAGCGCTTCCGTGACGGAATCGAGCAGCGTCGTCTGATTGAACTGCACCGGAGAAAGATTGACCGAAACTTTGATCTCATCCGGCCAGGAAGCTGCCTGACAACAAGCCTGTCTCAGCACCCAATCGCCGATGGGGCCGATAAGCCCGGCTTCTTCTGCAATCGGAATGAACTCAACCGGCGAGACCATGCCCAGCGATGGATGACGCCAGCGCAGCAGGGCTTCAAACCCGGATATACGACCTGATTCCAGATTGAAGATCGGTTGGTAATGCAGCTCGAACTGCTTCGCGGCCAAGGCCACCCGCAGATCAGTTGTCATCGCATGGCGTTTCTCAACAGCCAGTCGCAGCGAATGTTGGTAGAAGCGGAACGTTCGCCGACCATCCGCCTTGGCGGCATAAAGCGCCAAATCAGCATTGCGCATCAGCACGTCGGTATCTTCACCATGCAGAGGCGCCTGAGCGATACCAAGACTGCAAGACACGAATTCCGTCGTATCACCGAGATCAAACGGATCCTGAAAAGCTGAAAGAAGGCGGTCCGCAAACATGGCAATCTGCGAAATCGCATCGCTGCGATAGATGATGGCGAATTCATCGCCACCAAGTCGCGCGAGAAACTGATCGCAAGTCGTGATGTTCTTAAGACGCGTCGCCACCTGATTGAGCAGCAGATCACCTATCTGGTGGCCCCTGCTGTCATTAATGGTCTTGAAGTGGTCGATGTCGAGATAGAACAGCGCAAACGCCGGAGCACTGTCGCCCTTTTTCAGAATATTTTCAATATATTGCGAGAAATAGGCACGGTTCGGCAGATCCGTCAGACTGTCGTGCATGGCGATATGCGTCATGCGCTGTTCAGTCTCGCGTCGCTCAGTAATATCTTCGACAAGCCCGATCAGGTAACGCGATTTATCGCCTTCAACAGGTGGAATGGGACGTTTGATGATCCGCATCCGACGCGGTGTGCCGTCAGCACAACGAATATCCCGCTCAATCGTCAACACATCGCCGCGGCGCATTGCCAGCCGATCCTGCTGCGTCAGAAGCTTTGCTTCCTCGCTTGGAAAAATTTCGGCGTCGATCGAGCCAACTACATGGTCGATATTGTGACCGCTGATCGTGGACGCTGCCTGATTGTAGAGAACATATCGGCCTTCGTCCTGCATATCCTTGACGAAAACACCAAGCGGCATGTTGTTGACCAGTCCATCAAGCAGAGACTGCACATGACTTGCCTGCCGGGTCGCCTCTGCCAGTTCGGTCATGTCTTGAACGATTGCCAGAATGACCTGCTTGCCGTCGAAGACGACCTGGCGTCCGTAAGTGAGAACCTCGATGGTTTCGCCGTTGGCTTTGAGATGCTGCCAGCGTTCGGGACGCTCAAGATCGCTTCTGTCGCGCACGGCTGCAAACATCCGCTCCCGCTCGGTCTGCGGACGGATATCAAGCACTGTCATGCCGGGGATTTCGTCTGCAGAATAGCCGTAAAGCGCATGGGCCGCTTCATTCATGACAATGAATGCTAGCGTTTCAGGATCATAGACCCACATGGGTGTCGGATGAGTTGTAAAAAGAATGCGGAAATCCTCGTCGGATGTGCGCACCATCGCATCACCCGAGTGAGCCTCACCGGCTTCCCGCTTCCTCATCATTGGTCCCTCATCAGACAAATCCTGACTGGATGTTTTCCGCTCTCATGCGAGAGTTAACCCGGAGAATCAGATCAAACTGTCTGTAGCAGGACGATGCAATCCGGTGGATAGCTTACAGTCTAGAATTTTAACAAATTATATACAAATTATCAAAATCCCTAATTTAGCGCCTGCAATTTGTCGTTTTACAGTCTCTTGACCGGCCTGCTGTTCCGGCCTATGCCTAAGACACAAAATTCGTTGGGGTGCCTTCGAAGCAAGATCAGGAAAAGCGCTAAACGGTTTTCCATCCGACCTTGCGACACAAAAGGCTGAGAGACGCTGACCGCGTTAACCCATTGAACCTGATCCGGGTAATACCTGCGTAGGGAACGGAGTTTGGCGCGTCGCGAACTAGGAGGATTTCATCCTCCGTGGGGCAAAGCCCCAAAACCCGTTCATGACGTCTCAATTTTCCGTTCGGAATGAGAGACGACATGATGGACTTAAGACAAAGCCTCTCCCGAACAAAAGCAAGCAGCAGCAATGGTGCATCCGTGCCTATTTGCGTGACTATTGCTGGCTCCGACAGCGGCGGCGGTGCTGGCATTCAGGCTGATCTAAAGAGCTTTTCAGCACTGAACGTCTATGGTGCAAGCGTCATTACAGCGATCACCGCACAGAACACATTAGCGGTCACAGCAGTCCACGATGTTCCGTCTGAAATCGTTGCGGCACAGATTGATGCAGTCTTCAGCGATCTCAATGTGGCTTCGGTCAAGATCGGCATGGTGTCGGTGCCGGAAACCATTCAGACAATCGCCAAAGGCCTTGGGCATTTCTCTGGGCCGGTGGTTCTTGATCCGGTGATGGTGGCGAAATCCGGCGACAGGCTTTTGAGCGAAACCGCAATCTCGACATTGCGCGAAAAACTGATCCCGCTTGCATGCCTTCTGACACCAAACCGGCCGGAAGCTGCCTGCCTGCTCGATTGTGCCATCGCGCGAAATAATAATGAGGCGGAAGAACAAGGGCGCGCTTTGCTCAAGCTCGGCGCGAAGGCTGTCCTGATGAAAGGCGGGCACGCTGAGGGCGACATCTGCACCGACCTTCTCATCCGTGCCAATCTGCCGATGATCCAGCTGGAAGCGCCGCGTATCTACACGCAGAACACCCATGGGACTGGCTGCACGCTTTCGTCAGCAATTGCAGCGGGTCTCGGCAAGGGGCTTTCGATGGAACAATCCCTTCGTGAAGCGCACAGCTATCTGCAAGCGGCCATCCGGTCCGCTAACACGTTGCAGGTCGGAAGCGGGCACGGCCCCGTGCATCATTTCCACGCTTTGTGGGAGATTGCATAATGCGCGTCACCATCATCGGCGCAGGTGTTGCAGGCCTTGCCTGCGCTGCAGAATTTAGTGACCAGGGCCACGCCGTCACTGTCATTGCCAAAAGCACCGCAATCGGCTCCGACAGCTGTTCGTGGTTTGCAGGCGGAATGCTGGCCCCGTGGTGCGAAGGCGAGAGTGCGGAAGAACCCGTCGTAAGGCTGGGGCAAGAAGCGATTGGCTGGTGGGAACGACATGTTTCGACGGTCCACCGCAAGGGCACGCTCGTCATTTCCCACACACGCGATACGACTGAACTGCGCCGCTTCGCCCGTCGCACGCAAGCCTTCGACACAATTGATTCCGAACAGATTGATGCACTGGAGCCGGACCTTGCAGGCCGTTTCCGGCAGGGGCTTTTTTTTACTGAGGAAGGCCACCTCAATCCACGCAATACACTGATCGAACTTGCCGAAAACCTGCAAAAGCAAGGCGTCGTCTTTCATCTCGGGCAAGATGCGAAAGATTTAAAAATAGACACCGATATCACCGTCGATGCGCGCGGTCTGGCAGCACGCGATCAATTGCAGGATCTGCGCGGCGTGAAGGGCGAAATGCTGGTGGTTCGCTCCCGCGACATCAATCTTTCGCGCCCTGTGCGTCTGCTGCATCCGCGCATTCCGCTCTACATCGTGCCGCGCGGTGACGGCATTCATATGATCGGGGCAACCATGATCGAAAGCGATGAGAGAGGCGGCATCAGCGTTCGCTCGACGCTGGAAATGTTAAGCGCCGCCTATGCGCTGCATCCAGCATTTGGCGAGGCGGAAATTCTGGAAACCGGCGTCGATGCCCGCCCCGCCTTCCCCGACAATCTGCCGCGTGTGCGCAAGCGCGGCCAAACAATCTATGTCAACGGGCTTTACCGACACGGCTTTCTGCTCTCGCCTGCGGTTGCACGCATGGCGGTTGCGGCAGCAACCGAGACCGAACAACAACCTGAACTTCTGGAGAACCTGGCATGACCATCGTTTTAAATGGCGAGGTCTTTGAGACCAAAAGCGCCAATCTTTTGGCTCTGCTTACAGAAATCGAACTTGATGAGGCCGTGGTGGCAACCGCGCTCAATGGCGAATTCATTGCAGGCGATGAACGCGAGGAAACTCTCATCGGTGAAGGTGACCGCATCGAAGTGCTCGCGCCGATGCAGGGAGGCTAAGATGCTGGAATTTTACGGAAAAACATTTGAAAGCCGCCTACTATTGGGAACGGCGCAATATCCATCACCCTCTATTCTTGCTGACAGCGTCCGCTCATCAAGGTCGGAAATCGTGACGGTTTCGCTGCGGCGCGAGAGCGGGAATATGCGTGCCGGTCAGGATTTTTGGACACTGATCAAGGATCTTGGTGTTTCGATTTTGCCCAATACTGCCGGGTGCCATACCGCACGCGAAGCAGTCACCACGGCAAAAATGGCCCGTGACGTTTTCGGCACAAACTGGATCAAGCTTGAAGTCATCGGCGATCACGACACGTTGCAGCCCGATCCTTTCGGGCTGGTCGAAGCAGCCCGTATTCTCTGCGATGAGGGTTTTGAGGTCTTTCCCTATATGAATGACGATCTGGTGGTTGCGGAAAAGCTGATTGAGGCAGGCTGCAAGGTGTTGATGCCATGGGGCGCGCCGATTGGTTCAGGTCGCGGCCTCAACAATCCTTATGCGCTTAAAACCATGCGTGCGCATTTCCCCGATATTCCACTGGTCGTCGACGCCGGGATTGGTGTCCCATCGCACGCTGCAACCGCCATGGAACTTGGCTTTGATGCCGTGCTGATCAACACCGCCGTTGCCAAAGCAGGTGATCCAGCCGCTATCGCCCGCGCTTTTGCACTTTCAGTTGAAGCTGGCCGCATCGCCTATGAAGCCGATCCGATTGAAGCCCGCGACATGGCTGCCCCCTCCACTCCATTACTCGGAAAGGCATTTTTGTAATGGCCCTTGATCCGTTCTACCCGATCTTTGACAGCGCCAGCTGGTGTGAGCGCATGGTGCCGCTTGGCATCAAACTCGTGCAGCTGCGCATCAAGGATAAGAACGACGCTGAACTGCGCGCAGAAATTCGTGCAGCTCGCGAAATTTGCGCGCGATATGATTGCCAGCTCATCGTCAATGACTACTGGAAACTGGCGATTGAGGAAGGCTGCGACTTCATACATCTCGGTCAGGAAGACCTTGATGAAGCCGATCTCGATGCAATCCGTGAGAGCGGTGTGAAGCTCGGTGTATCCAGCCATGACGAGGCTGAACTTGATCGCGCATTAGCGCTAAAGCCAGCCTATATCGCGCTCGGCCCTGTCTATCCGACCATTCTCAAAAAGATGAAATGGCATGAACAAGGACTGGACCGGGTCAGCCAATGGAAAGCCACCCTAGGCGATATTCCGCTTGTTGGCATTGGCGGCATGAATGTGGAGCGCGCGCCGGGTGTCTTTAAAGCCGGAGCTGACATTGTATCCGTCGTCACCGACATCACTCTCAATCCTGATCCGGAAGCCCGCGTGCGGCAATGGATCGAAGTTACACGCCCCTATGTAAAGTAGACCTAATATTCGCTTTAACGCGCATCTTGTCCGAAAACCGCTTCACACTTTTCGGGATGCGCTCTAACCGGAGGAAACATTGAAAAAACTGGTTTTTGCTGCGCTTTTCAGCGCCACGGCTTCGTTCGCCCTGATGTCAGCTCAGGCAGCTCAGGCGAACGATAAATTCAAACTCATACTCGACTGGTATGTGAACCCGGATCATGGGCCGATCATCGTGGCCGACAAGCTCGGTTACTTCAAGGACGCGGGTCTTGATGTGGAAATCATCGCGCCCGCAGACGCCTCTGTGCCGCCCAAAATGGTTGCGGCTGGACAGGCTGATCTGGCAATTTCCTATCAGCAGCAGGTGCATCTCGATGTTCATGCCGATATTCCGCTGATCCGTGTCGGCACTCTGGTCGATTCTCCGCTCAACTGCCTGATGGTGCGTGACGATGGCTCGGTCAATTCGATTGCCGATCTCAAAGGCAAGAAGATCGGCTTCTCGGTCGCTGGTGTTGAAGAAACGGTACTTGGCACCATTCTCAAAAACCACGACATAAAGCTTTCAGATGTCGAACTTATCAATGTGAACTTCTCGCTCGCACCATCGCTGATGTCGAAACAGGTTGATGCGGTGATGGGTGCCTATCGCAATGTCGAGCTCAACCAGATGGCGGTTGAAGGGGTTGCGGGCAAATGCTTCTTCGTCGAGGAGGAGGGCGTGCCGGTCTATGACGAGCTGGTGTATGTCGCCAACTCAAACAAGCTGGATGCGAACGAAAAAGAACGGATTTCGCGCTTTCTGGCAGCCACCGAAAAAGCCGCGCAATATATCGTCAATCATCCAGAGCAAAGCTACGACCTGTTCGCGTCTTACAGTTCTGAACTCAAAGACGAGCTGAATCAGCGCGCCTGGAAAGACACGGTTGCCCGTTTCTCGCGCTCACCCGCAAGCCTCGATTATGGACGCTGGAGCCGTTACGAAACCTATCTCAAGGATAACGGTCTCGTGCCTTCGATCCTGCCTGTCGAGAAATTTGCAATCGACGTCAACGCAGGAAGTGACAAGTCATGAGTGAGACGCTTTATTCATCCGAATTATTCACCCGCCTGCGTGCCGCAACGCTTGATGACTGGACCCCCTACATCGATCATGAATTTGTGCGCGGACTGGGCGATGGCACGCTGCCGAAATCAGCGTTCCTGCATTATCTCAGGCAGGACTACGTCTATCTGCATCACTATGCCCGTGCCTTTGCGCTGGGTGTCGTGAAGGCCGGGAGCTTGCAGGAAACGCGACTTTGCGCCGAGATTATGCATGGGCTGGCGGTCACAGAACTGCCGCTGCATGTCGGAATCTGCGCACGCGAAGGCATAACCGAAGACGATCTTTACAACACAAAAGAAGAGCCGGAAAACCTCGCCTATACGCGCTACGTACTCGATTGCGGGCAGGCAGGCGATTTCCTCGACCTGCTGACCGCGCTTGTTCCCTGCGCGCATGGCTATGGCGAAATCGGGGTCAATCTGGCAGCCACCGCACATACCGGCACACCCTATCAAGAGTGGATCGACACCTATGCAGGCGCTGACTATCAGGAGATGTGCCACACGGTTGGAAAGCTTTTTGATCAGGCTGCAAAAGACCGCATCGGCACGGATTTCGAAAACAGCCCGCGCTGGCCAAAGCTCTGCCAGATTTTTGCAACCGCAAGCAGGCTCGAAGCGAACTTCTGGAGCATGGGTATTTCGGGGGGTCTTAAGGGAGCATGACGCGCATCGCTCCTCGCTCGCGCAAAAAACGCATCGCCGACGGGTTTCTGTCGGCGTTTGCTGTGCTGGCACTTTGGCAGGCTGTGGTGAGCATCTGGCAGATGCCGCGCTTCATCCTGCCCGGCCCGCTCGACGTCGTGCAATCACTCATCACCAATGCACAGTTGATCGCCGATAATGCAGTCGTGACATTTGGCGAGGTGCTGGGCGGGCTGTTTCTCGGCTCTGCCATTGGCGTTCTCACAGCCATAGGGCTGATGATGTCGCCGCTCGCACAACGGCTTGTCATGCCGGTGATGGTGTTCAGTCAGGCGATTCCGATATTTGCACTCGCTCCGATCTTAACACTCTGGCTCGGCTATGGACCGGCATCGAAAATTGCCGTTACCATTCTGATGATCTTCTTTCCGGTCGTCTCCACCTTTCTGGATGGAATGCAACGGACGGATCAGACGCTGATTAATGCCGCCGAAAACCTTGGCGCCAAGCCCATGCAAATTCTGTTTCGTGTACGCATTCCCGCAGCTTTCCCGTCGCTTGCTTCGGGGTTAAGTCTTGCTGCCGTCTATGCACCAATTGGGGCTGTAGTGGGCGAATGGGTCGGAGCATCAAAAGGTCTTGGTTATCTGATGCTGCTCGCCAATGGTCGCGCCAAGGTCGATCTGATGTTCGCAAGCCTGTTCGTGCTGGCCGCCTTCACCATGCTTTTACATGCAACCATCTCGCATTTTTCGCGCAAGCTCGCCGCATGGCCTAAAAAACTTTAAAGCGCAGAGCGCTTTAATTTTTTGCTTTACGCATGTCTTATTCCAAAACCGGTTCCCACTTTTGGGAGACATGTGTGGCCTGACATTTTTGCCACACTCAATAGATTGAAATAAAACTTCTGCATTTTGCCACTTGGCAAATAGATTTGCTCATTTATTGTGCAGCCATCTGAAACACTGGCAAGAGGTATGAGATGCGTGTCTATCCATTTCCGTCGGTGCCCGGTGTTAACGCGGGCGCATCCAAGCTTTAGGTCTTTGGCCCGTGTTGCAGGCTAAGGCCTGATCGCCCTCCCTAAAAGGGCATATTCCTAACAACTTCCAAATTTGCCGCAGCTCTCAGCAGCTGTTTGTTTTGTCTTCGTTTTCAAACATCGTTCGACGCAAAACCGCTTCGTGCTTTTAATGAAAATGATTTTAAAGGAACCAGAATCCGTCTTCGCGCGGCCTGGTATTATTCATATGACTCGGTTTCGTATCAATTTCCGGGGACCTGCTTTCCGCAATGTCCTCGGCTACACCTTCAGCCACTGGCGAAGTCAGCCTCTGCGGCTGACGCTGATTATTATCAGCATGCTGCTTGCAACGGCCGCAGACGTCCTCACACCACTCTATTCAGGGCGGCTGGTCGATGCGCTTTCGATCGGTCAGGATGGCGCATGGGATGCTGCCATTCACGCGCTGATTATCCTGCTTGCGCTGGGCGCACTGGCGCTGATTACGCGTCAGCTGACCTTCTATGTCATCACCGACTTCACGCTGAAGATCATGAGTGACATGGCAGCCAGTTCGTTTCGCAAGCTACAGCGGTTTTCGACCGACTGGCATGCAAATGCTTTTGCCGGATCGACCGTGCGTAAGGTTTCGCGCGGCATGTGGGCGCTTGACCTGCTCAATGACACGCTGCTGATTGCGTTATTGCCGTCTATCCTCATGCTTTTCGGCTCAGTAGCACTTCTCGCATGGTACTGGCCGATGATGGGCCTGCTGGTTGCAATCGGCTCGGTGCTTTTCATCGTCTGTACGATTGTGATTTCGCTGGGCTTTGTTGCGCCCGCTGCAACGCTTGCCAACAGCTGGGACACACGTATGGGCGGCGCTTTGGCCGATGCCATTTCGTGCAACGCTGTTGTCAAGGCATTCGGTGCGGAAGGTCGTGAAGATGGACGTCTTGCCAAGGTCGTCACCAAGTGGCGCTCGCGTACGCGCCGCACATGGCTGATCGGCACGCTGAACGGCTTCATTCAGGGTGTAAACCTGCTGGTGATGCGCGGCGTGGTCATTGCTTTTGCGCTCTACCTCTGGAGTCAGGGCAAGGCAACGGCGGGTGATATCACCTTCGTTCTGACGGCATTCTTCATGTTGCAGGGCTATCTGCGTGATGTGGGTATGCATATCCGCAACCTGCAGCGTTCGGTCAACGATATGGAGGAGCTGGTTCAGATTGAGGCCGAGCCTTACGGCATTGCCGACAGGCAAGGTGCGAAGGCGATCAAGATCGGAAATGGCGAGATCACGTTTGAGAACGTCACCTTCCATTATGGCAGTCACGACACGGCTCTCTATCGCGACTTCTCGGTCAGGATTGAAGCCGGTGAACGGGTTGGTCTGGTCGGTCATTCGGGTTCGGGCAAGACGACTTTCATCAAGCTCATCCAGCGTCTCTACGATGTGAGTGGCGGCGCCATCAAGATTGATGGACAGAACATTGCCGAAGTCACACAGGCTTCGCTCAGATCGCAGATTGCTATCGTGCAGCAGGAACCAATCCTGTTTCACCGGACGCTGGCCGAAAACATCGCCTATGCTCGCCCCGGTGCGACACAGGCAGAGATCGAACATGCAGCCATGCTTGCCAGTGCGCATGACTTCATCATGCGTCTGCCGAAGGGTTATGCAACGCTCGTTGGTGAACGCGGTGTGAAGCTTTCGGGTGGTGAACGTCAGCGTGTGGCGATTGCCCGGGCATTTCTGGCTGATGCACCAATTCTTATTCTTGACGAGGCAACATCGAGCCTTGATTCAGAATCGGAAGTGCTGATCCAGCAGGCGATGGAACGGCTGATGATCGGTCGTACAACGCTTGTCATCGCACACCGGCTTTCAACGGTTCGCGCGCTTGACCGCTTGCTGGTCTTCGACAAGGGCAAAATCCTTGAAGAAGGTGATCACGATGCGCTCATCCGCAAACCGGGCGGCATCTATCGCCGCATGTTTGAACGTCAGGCCTTGGAACTGACCAAAGGACTGGAAGACGTTCTTCCATCGTAAGAAATAAAACGGGGCCGGAAATACCGGCCCCGTTTTAAACTTATGTTTTTACGTATGTCTTTAACTCAAAACAGGGTTCCCGCTTTTGGGAGACATGCTTTATTCCGCCACCTTGCCCGAAGACACCTTGCCCGAAGACTGGCGGATAATCAGTTTATATTCGATATGGCGCGACGGCGATGTGTTGTTGGTATCAATCTGGTGGAGCAGCATATCCACGGCATCACGCGTCATTTCGCGGATTGGCTGACGCACCGTCGTAATCTGTGGCGACACCATGCTGGCAATCGCACTGTCATCGAAGCCAACAACCGTTAGTTCGGCCGGCACATCAATCTTGTAATCATAGGCAATCTGCAGAACAGCAGCCGCCATGTCGTCATTCGACGCAAAAATGGCAGTCGGCCTGTTTTGCAGCGATAGCAGTTTTCTGCCTGCAGCCAGACCGCTTGAAAAGCTGAAGCCGCCTTCAAATTCATAATCGGGATTGTGATCAATCCCCGCTTCATCAAGCATACGGCGATAGCCTGCCAGACGCTGCTGCGCCGAGCGGTGGGTCAGATCGCCGATCACAATCGCAATCCGGCGATGCCCCATATCGAGCAGATACTTCATCAGATCGAGCGTGGCCGCCTCATCATCAATGGCAACGCTGTCAGTCGGATGCACATTGAAATCACCCGCCACACGCGCAAAAGGCATGGCTGACGCAATCAGCTCCTGCAGAATCTCGGGATCATCCGACATGGGCGGTGTTACGATAATGCCATCAAGGCCGGAAGCATGGGCCGTTTCGATCAGCGATCCGCGAATATCCGCACGGTTCTCGACTGGAAATATCAGCAGTCGATAACGCGTGCCTCGCAGACGATCCAGCGCCCCAACCTGCAATTCCGTGACATAGCTGTGGCTTGGATTTTCAAAGAATAATCCGATGAGATGCGAGCGGCGCTCGACCAGATTGCGCGCCGCGGCATTGGGGCGATAGCGTAATTCAGCACCCGCCTCTTTCACCCGCTCACGGATCGTATCGCGGACATTCGGCTCGTCATTGTAAACGCGTGAAACTGTCTTGATCGACACGCCCGCCAGGCGCGCCACATCATGGATCGTCGCTCTCTTATTGGATGCGGCCATGGCCGTTATGCACTCTCTCCCCAGTGATATGCATAATTTACTAGCTGCTTTGCTCTAAAGCGCAAAGCTCTAAAGCGCGATGTGCTTTAGCTATTGTTCTTACGCTTATCTTTATCCCCAAAACCGGCATCCACTTTTGGGAAACATGCTTCAAATGGAACATATCTTGGAACGGGTGAGAAAGCGCTTCTCGCGGCCATTATCGAGCGAGAACATACCGCCGCGCCCCGGCACGACATCAATGATGAGTTCCGTGTGTTTCCAGGCCTCATACTGAGAACCGCTGATATAGAACGGTGCACCGCCGATTTCACCCAGCTTCACATCCGCATCAGAAAGCAGCAGATCTCCCTGCGGATAGCACATCGGCGATGAGCCATCACAGCAGCCGCCAGACTGGTGAAACATGATCGGGCCGTACTCGTCCTGCAATTCTGCGATCAGCTCCAGCGCTGCATCGGTAGCAGTAACCTGCTCTTGTTGAGCGACTTGCGGCATGGTTCCTCCTCCCATCGCAACAGCCGCCGCATCACTACGGCGGCTCTAATAATAGTATGGACCGATTACTGCGTCAGGTCCATCACGACACGGCCTTCGATCTGGCCTGCGCGCATTTCGTCAAAGATAGCATTGATATTGTCGATCTTGTCGGTGCGGATCGTTGCTTTAACTTTGCCGTCCGCTGCGAAATCAAGAGACTCCTGCAGATCAAGACGCGTGCCGACAATCGAACCGCGCACGGTCACGCCGTTCAGCACCATGTTGAAGATCGACAGCGGAAACTCGCCAGCCGGAAGACCGTTCAGCGCAATCGTCCCGCCGCGTGCTGCCATGCCGATCGCCTGTTCAAAGGCTTTCGGCGACACAGCCGTCACCAGCACGCCCTGCGCGCCACCGTCAGTTTCCTTCTTGATATAGGCTGCCGGATCATTATGCGTCTTGGCATTGACCGTGACTGTCGCACCAAGCTTGCGGGCGAGATCGAGTTTCTTGTCGTCAATATCGACGGCAGCAACATTCAGCCCCATGGCCTTGGCATATTGCACAGCCATATGACCGAGGCCGCCGATGCCGGAAATCACCACCCAGTCACCCGGTTTGGTGTCCGTGACCTTAAGTCCCTTATAGACCGTCACACCTGCGCAAAGGACGGGCGCAATTTCATTGAACTCGATGTTTTTTGGCAGGTGGCCAACGAAATTCGGATCAGCCACTACAAAATCGGCAAAGCCGCCATTCACCGAATAGCCGGTGTTCTGCTGCTCTTCGCAAAGCGTTTCCCAACCACCAAGGCAATGCACGCAATGACCGCAAGCCGTGTAGAGCCAAGGAATGCCAACGCGGTCGCCTTCTTTCACATGCTTGACGCCGCGACCGACTGCCGAAACGAAACCGACGCCTTCGTGACCCGGGATGAATGGAGGATTGGGTTTTACCGGCCAGTCGCCTTCGGCGGCGTGGAGATCGGTGTGACATACGCCAGAAGCCTGAATTGCTACCTGAATCTGGCCATCGCCGGGCACTGGGACAGGCACTTCGTCGATGGTCAGTGGTTTGCCGAATTCGCGAACCACGGCAGCCTTCATTGTTTTAGCCATTACGAAAACATCCTTCTGTTTTACGCGCATCTTACCCAAAAACCGCTTCGCACTTTTTGGGATGCGGCACTTTTCCTGCGCGCATCTTACCCAAAAAACCGCTTCGCACTTTTTGGGATGCGCTGTAATGGGCCGGATTGGCAGGCGCGAAGTCCTGCCGACCCGACCCTTTCCTGGGAGGAAACAGCGGGGGAACGACCTCTGATCGGAAGTGCGATGGAGGTCGTACTGTATCGATGAAACTGCAAGGAAAGCGGCAGTCCGAGGCTCGAAAGCCACGGACCACCCTGTTTTTTAGAAGAAGCCGAGCTTCTTCGGGCTGTAGCTCACCAGCATGTTCTTGGTCTGCTGGTAATGGTCGAGCATCTTGAGGTGGTTTTCACGACCGATACCCGACTGCTTATAGCCACCGAACGCCGCATGGGCCGGATAGGCGTGGTAGCAATTGGTCCAGACACGACCGGCCTGAATGGCGCGACCGAAGCGGTAGGCGCGCGTGCCGTCACGCGTCCACACACCGGCACCCAGACCATAAAGCGTGTCATTGGCAATCGAGAGCGCTTCGGCATCGTCCTTAAACGTCGTAACCGAAACAACAGGACCAAAGATTTCCTCCTGGAAAATCCGCATCTTGTTGGTGCCCTTGAACACTGTCGGCTTGACGTAATAGCCACCTGCCAGATCACCGGCCAGCTCATTGCGCCCACCGCCCGTCAGCACTTCCGCGCCTTCCTGCTTGCCGATATCGATATAGCTCAGAATTTTTTCGAGCTGCTCGCTGGATGCCTGCGCACCGATCATGGTTGCCGGATCAAGCGGATCGCCCTGAACGATAGCCTCAACGCGCTTCAATGCGCGTTCCATGAACTTGTCGTAGATCTTTTCATGGACCAGTGCACGGCTCGGGCAGGTACAGACTTCGCCCTGATTAAGCGCAAACATGACGAAGCCTTCGATAGCCTTGTCGAAGAAATCGTCATCTTCGGCCGTCACATCGGAGAAGAAGATATTTGGCGACTTGCCGCCCAGTTCCAGCGTGACTGGAATAAGGTTCTGGCTGGCATATTGCATAATGAGACGACCCGTCGTCGTTTCACCGGTAAAGGCGATCTTGGCAATGCGCGGGCTCGATGCCAGCGGCTTGCCTGCTTCAAGACCAAAGCCATTGACCACGTTGATGACGCCTGCTGGCAAAAGATCGCCAATCACTTCCATCAGAACAAGAATGGAAGCAGGTGTCTGTTCTGCAGGCTTCAGCACCACGCAGTTACCAGCGGCAAGTGCTGGTGCCAGCTTCCACACAGCCATCAGCAGCGGGAAGTTCCAAGGGATGATCTGGCCAACAACGCCAAGTGGCTCGTGGAAGTGATAGGCAACCGTGTCGTGATCGATTTCGGAAATGCCACCTTCCTGTGCGCGGATTGCACCCGCAAAGTAGCGGAAATGGTCGATTGCCAGCGGCAGGTCGGCATGAGTTGTTTCGCGGATTGGCTTGCCATTGTCCCATGTTTCAGCAGCAGCAAGCTTTGGCAGGTTTTCTTCAATGCGGTCTGCGATCTTGTTGAGGATCACAGCGCGTTCTGCCGGGCTGGTTTTGCCCCATGCTTCTTTCGCTGCATGGGCTGCATCAAGTGCTGCATCGACATCAGCCGCATCGGAACGCGCGACTTCGCAAAGCACCTGACCATTGACCGGCGATGTGTTGTCGAAATAGCGGCCAGACTTAGGTTCAACCCATTTGCCGCCAATGAAATTGCCATAACGTTTGGCAAACTCCGGCTTTACGGAGCGATGAAATTCAACTTTGTTCATGACATTCCTCCCAAAGACAACGCCGCTCCTACGGCGTTTCAAACATAATTTGGCGCGGCTCTTGGGAGGAGTCATCCAGCGCTTTATAGTATGCAGTATCAATGTGTCTCAATAATGAGACAGTTTGCAAAACCGAATTCAGATTTTATCGCGCCACCCAGTTTAAGCCCGCTTGCAGCGCGTGTCTTTTCCCAAAAATTAGCCCCTAATTCGGGAGATATATTTAATTAGGCCGGATGATCTTGAGGCGGTTGAGCTTGCGGTGGAGCGTGGCCCGGCTGATGCCCAGCAGCTTGGCAGCGGACGAAACATTGCCGTCCACGCGCGCAATGGCGCGCAGAATAACGCCTCTCTCGGACTCCGCCATATCCTCGCGCGGATCAGCGTTCCAGCCGAGAAGATCAGCCGCAGGCAAGGCTGTCAGAAGTGCTTCATCAGTCAGATCGAGCGAAAGGCGTGCGGCACGCGTGGCACCGATCACAAGGTCGTCCTTGTCGACAGCAATCAGCGCTCCGCCGGTACGGTCGGCACTTGGTGCCAATACGATACGCGCATCAGGAAATGCCTGCCGGAAATTCTCAGCCTCAATGCGGCGCGCGGCATCAATCACCGCGACCGAAATCAGCTGTACAAAGGCCTCGGTCAGATCGCTGCGGCAAGACGAGACATCGAGTGCCGCCATCAAGCGGCCCTGATGGTCATGAATGGGCGCGACTGTGCAGGAAAGCCCAATATTGCGTGTATGAAAATGCTGGTCGCGATGGATGGTCAGCGCACGTTGCTCGGCAATGCAGGTGCCGATGCCATTGGTGCCTTCAACCGCTTCGCTCCATACGGCACCCGTCCACAGACCCCAATCGTAAAACGTGTCGTCATCACCTGCTGCCCCCCGACGCTCGACTGGTACGCCTTCGCTGTCGGCCAAAAGCACGCAACAACCAACACCCCCAACCGCCATATAGAGGCGATCCATGCTGGCTTGTGCAATGCTAATCACCCGTTCCATACGCTGGCGTGCGGTTCGCAGTTCATGATCAGAGAGCGTTTGAACGGAGCCTGTTTCTGCGGGATCAAGTCCATAAAGACGCGCAGAACGGCGCCATGAAGCAACCAGCGCTGAGCGGGCGGCTCCTCCCGTCTCAATCTCGGAATGGATACGTTCTGCGTGTATCCGGTCTTGCGGCGCACCCATGTTTTCCTCCCAGAAAGGCTGGAAACGGCCCACTGGAAAGATAATGACTTTTTATCGGACCGGTTGCAAGCGAGCCGTTACGCGACTTTGGCAGGTTGGACGAAAGTCTCAAGCGAAGAGACTTCAATCGCATTCATGCGCAGGCCGAGCTTGGTGCGGCGCCAGAGAATATCTTCTGCCGTATGTGCCCATTCATGCTCCATAAGATAGCGCACTTCCACCTCATAAAGATCGCTGCCCAAATGTCGTCCAAGCTCTTCCAAACATTTGGATTTACCCAGCAAAATGCGTGCGCGTGTTCCATAGAGCTTGAACAGGCGACGGGCATGGAGGTGTGGCAAGAACGGATAATCAGCTTTCAGCTTTTCCAGTTCCCGGTCAAAAGCCGTTGCCTCAAAATCACCACCTGGCAGAGACGCGGCATGGGTCCAAGGAGCACCTTTCTTGCCAAGATGATGCTCGATCTTCTCAAGCATATGCTCGGCCAGCCTGCGCGCGGTGGTCAGCTTACCACCAAACACATTGATGAGCGGTGCAGCTCCCTGCGGCGCATCTTCTTTAAGCACATAATCGCGGGTTGCTTCCTGCGCCTTGCTTGCACCGTCATCATAAAGCGGACGCACGCCGGAATAGGTCCAGACAATATCTTCAATCCGCACCGGCTCGCGGAAATATTCGCTTGCCGCAGCGCAGAGATAATCGGTTTCCTTGTCGCTGATCGCAACCTTGGCGGGATCACCCTTATAATCCTGGTCGGTGGTGCCAATCAGCGTAAAATCATCTTCGTAAGGAATAGCGAAGATGATGCGCCCGTCATTGTTCTGGAAGAAATAGGAGCGCGGATCGGAGAACTTTTTGCGCACCACGATATGGCTGCCTTGCACCAGACGCACATTATGTAGCTGACGATCGCCTTCGACACCTTCCAGCACCTTATCAGCCCATGGGCCGGCTGCATTGACCAGGAGACGCGAGCGAAACTCTTCGCGCAGACCTGTATCGACGTTTTCGAGCGTTACCGTCCATGCTTCATGGTCACGGCGGGCAGAGATAACCTTGGTGCGGGTGCGGATCATCGCGCCACGATCAGCAGCATCGCGCGCCGTCAGCGCAGTAAAGCGCGCATCGTCCACCCAGCAATCCGAATACTCGAAAGCCTTTGTAAAAAGTGGCTTGAGCGGTGCGCTCGAGGGATCGGTACGCATATCAAGCGTGCGCGTGGCTGGCAGTTTCTTGCGGCCACCGAGGTGGTCATAAAGGAACAAGCCAAGACGCAGCAGCCAGGCAGGGCGCACGCCACCTTTGTGAAAGGGAAGCACAAAGCGCATCGGATGAATCAGATGCGGGGCATTGGCCCAAAGTACCTCGCGTTCCATCAGCGCTTCGCGCACCAGACGAAATTCGTAATGCTCCAGATAACGCAATCCGCCATGTATAAGCTTGGTGGCACGCGACGAGGTGCCGCTTGCCAGATCGTTCATCTCGGCAAGACCGACCGAAAAGCCACGGCCAACCGCGTCTCTTGCAATGCCGCATCCATTGATGCCGCCACCGATTACGAAAATATCAAAAATTTTATGCTGCGCCATGGCTAAACCTGAAGACCTCTCCAACCACCAAAGCGAATATAAATCATTTCATACGAAAGTGAAACGAAAATGAAACGAAACTATGATTCTTTCTTTTCGTTCGGTTCGTCCTCAGCCGTCTCAATCAGTTCGACCTCGTTTTCGCGGCATAATTCACGCAATTGCTGCGATGGGCAGCGGTCGGTAATAAAGGTATGAACCTGCGAGATATGGCCAAGGCGGACAGGAGCGGTCCGTTCAAGTTTGGTTGAGTCGGTAACGAGAATGACGTGGCGCGCATTGGCGATGATCGCCTGTGCCACTTTCACTTCGCGGAAATCGAAATCGAGCAGCGCACCATCCTCATCCATCGCCGATGCGCCGATGATTGCGTAATCGACCTTGAACTGCCGGATGAAATCGACGGCAGCTTCACCCACGATACCGCCATCGGATGCGCGTACCACACCGCCAGCGATGACGACCTCGATTTCCGGATAGACACGTAAGGTATTGGCGACATTGATGTTGTTGGTGATGACCATGAGGTTGTTATGGTCGATAAGGGCATGACTGACGGCCTCAGTTGTCGTGCCTATATTGATGAACAGCGATGCACCGTCAGGGATCATTTCAGCCGCGGCCCGACCGATTAGTTCCTTTTCATGCGCAGCAATGCGGCGGCGCGCCTCATATTCCATGTTTTCGACACCGGACGGATAGAGCGCCCCGCCATGAATACGGCGCAACAGACGCGCCTTGCAAAGATCGTTGAGATCCTTGCGCACAGTCTGCGGCGTTACATCGAACGCGCTCGCAAGATCATCGACGAGAACCTGCCCCTGTCGGCGGGCGATATCCAGAATTGCGTTGTGACGAGGGGTAAGCTGCATTTTGTTCCCGGCAATGGAATTATTCTAACAACAATTTCGTAATTTCGCTGTTTTGCAAGAGAAAGCAACCGCTTGATGACAAAACAGCCAGAAGCACTGATCCAATGTAGCAATTTTCATCATAGTTTCCGGATTGCGCGCTGCACCATCTCACATTTAACGCCCGAGAGTGTTCAACTTGAGCAAGATGCCATAAACTTTGGTTTAGAAGCAAAACTAAGGAAATGGTTTCAAAGATCGAAATATACAAACGATAACAATATAGATTATCAACAACAAAAACCTTACACATTGTACGTAAAACGTCATGCAATATTTATATTTCAAGAATCTTATTTTTCAATAATATAGAAATAATCCTTTTTGCACGCAAAATGGCAATAACAAAATAAATGATAATGGCGCCCTTATCATAATCAAAGCATGTGAAATGAAATAAAAGTCGAAGGGGTTGGCTATGTCTAAACTGGGTATCCTTTGCTTATCTGGCGCATTTATCCTCTTCGGAGGGGGTGCGTTCGCTCAAACTGTGAATGTGGACAACAATACAAACTCGTCATCGCAGGCCGGTGCTACCGCCATCGCCGTTGGAGGCGGCTCCGACTCGCCAAGTAAGATTAAAACGACGGTACCTGCCTTTGCGCCGGGACTTGTTGCAGCGGGTGTACATTCCTGCGCAGGCTCAACAAGTGCCGGCGTCGGCGCAACAGGCTGGGGCCTGGGCTTTGGCACAACATATGAAATGCGTGAATGCAACCGGCGGGCCTATGCGGCAGCACTTCTCGGAATGGGGCAAAATGCTGCCGCCCTGGACCTGATCTGCCTCAACAAGGAAGTCAGAGCATCCCTGAATGCGACGGGCGTTTACTGTCCATCACAGGGCGCTGCAGCCCGTTCGGCATCGGTACAACGGCAAACACGGCAGGCACCGCTTTTGGCGTCTGTTTCCAACGAAGAGCCAGCGGCAATCCCCGCAAGCTCAACCGGAACGACGGCATCACCACCAATTGCCAGCCGCAAGCGTACTTACTCGGCAAAGGCACTTGGCTTGAGTTCCGATCAACTGCGCGCCAAAGGATGCGTTCTGCGTACAACAGAAGGCAATAGCCGGGCCTGGCATTGTCCGGGACCGATTATGTAGATCTGGAGCGACTTAAAGCATCGGTTTGAAGCTCTTTTGAACCGATGCTCATTCACGAACCAATGATTGCTCCACGCGAACACACATCGCCGATACAGCCTTTTACTCATATGCAATGACCCGTCACCGAATGGGTAGCGGGGTATATCGTCGGGATATGCCTGGCAGAAGGGGTTTGACCCGATTTTGTCAGAACAGGAGGAGTTCATCGTGAAGAAAATCATCATCGCATCTATTGCACTTCTCGCGGCTGGCGCCTTGCCTGCTGCAGCACAAACGGTCAACTGGAATGGTAGTTTTGGGGGCGCCAGTGGCGCAGGTTCTGCCGTAACTGGCGGCTTCGCGTTTGGTGCAGGTTCGACTGCCGCAGGACAGGCTGCAACAACAGGCTGGGCGGAAGGAAAAGGCACAGTCGTCGGGCTTGGCGGCAAGATGGGCCATTACGGCGCAAGCGCCGGTATTGGTTCGGGCTATTTCACTTCCGGCTCCGGCGGTCAGACTGCGGCCATGGCGCAGTCGGGAACCGGGTTTCTCGGTGGCAGCTCAGCGGGCACCGCCTTTGGCACCACCTCTGGTGGGTCGTCCGGCAGCATTAGCCTTCGCCCCTGAATGGAGTTGGATCACATATCTGTTGAGCGAAAACCATCGTTCCAAAGGCTCGACAGACTATTCAACCAACTCAGATGACAGCAGCGGAAGACCGTTACGCCGCGTCCTTCCGCTCAGAAAAGAATGAGAGTCCCCTCAAAGGATACCCGCTCTCATTCTGTAGGGGCAGGTGAAAATCTGCCCCTACCCTTTCTTCTGAATATGCCGCCGGCTGTGCATTTTATGCGCCCTGAAAACTATGAAGCGCCGGCTGATCATGTCAGTCCGACGCTTCATAGATCCCAAAAATCACATATTTGCATGCTGATTACGTTATTCTCCGCTGAACTTATTGCCGTACATCTTGTGAAGCTTACAGGCGACTTCGGTGCGATTTGCTGCACCTATCTTTCTCATAATATTATGAACATGGGCTTTGACTGTGCCTTCGCTCATGCCAAGTTCAAAAGCGATGATCTTGTTCGACTTCCCCACCCGAATCGCATGAACCACTTCGATCTCGCGCATGGTCAACAGTTCGCCCAGTACATCGTCGCTCATGTCCTCCGAAGGAGGTTTCATCAGCATGGACGCTGGCACATACATCCCACCCGCAAGTGCCAAATGAATGGCTTCAACGCAGATCTTGATATCGACTGATGTTGGAATATAGCCACGCGCACCGATCTCCATCGCGCGCAAAACCTGCGACCACTCCTCCCGCTCTGCCAGCAATACCAACGGGATCGGAGCCCAGGCCTTGATTGCCGCTTCCACTTCATCCGAGAAGAAGGGATCTGCCAAACGTTTGGAACCGATATGCATGAGCACAACAATAGCGCCATTCAGCGGCATGTTTCTATCGACTGACGCGAAGCTTACAACGGGCAGTTTAAGCCCATTCATCATGAGCCCGTTAAAGATACACTCTCGCTCCAGATTGCTTTTACAGACAAGCATAAGATGAGGCTCATCCTGTAAAGGCAATCCGGCTGCATATTCTCCGCCCTGCATCCGTTCATTTGCCACAATGGCAGATCCATCGCTCACACCGCTAGGTGATGCCCATGAGTACCGTTCTCTCATTTCCAACATTGCTTAGTATCCCCTGTTACTCAGGTTTGTATTCAACACAAAACACTAGTCATGCCAAAAACTGCGCTAGTTTATTAGGAATTTTATTGCTAATCCCGATGAACACTGGTCTAAATATTGCTATCATCAAATAAACGTGTCATTAACTTATGTTAGCACTTTATAAAAAAATGTACTCGCCATAAGAACGACTTCGGGAACAGAAGGTTATAGAGTCTATAACTTTCGTTGGGCATAGGCAGCGAATGCATAGTGGTAATCAGAACACCACCGCCCTGATGATCGACGGCCTGGTTAGTTTATTGGAATCCCCTCCAATTCTGGCCAAATTAAACGCGCAGGAAAAACAGTCCCTACAATCTCTCGTTCTTTCCGAGAGTAGCTATCCCGCCGATGCAGTGATTATTGAGCAGGGAGCCAGCATCAGGAGTATCCACCTGGTTCGTTCGGGATGGGGCTGTGTTTATCGAGACCTGTCGAGCGGGGAACGTCAAATTATAGACTTTCCGATGCGGTGCGATTTCGTGGGACTGAGAACCGGCGACGGTTACAGCTACAACACGATCAAATCGATTACCCCGATGTCGCTTTATGAAATACCACTGTCATCTCTCGAAGAAACAATCTGGCAAATCCCGCGCCTGAGCATGATTTTCATTGAGCTGCTTTCACGACAACGCTCCATGCTCATTGAACATCTGACAAATATTGGCTGCCGAAGTGCTTTTGTCCGTACTGCACATCTTTTGCTGGAGCTGTCTGACCGCGTTAAATCATGCGGAATGGGTGATGCAGACTCGTTTTATTGCCCACTGACCCAGTATCAGCTTGCAGACGCACTGGGCCTGACGCCAATTCACCTTAATCGGATGATGCGTGAGCTTCGAGAGGAAGGTCTGGTGATGTTTCGATCTTACAAGGTCGAAATTCTCGACAGGCAACGGCTGGTCGAAATTGCAGAATATGACGGCCAATTCATGCGAATGTCCGTCTTCGAAAAATCCATTTAAGCAATCATTTTAAGGGAGAAAATGGTCGGAGCGAGAGGATTCGAACCTCCGACCCCCTGATCCCAAATCAGGTGCGCTACCAGGCTGCGCTACGCTCCGTGACCATCAAAACCGAGACTCTGTGGTCCGGCTGTGAGCGGCTTATAGCGCCGCTGTTTTCAAGCCGCAAGGGGATCAAGCGGCTTTTTTTAAGCTATTTTGTAAGATCGTGTGTTTAGCTGGCTTATCTATGCGAAAGCGTCCCTATTTCACGCAAAAACAGGCGCTTCCCCAGCACCGAACGCAACGAAATCCGGGTTGGCAAAGCCTTTCACAGTTCCGTCAGAACGTGCGCCATAGATCATTGGCTTGCCGTCGAAAGTCGTCGTCATGCCACCGGCTGCACGCAGAACTGCGTCACCTGCTGCCGTATCCCACTCCATTGTCGGGCCAAAGCGTGGGTAGAGATCCGCCTCCCCACGTGCGATCATGCAAAATTTGAGCGATGAACCTACAGACACGCATTTGCCACTATGATTGAGTTTCAGGAACTCCTCGGTTTCAGATGTCAGATGGGACCGACTGCACACCACAACCTTTTCAGGTGGTGCAATGCGAGCGGCAATCGGGCGCCTGCTTATAATCTGATGGTCGGCAGATGTTGCTACTTCCTGTGCACCCTCACGGCTCCCCACATAAAGCAGGTTGCGCACAGGCGCATAGACAAGGCCCAGCACCGGCACTCCATCCTCAATAAGTGCGATATTCACCGTGAAATCGCCATTACGCAGCAGAAACTCGCGCGTACCATCAAGCGGATCGATCAGAAAGAATTTCCAGCCCAGATGTGCAGGCAGACGGCCTGCGGCCGCTTCTTCCTCGGCCACCACCGGAATATCCGGTGCAACCGATGCAAGAGCAGAAAGGATAATCGCTTCTGCCGCCTGATCCGCTTCCGTTACCGGCGATTGATCCTTCTTGGAATGGACCGCACAACCATCCGTGTAATGTTTGATAATGACGCGACCAGCCTCAAGGGCTGCATCCTCGAGAAGGCTCAGCAAAGCTTTGCCGTTCGGATCGGCTTTAGGGAAGGCTGCTGTTGTCATTTCTCAAATCGACCAGGAATCACTGCCATAGCTGCCGATAATACCGCGCTCGGCCAGATACTTTTCCACTTCCGCGACGAGTTCGTCAATGTCGCGACCTGCGGTGTTGAGATGCAGCTCCGGCGAAAGCGGTGCTTCATAGGGTGAGTCTATGCCTGTGAAAGCCTTAATCTCACCACGTAGAGCCTGCGCATAAAGCCCCTTTGGATCACGCGCCATGCATTCCTCAATCGGCGTATCGACGAAGATTTCGATGAATTCACCCTCCGGCAAACGCGACCGCACGCGATCGCGTTCGGAACGGAACGGCGAAATGAACGAGACCAGCGCAATCAGCCCGGCATCGGCCATAAGACCCGCTACCTCGCCAACGCGACGGATATTCTCGGCACGGTCTTCATCCGAGAAACCAAGATCACTGTTAAGGCCATGACGGACATTATCGCCATCCAGCAGATAGGTGTGCTTGCCAAGCGCATGAAGCCGCTGTTCAAGCCGATTGGCGATGGTGGATTTCCCCGAGGCGGACAGGCCCGTGAACCAAAGCACAGCCGGCTTCTGGAATTTCTGCGCAGCCCGCGCCTGTTTGTCGAGATCGAAAGCCTGCAAGTGCACATTCGTTGCCTGACGCAGTGCCTGATCGATCATGCCAGCACCCACCGTTGCATTGGTGAGCCGATCAATCAGCACGAAAGCACCCGTCACGCGATTGTCCGAATAGGGATCGAAAACGATCTGGTCCGCTGTCTGAAGATGGCAGAGACCAACTTCATTGAGGTCGAGCCGTGTCGCTTCTTCCCGCGCAAAAGTATTGACGTCAGTGCGATATTTAATCTCGCTGATCGTCACCGGCGTCTGGTCGGTTTCGGTGCGCAGCAGATAGGAGCGCCCCGGCTGCAAGGCATCTTCACCAAACCATACAATATTGGCGCTGAACCGATCCGCCACTTCCGGGCGCGCCTCTGCACCCACCAGCATGTTGCCACGAGAGACCTCGATCTCGTCTTCGAGAACCAGCGTCACCGCCTGCCCCTCGGTTGCGCGGGCCAGGTCGCCATCATAGGTAGCGATGCGCTTAACTTTCGATTGTTTGCCCGACTTTGCGACCACGACCGTATCGCCTTCAGCAATCGACCCTGAGGCAACCGTGCCTGCAAAACCACGGAAATCGAGGTTTGGACGGTTCACATATTGTACCGGGAAGCGGAACGGTTTGCCGATACTATCCGCTTCAAGACGCACTGTTTCCAAATGTTCCAGCAGATAGGGGCCTTCATACCAGCCGATGCGCGATGAGGGGCTACTGACATTATCGCCAAAGCGGGCCGACAGCGGGATTGCTTGAATGCTGGCAAAGCCCAAATCTTTGGCGAAGCTCATATAATCAGCAACAATACGATCAAAAGCATCTTTTGAGAAATCAACCAGATCGATCTTGTTGACGGCCACGACAATGTGCCGGATGCCCAACAGCGAAGCGATGAAGCTATGGCGGCGGGTCTGTGTCAGCACGCCCTGCCGCGCGTCGATCAGCACCACCGCAAGATCGGCCGTCGAAGCACCTGTCGCCATGTTGCGCGTATATTGCGCATGGCCCGGCGTGTCGGCCACGATGAACTTGCGGCGTGGGGTTGAGAAGAAGCGATAGGCCACATCGATAGTAATGCCCTGCTCGCGTTCGGCTTCTAGACCATCGACCAGCAACGCGAAGTCAAAATCGTCATCCGTGGTTCCGAATTTGCGGCTGTCGTTCTTCAGCGTCGCCAGCTGATCCTCAAAGATCAGCTTTGTGTCATAGAGAAGTCGCCCGATCAGCGTGGACTTGCCATCATCGACCGAACCGCAGGTGAGAAAGCGGAGCAGCGTCTTGCGTTCCTGATCGGCGAGAAAATCGCTGACGGCTGCACTTGTTACAGAGGGCTTCAATACGGCGTTCATCAGAAATAGCCCTCACGCTTCTTCTTTTCCATCGAGCCCGCTTCATCACGGTCAATGGCACGGCCCTGCCGCTCGGAGGTGCGGGCGATCAGCATTTCTTCGACAATATCGGAGAGATTTGTGGCGCTTGACTCAATGGCACCCGTCAGCGGGTAGCAGCCCAGTGTGCGGAAGCGCACCAGTCGTTCCTCCACCTTTTCACCGGGACGCAACGTCATGCGGTCATCATCGAGTTTGATCAACATGCCGTCGCGCTCCACCACCGGACGAGGAGCGGCAAAATAGAGTGGCACAATCGGGATATTTTCCTGCAGGATATACTGCCAGATATCGAGTTCGGTCCAGTTGGAAAGCGGGAAGACACGGATCGATTCACCGGCTGCAACGCGTGTATTATAGACCTTCCACATTTCCGGGCGCTGGTTCTTCGGGTCCCAGCCGTGCTGAGCATTGCGGAATGAAAAAATGCGTTCCTTGGCGCGGGATTTTTCCTCGTCGCGACGCGCACCGCCAAAGGCGGCATCAAACTTGTATTTATCAAGCGCCTGCCGGAGACCGACGGTCTTCATAACATGGGTATGGACGTTTGAGCCATGCGTGAATGGACCAACCCCATCGCGCACGCCGTCTTCATTAATGTGAACCAGCAGCTCAAAGCCCTTTTCGCGGGCCTGCGCATCGCGAAACTCGATCATCTCGCGGAACTTCCAGGTCGTATCGACATGCAGGAACGGAAATGGCGGAGGAGCCGGATAAAACGCCTTCATCGCCAGATGCAGCATGACAGAGGAATCTTTACCCACCGAATACAGCATAACCGGGTTGGAGAAGGTCGCGGCAACTTCGCGGAAAATATGAATTGCTTCTGCTTCCAGACGCTGAAGATGCGTCAGGTTCTTGTTCAGGGATGCATGATGCACGTCGATATCTCCGGGAGGCCAGCTCAACTGGCTAAATCGCTGGTTTGCTATGACGCGCATTGTCATGAAAGGCAGGGCAAAAGGAAAAGTATGCTATCGCGTATTGCGAAACGCTTGAGCGAAAACTTGCCTGTTTTAAGCCAGATGGAGGAAGAAACTTGCGCCAAATCGAAAAGCCCGACTTTCGCCCAAGTTACGGAAAATACTACTAAAATTGTGGTATTAAGCTAAATTTGCAGGGGTAAAACTTTTGTCTAACAAGAGCTGGAGCATCCTTCGAGACATACCGTCGAAGAAATGATCGGCGCTAAAGAAGGCCGAAAGTACGCGCCTTGGCGACGGCCTGCACCTTGTTGACCGCAACGAGTTTGGTGAGGACGTTGCTGATATGGAAATTCACCGTCCGGGTCGAGATATTGAGAATTGTGCCAATGATCTCGGCAGTCTTGCCTTCGCTGGTCCAGCGCAGGATTTCGCGTTCACGCGCTGTGAGATTAACCTCTGCCACACAATTGATGCTCGGAACATCAAGATGCTCGTACATAGCAAGATGCAGAAGGTTGGTCACAATCTGCAACTGCCGACGCAGCATCGAAACTTCGCCATCTGACAAAGCTGGTTTATCGCGAAGGAATGTGAGTACGCCAAAGACACCCTGCGCGGCCCAGCACGGCTGAGAAATACCTGCCCTCAAGCCAAAGCCTTGTGCGTCCGCCCATATTTGCGGAGCATCGGCAAACTGTCGTGCCGACCAAACGAGCGGATCTATGCTGTTCATCCCGCGCTTAAGGATTGGGTCGATTTCGGCATATTTTTTTGCGGCATAATGCTCCCGCCAGCCTTCCGGCAATGTTTCAAAACGCAACCACCGCGCGACACTGTTCAATGAGGGCACACACATAACGTAGGAAACATACTGAAACCCGATTGCTTCCGCATAAGAACAAACGTGTTCAAATGAATTATCTGCGTTGTCGGATATTTGTATTCGTTCGTATAAATCTTCCCATTTCATTGCATAAATCCCAACATTGTTCCTATGAAGCAATATTTACTCTGAAAACCGCAGCAATCAGGCACACTCCGGCATCAGTACATTGCCAGAAAAACAAATATAAACTTTGAAGGATTCTATGGCGCCGGAATCCGGGAATTCAAATCATCGACCACCAAACCGTGAGCCACCTGTATTACATAACACATGATTCCAGGGGCATCCACCGATAATGATTTCAGGATAATCCGGCCTTTTTACAAAACACATACTTATTCATATTGAATATAATTTTAGTAAATTAAGTATAAAAGCCCCGCAATGCGAGGCTTTTATATGAGCGTAATTTAGCAACTATTTATGCAGCAGCTTCAACCGGCTCCGGTGCCTGACCGGGAATGTAGTTGAGGATCGGCCCAAGCCAGCGCTCGACCTCCTCAACGCTCATGCCCTTGCGGTTCGCGTAATCTTCGACCTGATCACGCTCGACCTTGGCAACGCCGAAATAATAGCTTTCCGGATGGCCGATATAAAGGCCAGACACGGACGAACCCGGCCACATGGAATAGCTTTCCGTCAATTCGACGCCGGTTTGCGCTGTAGCATCCAGTAGTTCGAACAAGGTCTTCTTTTCGGTGTGGTCAGGCTGCGCCGGATAACCCGGTGCCGGACGGATACCTGCATAACGCTCGTGGATCAGATCGTCATTCGTAAGCTCCTCGCCCGGCGCATAGCCCCAGAACTCGTTGCGAACGCGCTGATGCATCAGTTCGGCAAAGGCTTCTGCGAAGCGGTCAGCCAGTGCCTTCACGAGAATGGACGAGTAATCGTCATTGGCCCGCTCGAAACGTTCGGCAATTGCCACTTCCTCGATACCCGCCGTGACGACGAAGCCACCGACATAGTCCTGCTTGCCGCTATCGGCTGGCGCAACAAAATCGGACATAGCGACATTCGGACGACCATCACGCTTGGACAATTGCTGACGCAGCGTGAAGAAAGTTGCGAGTTCTTCCTTGCGGCTTTCATCGGTGAAGAGACGAATATCGTCGCCCACCGTATTGGCAGGCCAGAAGCCGATTATGCCACGCGGCGCAAACCACTTCTCATCGATGATCTTTGTGAGCATAGCCTGCGCATCCGCCCAAAGCTGACGCGCTGCCTCACCCTGCTTTTCATCTTCAAGAATAGCCGGGTAACGGCCCTTCATCTCCCATGTCTGGAAGAATGGCGTCCAGTCGATATAGCGCGCAATCTCTGCGAGATCGTAGTTCTCGAATGTTTTGGTGCCAAGGAATGTCGGCTTTGGTGGTATGTAGGCGTCCCAGTCCAGCTTGTGGGCATTTTCACGCGCACGAGCCAATGGCAGACGCTTCTTTTCTGCCTCATTGCGGGCGTGAGCCGCCGCAACCTTGGCATATTCCTCACGGATGCCATCAACATAAGCGCCCTTGTTTTCAGGCGACAACAGATTGGAAACAACACCCACCGCACGGCTGGCATCGATCACGTAGACCGCCTGTCCCTGCTCATAACGCGGATGGATTTTCACCGCAGTATGCACACGGCTGGTCGTAGCGCCACCGATCAGCAGCGGCACGTTGAAGCCTTCACGCTCCATTTCAGCAGCCACATGCACCATCTCATCGAGCGATGGTGTGATGAGGCCGGAGAGGCCGATAACATCGACATTTTCAGCGCGTGCCGTATCGAGAATTTTCTGCGTCGGCACCATCACGCCAAGATCGATGATCTCGTAATTGTTACAGGCGAGAACCACGCCGACAATGTTTTTGCCGATGTCGTGAACGTCGCCCTTCACAGTGGCCATCAGTACCTTACCGGCACTCTGGCGACCTTCACCGCCGTTCTGGCGCTTTTCTTCTTCCATGTAGGGCAGAAGCACAGCAACAGCCTGCTTCATCACGCGGGCGGACTTGACCACCTGCGGCAAGAACATTTTACCTGAGCCGAACAGATCACCCACCACATTCATACCAGCCATCAGCGGGCCTTCGATGACATGCAGCGGACGCGCAGCCGCCTGACGCGCTTCTTCGGTATCTGCTTCGATATATTCAGTAATGCCGTTGACCAGCGCATGAGCAAGCCGCTTTTCAACCGGCCATTCGCGCCAGCTCAGATCCTGCGCCTTGGCTTCCTTGGTGCCGCTGTCACGGAAACGTTCTGCAATTTCGAGCAGCCGTTCGGTCGCATCATCGCGACGGTTCAGCACCACATCTTCGCAGGCTTCACGCAGTTCTGGATCAATCGTGTCATAGACCGCCAGCTGGCCGGCATTGACGATACCCATATCCATGCCAACCTGAATGGCATGATAAAGGAAGACAGCGTGCATCGCTTCGCGCACCGGCTCATTACCGCGGAACGAGAAGGACAGGTTTGATACCCCGCCCGAAATATGGACGTGCGGCAGTGTTTCGGTGATCTTGCGCGTGGCTTCGATGAAATCGACACCGTAATTATTATGCTCGTCAATGCCGGTCGCGACCGCAAAGACATTCGGATCGAAGATGATGTCTTCCGGCGGGAAGCCAACCTGCTCGGTCAGAATCTTGTAAGCGCGGGTACAGATTTCGACCTTGCGCTCTTCCGTGTCGGCCTGTCCCGTTTCGTCAAATGCCATGATGACAACTGCAGCACCATAGGCACGCACCAGACGCGCATGATGCAGGAAGGCTTCTTCGCCTTCTTTGAGCGAAATCGAGTTGACGATCGGCTTGCCCTGAACGCATTTCAGGCCAGCTTCGATCACGTCCCACTTGGAGCTGTCGATCATTACCGGAACGCGCGCGATATCCGGCTCTGCCGCGATCAGGTTGAGATATTCAACCATGATCTTCTGGCTGTCGATCAGACCTTCATCCATGTTGATGTCGATGATCTGTGCGCCGTTTTCCACCTGATCACGCGCCACATCAAGCGCTGTCGAATAATCGCCAGCCTTAATGAGCTTACGGAAACGGGCGGAGCCGGTAACGTTCGTCCGTTCGCCGACATTGACGAAAGGAATATCCTTGGTCAGCGTGAATGGCTCAAGGCCCGACAGACGCATCAGCGGCGGCACCTTGACCGGCTTGCGCGGTGGATGCTTGGCGACAGCAGCGGCTATTGCACGGATATGCTCCGGCGTCGAACCACAGCAACCGCCCACCACATTGACGAGGCCTTCGCGTGCAAAGTCCTCGATTTGGGCTGCCATAGCTTCCGGGCTTTCGTCATACTGGCCGAACTCGTTTGGCAGGCCAGCATTCGGATAGGCGCAGACAAATGTATCGGCAATGCCAGCGATTTCCGCGAGATGTTCGCGCATTGCATTGGCACCGAGCGCGCAATTGAGCCCGATGGTGAAAGGCTTGGCATGGCGCAGCGAATACCAGAACGCCGTTGGCGTCTGACCAGAAAGCGTGCGGCCCGAAAGATCGGTGATCGTGCCGGAAATCATCACCGGCAGATGCACGCCCTTCTCAATGAACACTTCTTCAGCCGCAAAGACAGCTGCCTTGGCGTTCAGCGTATCGAAGATCGTCTCAATGAGAATAATGTCGGAGCCACCATCGATCAGCCCGCGGATCTGGTCGGCATAGGCAATGCGCAGATCGTCAAATGTGACGGCACGATAACCGGGATTGTTGACATCCGGCGACAGCGAAGCGGTACGGTTTGTTGGCCCCAACGCACCTGCAACAAAGCGGCGGCGACCATCTTTCTGTTGCGCACGGATTGCTGCGCGACGGGCTAGGCGCGCGCCATCACGGTTCAGCTCATAGACGGCATCTTCCATACCGTAATCGGCCTGCGCGATGGTCGTCGATGAGAATGTGTTGGTTTCGAGAATGTCGGCCCCGGCCATAGCATAGGCATAATGAATTTCTTCAATCGCCTTTGGCTGGGTTAGTGTGAGAAGATCGTTGTTGCCCTGAAGCTGGCAATCGCAGGAACCGAAACGCTCACCGCGAAAATGCTCTTCGTGAAAGCCCAGGCCCTGGATCTGCGTACCCATGGCCCCGTCGAGAATCAGAATGCGCTCACTTGCGGCTTTGGTCAGTGCTGCAAGCACTTCCGAACCGTCCGGCTTTGCTGCCGTTGAACCAAAAAGATTATCGAGGGAAGACGTCATAGGGGATTACCGCCTGTATTATAGAGCATTCCCAGTTTATTTTGGGTCGTTGGAAAGCTCTATCTATTTGTTCAACGCACATCTTGTTCCGAAAACCGTTTCACACTTCTCGGGATGCACTCCAATACGCTTCATCGCTACAGCACCGCCCGAAATCCGCAAAGGATTTTCTGAAAATGCGATGCGCAGATTGCCTTATTGAGCGCACGTTTGATCGCTCTTAGCGAACGCGTAGCGCACAAGATCCGCTTAATGACATAAACATATCTTTATGTCAATTCTGATAGAGTAATTTCGATCGCTGTTCGCGCCTTCACCCAACTGTTGCCAGCGCGAAGAAAAAGTGAGTTTTCCCAGCCACCTACCCGCCACAATGCGGGATCAAAATCGCCTTAGGGACGTTGATAACAAAGCCACTTTATTAGGGAGAAACCAATGAAGAGATTTGCATCTTCCTTCTTCGCAGCGTGTCTGTCACTTGGCATAGGCGTACCTGCCATAACCGCTAGCGCCAATGCAGCGCAACCGACAGCACTGATAGCCCCCGCCGTCAGCCATGGTGCACAGGCACCGGTCGAAAATGTTCAATATTACGACTATCGTGGAGATAGACGTGGCTGGCGTCACCATCATCCACGATATCGCGATGGCTATAGGCACTACAGGCCGCACTACCGGAATTGGGGGCCACCACCACGCTATCGTCATCACCCACCGCGTTATCGCCCTGCCCCGATATATCGCGGCGGTGGCAATGCGCATGTACGCTGGTGCTATAACCGTTATCGGTCATATCGGGCTTACGACAATACGTTCCAGCCCAATTACGGCCCACGTCGCCAGTGCTATTCGCCTTATATTTAAAGCACGTCTTCCAAACGGTGATACCGGCTTTGGAATGAAGACATGCAATAAAATAATAAAGCCCCGGAAATCCGGGGCTTTTTCATAACGATATGTCGCGAAAATCAGGTTACGAAAGCGCCGATCGAAGCTGCGACCAGGCCGATGGCTACAGCGATCATCACGCCATAAACGCGAGGCTTGTCGAAAAGCACGGCAAAAGCAGAGAACCAGCCCACCACCGCCGCACCCAGCGCGAAAAGGAAACCGGGCTTGTCGCCGTGGTAAAGATTGGCCGCCATCAGCGCACCGACAATCAGCGCACCAAAAACGATCATCAGCCCTGTGGCATAGCGTTCGTAATCGTCCATCTAAATTTCCTCGTTCCGATCACATCAAATACGCGACGGAAGATATCTCTCAATCATTTGGCCATTTGAAGACATGACCAGCTGTCATGTTCCATGGCGGGTTGTTCTCACACAATCACTATTTTCGCCGTTCTTCAACCATTTCGCTGCAATTGTTGCGACTGATCACAGAGTCGTTGCCGCAAAGCCGCGAAGATGGTGCTATATTACCGCTCATGGATTCGACTGGCATCAGCACTTTCGACACAGCTATTGGCCCCTGCGGGATCGCCTGGCATGCCGGTAAAATTATCGGCGTGGAGATCGGTGATGCCGACGAAAACGAAACGCGCTATCGGCTTCAGTCACGCTTTTCGGACACGGAAGCATTGAACCCACCCACCTATGTCAGCGAAGCGATAGACAAGGTTCGCGTGCTGCTTGATGGCGGCGATCCGGATTTCTCGCAAACCCCGCTGGCGCTTGATTCGGTGCCAGACCTCAACAGACAGGTCTATGAAATCCTTCTCGAGTTGAAAGCGGGCGAGACCATCACATACGGCGCAATCGCGCGCAGGCTTGGCGATGTCAGTCTTTCTCAGGCAGTGGGCTACGCGCTTGGCAAAAATCCGTTTCCGATCATTGTCCCCTGCCATCGGGTTTTGGGCTCCAATGGCAAGGTTGGCGGTTTTTCGGCTGCGGGTGGCACGGCGACCAAGCTACGCCTGCTCAACATCGAACGCGCGAGAACATCGCTAGAGCCGGATTTGTTCGGCGGCCTGCCTTTGCAGGCACGACCAGAGGCTGAATAATCAGCCCTTGTCGGTCACGACATCAGCGGAGAAGCGCAGCTCACGCATAGGACGCACATATTGCGTGGACGCGTCATAGGTCGGATGATTTTTGTAAGCGAAAAGCGCTTCTTCATCCTTGAACTCCGCATAGACAACAAGATCAATCGCGTTGCCCATCGGATCGACCTTGGAATTCGGCAGAACTTCAAACACGTCAGAATAAGGAATGGTGCCCAACTGCTCCAAGCCCTTGCGGACGACATCGATGTCCTGATCTGGCTTGACGCTGAAGAAAACAATGTGGCGGATCACGTCTCGTCTCCAAATCCAGAGCGGTTCGGGTCACTATGAAACCTTTGACCGCTCTATCTTTTTTTGTGACGCATTATCCGACGCAAAACCGCTTCGCACTTTTGCTGGAAATGCTTTGACGCGTATCTACCCCATCAAGCGAACAAGCAAAACCACAAAAAGGTGATTGCTAAGAATTAGCCTGCCTTTACCCGACGCCAGGCGAACCCGCCCTCCTGCTGCACCGAACCACGGCCGGGCTGATAATATCCGGGTGTATCCACAAGACGCTGCTCGCCAAGGCGGGTTTGGGCGACCTTGTTTGTCACCTGAAGGCTGTCAAAACCAGTGCGCAGCATAAGCGCTGCCTGATCGATCAGCACGTCGCCTGTTGCACGCAATTCGCCTTCAAAACCTGCACGACGCAGAACTTCGGCTTTTGAATAAGAGCGGCCATCGTTGAACGCCGGAAACTCTAAGGCAATGACCGGCAAGCCTGCCAGATGATCAAGCAGTGGCTCGATCTTCTCACCCGATGTTACCGACACACCGATACGGCGATTGGAAGAGCGGCGTTTCTCCTCATCAAGTCCCAGCCAGACGGCCAAAGGAATGATAATTGCGGGCGCATCCCCCGCGATTTCCAGATCGTCGGCAAAAATATAGTCGTCTTCACGAAAGCCTTGCTCAGACCAGAGCTTCGTTTCAGCTGTTGTCTCACTCATTTCTGGCCCAAACCCCTATATTGCTTTTTTTCCCACGCATCTTACCCGAAAACCGCTACACACTTTTCGGGATGCGCTTTAGGCTATCGGCAAGGCCCGTCAGATGGATGCCGCATTCGGTCTTTTCCGATCCGGCCCAACGTCCGGCACGCTGATCTTCGTCATCGCTTACAGGTCGTGTGCAGGGCATACAGCCGATTGACCGATATCCCTGCTCTGTCAGCGGGTGGACGGGGAGATCGTGCACACGCGCATAGGCACGCAAATCTTCCGCACTCATATGCGCTAGCGGATTGATGCGAATACGCGGGCCGACCGATTCAAAAACCGGCAAAGCATTACGGGTCGAAGCCTGAAACTGCTTCCGGCCGGTCATCCACGCACGATAGGGGGAGACAGCGCGCGCCATCGGTTCCACCTTGCGAATGAAGCAACAGCGGTCCTTGTCGGTCATCGACAAAGCGCCGAACGGATCATCGGCTTTCACGTTTTCCTCAAGCGGCAAGATATCCTGCACATCGAGAAGACCCAACCGATCCACGAGATCATGCCGATAATCGAGCGTTGCGCGGAAATGCTTGCCCGTGTCGAGAAACAGAACCGGCGTTGCCGGATCGATCTCGGAAATCATGTGCAACAGCACAGCCGATTCAGCACCGAATGATGAAACGACTGCAATTCCCCCATCAAAGAGTTCGCGCGTGCTGAGCGCAATCACCTCTTGCGGAGAGGAAGCCCCATGGCTTCCCTCCAAAAGACGGGCTTGCGCTTCCGCCCTCTGATCTGCACTCAGATCTGAATTGGGATCAATGTCAGGCCGCACGGCTCACTTCTCCATAAAGCGCACGTTTGAACGGCTCCATGCCAACCCGACGATAGGCAGCAAGGAAAGTCTCTTCATTGTTTGCGCGCAAACCGAGATAGGTATCGACCACGGTTTCAATCGCATCGACCACTTCTTCAGAAGAAAATCCACGTCCGGTGATGTCGCCAATCGACGAATGCTCGTCACCCGAACCACCAAGCGTGATCTGGTAAAGCTCCTCGCCCTTTTTCTCGACGCCAAGAATACCGATATGGCCGACATGGTGATGACCGCAGGCATTGATGCAGCCGGAAATCTTGATCTTGAGATCGCCGATTTCAAGCTGGCGCTGCTGATCGCCGAAACGCTCAGAAATGCGCTGCGCAACCGGGATCGAACGCGCATTGGCAAGCGCGCAATAGTCAAGGCCGGGACATGCGATGATGTCGGTAATCAGACCGGCATTGGCCGTAACCAGACCATCTGATTGAAGCAGATCATAGACCGCCGGGAGGTCGGCCTTGGCCACATGCGGCAGAACCAGATTCTGCTCATGGCTGACGCGGATTTCATCGAAAGAATAGGTCTCGGCAATATCCGCCACCAGTTCCATCTGCTCCGCACTGGCATCGCCCGGGATCCCGCCGATGGGTTTCAGCGAAATCGTGACAACGGCATAATCCGGGTTCTTGTGTGGCGTAACATTGCGCTTGGTCCATGCCGCAAAATCTGCGTCGGATTTCTGCGTGACCGCCAGAATTTCCCAGCCTTCGGGACGCTGCGGCAGATCCGGCATCCGGAAATAGCTTTCAATCGCATCAATATCGCGCTGCGGCAGTTTCAGATCACCGTAACGGATCTGTTCCCACTCAGCATCAATCTCTTGTACCAGCGGCTCAACACCGGTTTCATGAACGAGGATTTTGATGCGTGCCTTATATTTGTTATCGCGGCGTCCATAGAGATTATAGACGCGGACGATAGCCGTCACATAGGTCAGCATGTCCTCAAGCGGCAGAAAATCGCGGATTTTCTTGGCAATCATCGGCGTGCGCCCCTGCCCACCACCGATGTAGACGGCGAGACCGAGTTCGCCTGCTTCGTTCTTCTTCAGCTGCAGGCCAATGTCGTGCACCTGAATGGCCGCACGATCATGCTCAGAACCGACAATCGCAATCTTGAACTTGCGTGGGAGATAGGAAAACTCCGGATGCAGCGACGACCACTGGCGCAGAATTTCTGCCAGCGGGCGCGGATCGGCTACTTCATCATGCGCAGCGCCAGCAAAATGATCAGCCGTCACATTGCGAATGCAATTGCCTGAAGTCTGGATTGCATGCATTTCGACTCCCGCAAGCTCTTCGAGAATTTGCGGCACGTCTTTCAGTGCTGGCCAGTTGTACTGGATGTTCTGACGCGTCGTGAAATGCGCGAAGCCACGGTCATAATCCCGCGCAATGGAGCCAAGCCTGCGCAGCTGGCGGCTCGACAATGTGCCATAGGGGATCGCAACACGCAGCATATAGGCATGTAATTGCAGATAAAGACCGTTCATCAGCCGCAAAGGCTTGAACTGGTCTTCCGTCAATTCGCCAGAAAGGCGACGCCCAACCTGATCCTTGAACTGTGCAACGCGGGCCGCAACAAAGTCGCGGTCAAATTCATCATAACGATACATATTTACTTCCGATATTCAGATCAGGAGGCTTGCTTTAACGCTGGTTGACCAAGCGTAATGATGGTGGGACCGGAGAGTCGGATACGTTCGCGCAGGCGAATGGGATAAAGCCCTTCGTCGCGCTCTTCGACATCGATGACATTCACGTCGACAACCAGATTGGCTTTTGCTGCCACCTTGCCAGCTTCTTCAAGTGCGCTGACGGCTTCTGCGTGACGGGCAACCAACGCACCATCGATGGTTTCCTGCCATGATCCGTCAGCGCCAAGCCACACAGCCTGTCCATCGATGAGCCGGTTTGCAGTGAGAACTTTTACAACCATTTTTCCGACTCCTGATTTAAGCCGCGACTGCAACGGGTCTAACCGCCAGCGCCTGCGCTTTGTCGATAGCGGCGCCTGCAACAGCATCGCCGATGATGACCATGACCGGACCGGAGAGTTCTTTGCGCTCTTCCAGAGACGGCAGATCTTTCAATGTTCCATGAAACAGCCGCTTATCCTTGCGGCTGGCATTCTCAACAACCGCGACAGCCGTATCTTCATGCAGACCGGCAGAGATCAAACGGCTGGCAACCGAGGCTGCAACGCTTGAGCCCATATAGACGGCAATCGTTGCACCGGAGACGGCAAGCTTGGCCCAGCCCGGCAGCACATCGCCTGCCATGTCGTGGCCCGTCGTGAATACCAGCGAGGAGGCCACACCACGCAAGGTGAGCGGCAGTTCCATATCGGCAGCAGCAGCGAAAGCAGACGTGATGCCCGGCACGATTTCAAAGCCGATACCAGCTGAACGCAATGCTGCCATTTCTTCGCCCGCACGGCCAAAGACCAGCGGATCGCCCGCTTTCAGACGCACCACGCGCTTGCCTTCTCGACCAAGGCTAACGAGCAGATCATTGATCTCGTTCTGGCTCTTGGAATGGCATCCCTTGCGCTTGCCGACCGAAAGACGCTCCGCATCGCGACGCCCCATGGCAATCACGCCTTCCGGCACCAGTGCGTCATGCACAATCACGTCTGCTTCCATCAGAACGCGATGTGCGCGCAGAGTCAGCAGATCTTCTGCACCCGGACCAGCACCAACGAGCCAGACATAACCGGCAGCATGTTCTCTTTGCTCGATTAATTCATTTGCAGCTTTGTATGCTTCTTCGCGATCACCGTTTTCAACAGCACGCGCTACGGAGCCGGAGAAGAACCCACGCCAGAAACTGCGGCGCGCCAGACCTTTTGGCAAAAGCTTTTCGACCAGCGGACGCCAACTTTCGGCATAATGCGCAAGCTCACCAAGGCGTGGCGAGAAGGCCGCATCAATGCGCGCACGCACCATCTGTGCCAGCACAGGGGCCGAGCCTTCGGTGCCAATCGCAATTGCAATCGGCGCGCGGTTCACGATGGCAGGGGTCAGGAAATCGCAGAGCGCAGGACGGTCGACAACGTTGACTGGAATTTTCAGCGCTTTGGCCGATGCTGCAATGGCGCGATCCTGATCTTCATCACCCGTGGCGACAAAAACCAGCTTCGCACCTTCAAGAAGATCGGCGCTAAAAGCTTGAGAAACATGTTCCGAACTGTGGCTTTCGATGAAGCTCGCCAAGACTGGTTCAAGCTCTTGTGCAATGATGCGCAAACGAGCGGACGTCTGTGCCACGAGCCGCGCTTTGTTGAGCGCTTCTTCGCCGCCGCCAACAATAACCACCACCTCTTCCGAAACACGGAAGAAGGCAGGAAAATCAGCAAGAAGTCGTTGGGACGCGAGAGCCACAGCAGTATCCTTTTTAAGACTGCTGGCATTATCCCCGGGCTGGCGAAATTTTATAAGAAACGGGCTTGCGTGCGCAAATCGCGCGGAGCATCACTTTTTCTCTGAAAAGGCATTATGAGGATTTTAATTCCTGTTTGCCTCAAATTATATCCCATAATTTTTGTAGGATTAGCATTTGAGCGCCGTGCGTCCTATTGAACACACAAAGGACGCTCAAACACTAAAAATGCGCATCGAGCTTTCCAAAAATCGATTTCGATTTTTGGGCCGATGCGTGACTAGCTATAATTGCCCGACGTAAAAAATGCTGGAACATGTTTTGGCCAGCGACGTGGCAGAACAGCTACGAGGTCAAAGCGCAGCGATAACTGTGCGTAATCCTTTTGCCGTTGCAACCACATATCCGCCGCCGCCTCGATACGGCGCATGGACTGCGGCGTGACGGCAAGTTGCGCTGCTTCAACGCTTGTTCGTGCTTTGACTTCGACAATGAGAACAAGATTGCCGCGCCGGGCGATCAGATCGATTTCGCCAAGCCGCGTGCGGTAGCGCCGTGCCACGATGCGAAAACCTTTGAGCATAAGCGCAAACGCGGCCAGCCGCTCGGCGCTGTGTCCGCGAAAGAAAGCAACACGCTTTTTCTCGCGGAGTTCACTCATCAGTCCTGCGCCTTCAACTGCATCAGGCGCTGATACAGCACTGATTTCTGCCCGCCAGTCATCTTTGCTGCCTCGCCTGCAGCTTTTGATGGCGGCAATTCTTGCGACAATGACAGCAACAGTTTGTCGATATCCTCTTCGCTCTGCAGACCGGCTTCCCCTGTTGGCGGACCAACAAGCAACACGACTTCTCCGCGAATACGATCTTCACCATCAAATTGCTGCTTCAACTCACCCAGAGGTGCAGTCACGATGGTTTCATAGGCTTTGGTCAGCTCACGGCAAAGGGCTGCTTCACGACCATCGCCAAAAACCTCCGCCATATCGGCGAGCGTTGTCGCCGTGCGGTTAGGCGATTCATAGAACACAAGCGTTGCTTCGATATTCTTGAGGCTTTCGAGCTTGGATGTCTTCTGGCCGTGTTTGACCGGCAAAAAGCCGCAAAACATGAATGCATCAGTCGGAAGTCCGGAAGCAGCAAGTGCCGCAAGGAGAGCGGAAGCACCAGGCACCGGCACCACACGAATGCCTGCCTCACGGGCCTCGCCAACAAGGCGGAAGCCCGGATCGGACACAAGCGGCGTGCCTGCATCTGAAACGAGCGCAACACTCTTGCCGCTTTCAAGGGCTGCGATCAGCTTTGCGCCTGCCTCAGCAGCATTATGTTCGTGATAGCTTATCGGGCGGCGCGAAATGCCATAGCGATCGAGCAATACGCGGGTCACGCGAGTATCTTCACAGGCCACAATGTCGGCACTCGCAAGCACTTCCAGCCCGCGCAGCGTCATGTCGCCGAGATTACCAATCGGGGTCGAGACGATATAGAGCGCAGGTTCGATCGGACGTGCACGCTGGGCGGTGCCACCGACAACAAATTCGCGTTTCTGTTCGTCCAAAAATTCCGTCATTCCATATCCTTATTGCCGCATGCCGTTATCGGGAAACCGGTTCCCACTTTCCCGCGACATGCGCTAAGCCGCCAGATCAGCCACCAGCGCATCAAGCACGAGCGCGCCATCCGGCGTTGCACGGATGAAGCTTCCATCCATTTTTTCGATCATGCCCGATGCGACCAGCCTTTCAAGACGCTTGCGGTCAATATCGTGGCCGGTTAGACGCTGATAACGCGCAAGATCAATGCCTTCGCGCAACCGCAATCCCATCATCAGAAATTCATCGCCCTGCGGTTCACCATCAAGATGTTCTTCCTCGATAATACCGTGACCGTGGCTTGCCACTTTTTCCAGCCATGTTTCCGGATGCTTTTCGGTCATTGTGACGGTGCGCAAACCGTTTTCAACAAAACGTCCATGCGCGCCGGGGCCGATGCCGACATATTGCCCATAACGCCAGTAAACCAGATTGTGCTGGGATTCACGTCCCGGCACCGCATGGTTTGAAATCTCATAGGCTGGAAGACCATGTTCCGCGGTGATCTTTTGCGTTTCTTCATAAAGAGCGGCAGCATGATCCGGATCCGGCGTGGTGAGCTTGCCCGCCTTCCAGAGATTATAGAACTGTGTGCCTTCTTCGATTGTCAGCTGGTAGAGCGAGAGATGATCGGCAGCAAGACCGATGGCTTCTTTCAGCTCTTCGCGCCAGGCTTCAATCGTCTGATTGGGACGTGCATAGATGAGATCGAAAGACAGACGCGGGAAAATTTCACGCGCAAGCCGGATTGCGGCCTTGGCTTCTTCAACCGAATGCATTCGCCCAAGACGGCGCAGATCAGGATCGTTAAGCGCCTGGATGCCAAGCGAAACGCGATTGACGCCCGCTGCACGATAGCCGCGGAAACGATCAGCTTCCACGCTTGTCGGATTGGCTTCCAGTGTCACTTCAATATCGGGCGCGACAGTCCAGCGCGACGCAATACCATCAAGCAGGCTGCCAACCGTCGAGGGCTGCATCAGCGACGGCGTACCGCCGCCCAGAAAGATGCTGGTGACGGTGCGCGGGCCTGTGCGGGCGCGCAATGTGTCCATCTCACGGTTGAAAGCTTCCGCGAAGCGTGGCTGGTCAACCGGCTGATGGCGTACATGGCTGTTAAAGTCGCAATACGGACATTTTGCCAGACAGAACGGCCAGTGCAAATAAACGCCAAACGCCGTTTCTCCATCTGCGCGCGCAATTGGTAGAATATTCGCTGAAGCGTCAGGTGGAGAAAAATGATGGTTCATTCGGGCATATCCGAAACAACACCGAGCGCCTTTTCCGCAAACAGCTTGAAGGCACGCGCACGATGCGAAAGCGCGGACGCGTCGCCCGGCGTCCAGCCGTGCTTCTCGTCAGCAGTCATTTCGCCGAAGGTCTTTTCATAGCCTTCCGGCTTGAATACCGGATCATAACCGAAGCCAATATCGCCGCGCGGAGGCCAGATCAATGTGCCTTCCACTTCACCGCGATAATATTGTGCTTCACCATCCGGCCATGCAAGGCAGATAACCGAAACAAAGCGCGCCTTACGCTCGGCAGGGCTGAGAGCACCCTTTTCCTGCAGAAGATCTTCGACCTTCTGCATCGCCATATTGAAATCGCGCGTGCCGTCTTCGGTCTCCGCCCAGTCAGCAGTGTAAACGCCGGGATTGCCATCAAGCGCGTCAACCATCATGCCGGAATCATCCGACAATGACGGCAGGCCGGTGGCTTCGGCTGCGGCAAGTGCCTTGATATAGGCATTCTGCTCAAACGTCGTTCCGGTTTCTTCCGGCTCCGGCAGACCGAGAGCTGCAACAGAGCTGACTTCAAAGCCAAACGGGGCGATCAGTCCATCAAACTCGCGCAATTTGCCTGCATTGTGCGATGCAACGATCAGTTTGCCTTTTTCAAGCACTCGCATTTCAGTTCTACCTTTTTACGCATGATCTTATCCAAAAAACCGGATTCCACTTTTTGGGATCATGCTTAATTCCAAAGTTTCGGTTCGGCGAATTCCAGCGAATTGCCGGAGGGATCGCGAAAATAAATCGAACGTGCACCATTGGGCCATTCGAAATCAGACTCGATAGCAATCCCGTGCTTTTCGAGATAGCTGCACCAGTCGTCAATCTCATGACGTGTGGCTGCAAAACAGACATGCCCTGCACCAATCGTCCCATGAGGTGGCACCGGCAGCGATCCGGGCGCGGGGGGCTTCAAAGTTTCTTCCGCCTTAAACAACAGTAAAATACCGTCGCCACAGCGGAAGAATGCATTGCGTTCACTGACCTTGCCCACCGGCTCAAGCCCGATGATGTCGCGATAAAACGAAATCGCCTCAGCAACATCACGGACATAGAGCGCGGTTTCAAGAATGCGGGATGCCTGCATTTTCGGCCACCTCTTTCATGGAGATGGCCTTAACTATCAGGCAAGTGCTGCCTTCTGCAACTCGACGAGCTGATTAATGCCGCCGCGTGCAAGCTTCATAAGCGCTGCAAACTCTTCTTCCGAGAATGGTGCGCCTTCAGCTGTACCCTGAATTTCGACAATGCCGCCCTTGCCGGTCATCACGAAATTGCTGTCGGTTTCTGCCGCCGAATCCTCGACATAATCGAGATCAAGCACAGGCTGACCTTCGTGGATGCCGCAGGAAATGGCCGCAATATGATCTTTAAGCACCTTCTCAAAGCGGATCATCTGCCGCGCTTCCATCCAGCGCAGGCAATCATAAAGGGCAACCCAACCGCCGGTGATCGCAGCTGTACGGGTGCCGCCATCCGCCTGAATGACATCGCAGTCAACCGTGATCTGGAATTCGCCAAGTGCCTGAAGATCAACCACTGCGCGCAGCGAACGACCGATAAGGCGCTGGATTTCCTGCGTACGACCACCCTGCTTTCCAGCGGCTGCTTCACGGCGCATACGGTCGCCGGTCGAACGTGGCAACATGCCATATTCTGCAGTGACCCAGCCCTTGCCTGAATTGCGCATCCAGCCCGGCACCTTTTCTTCAAGGCTTGCCGTGCACAGAACGTGGGTGTCGCCGAACTTGACGAGGCACGAGCCTTCCGCATGTTTGGAGACGCCGCGCTCAAAAGAGACGGCACGCATTTCATCAGCAGCGCGCTTGGATGGACGCATCGTATTTCCTCAATTCGTTTTTCGTTGCGGCTTTTTAGGCTTGTCGCGCTCGAATGAAAAGGAATTTCGCAGTATCTTACAACAGAGGTGTTGAGAGAGGTGAAACTGTAAACCCAAACCCTTTGACGCATCGGGTTGCTCGCTTATATTTATAGTCTGCAATTCAAAGGGTTCGCATTGAGACCATGATCAAGTCACCGGAACATCAGCTGCTTAATGCACTCGACCAGCGGTCGCGCGATATTTTCCGGCTGATCGTCGACAGTTACCTCAATGATGGCGATCCGGTCGGGTCGCGCAACCTGTCGCGCCTGCTGCCGCATAGTCTTTCGCCAGCCACCATTCGCAATGTGATGAGCGACCTTGAGCATCTTGGCCTCATCTATGCACCGCATATTTCCGCCGGGCGTCTGCCAACCCAGATCGGTCTGCGCTTCTTTGTCGATGCTTTCATGGAAGTGGGCGACCTGCCGCCTGATGAACGCTCCTCCATTGAGGCACAGGTGCGTTCGGCAGGCATGAACAATTCGGTAGAGAGCGTGCTGACAGAAGCCAGTCAGGTTCTTTCGGGCCTTTCGCGTGGGGCTGGCCTTGTGCTTGCAACCAAGGCCGAAGGTGCCCTCAAACATATCGAATTCGTGCGTCTTGAACCGACCCGCGCGCTTGCCGTGCTGGTGATGCAGAATGGCGATGTCGAGAATCGCGTTGTGAACCTGCCTGCTGGAATCTCCGCTTCGCAGCTGGTGGAGGCTTCCAACTTTCTCAACGCGCATATTCATGGCCACACACTGTCGGAAGCGAAATCGGAGCTGGAAAAGCTGTCGGAAGAAACCAGACAGGAACTTGATCAGCTCTCGCAGGAACTTGTTGCACAGGGACTGGCAGTGTGGAGCGGTGCGGGTTCTGACCAGCCTGCACGCCTCATCGTGCGCGGTCGTGCCAACCTGCTTGAGAACATTCATGCACAGGAAGATATTGAACGCCTGCGCCACCTGTTTGACGACCTCGAAACCAAGGACGGCATGATCCAGCTCCTCGATCTGGCTGAATCGGGTTCCGGCGTGCGGATTTTCATCGGCTCGGAGAACAAGCTGTTCTCGCTCTCCGGTTCATCGCTGGTGGTCGCCCCTTATCGTGACAGCGAACAGCGTGTTGTGGGTGCGCTTGGCGTCATTGGACCAACCCGGCTCAACTATGCCCGCATCGTGCCAATGGTCGATTACACCGCGCAGATTGTCTCCCGATTGCTACGCTAATTTCTGATATGAAGTGTCAGACTTGCCAAGGCTAAGAAATTAGACCTTGATTTTAACGCCGCGAAACTCGATATCCGGCCCAAACACTATTCAAGACGGAAGAAGCATTATGGCTGATGAAAAGAATACACCCGAAAACCCCGATCTTGAGCAGCGCGATATCAACAATCCTCGTGATCGTGATGCGCTGAAGCGTGCTGCCGACGATTTTCTGAAAAGCCGCAAGGCTGAGGCACGCGCCGAGGTCGAAGAAGAAGCTGTTGACACCGAGAGCCTGGCTGCAAACACCATTGCAGCACTTGAAGCCGACAATGCAGAACTGAAAGATCAGATGCTGCGTCTCGTTGCAGAGATGGAAAACCTGCGCAAGCGCACACAGCGCGACGTGCAGGACGCACGCACCTATGCTGTAACCAATTTTGCCCGCGACATGCTCTCGGTTTCCGACAATCTGAGCCGCGCACACGAAGCCATTCCTGCCGACGCGCTGGAAAGCGACGCCAACCTCAAGTCGCTTGCCGAAGGTGTGGAAATGACCGAACGCGCCATGCTTCAGGCTTTGGAGCGTCACGGCGTGACCAAGCTTAACCCTGAAGGCGAAAAGTTCGACCCGAACTTCCATCAGGCTATTTTTGAAGTGCCTAACCCTGATCTGCCAGCCAATACGGTCGTGCAGGTCATGCAGGCCGGATACGCCATCGGTGACCGCGTGCTGCGCCCGGCGATGGTTGGCGTTTCCAAGGGCGGTCCAAAGGCTGCCCCCGAGACGGCACCTGAAGGCAATGCTTGATTAGCATGTCCAGCAAAAGCGCGAAGCGGTTTTGCGTGGGATAATGCGATAAAAACAAAGAGAAAGAGCGGCGTGTTCATCGCCGCTCTTTCTTTTTGCCGCTATCCATTGGACTATCGACACACTATCAGCTGGGAGGCCGTGCGTGACGATCTTTGATTTTGCAAACTTTGCAGGGGTTTTCGTCTTCGCTGCCACCGGCGCTCTCGCCGCATCACGCCGTCAGCTCGATATTATCGGCTTTATCTTTCTCGCCAACGTGACTGGCATCGGCGGAGGTACGATGCGGGATCTGGTACTGGGCTCACCGGTTTTCTGGGTAGTTGAGCCGTTTTATCTGCTGGCAGGAACGTCTGCCGCCATCATCGTCTATTTCACGGCACATCTGGTCGAATCACGCTACCGGCTTTTGCTGTGGTTCGATGCCATCGGCTTGTCAGCCTATACGGTTGTGGGTGCGGCCAAAGGCTTGGCACTCGGCTTTGGGCCATCCGTTGCCATCGTCACCGGCATTTTTACGGCAACGCTGGGCGGCATTTTGCGCGACATGGTGGCAGGCGAGCCATCCGTGCTTATGCGGCGCGAAATCTACGTCAGCGCAGCTCTTGCCGGTGCATGTCTTTATGTGGTGCTGGAACGCTTGGGGATTGATCCGATTTTTGCAGCGCTTGCTGCCGCACTCACAGCCTTTATCGTGCGCGGCGGTGCGCTTTATTTCGGCTGGAATTTACCGGTCTATAAAAGCCGTCCCGGCCGCACAGAGGAAGAACTCAAGCGCGACCGGATTGTCCGGATTGATCAGTAGAGCGGTTCCAGGTCACGCTGAACATTGAAACCGCTCTATCTATTTGTTTTTATAGCACTATCCCAGAAAAATAGCTTCGCACTTTTACTGGAAATGCTCTAATCAAATAAGCTTGGCCTGCGTCGCTACAGCCTTTAGATCGACCAGCGGACGTGGTCCCATCTGCTGAATAATCATACCGGCTGCAAGCGAGCCTAAGCGCGCGCAATCCTCAAGCGAACGGTCCTTGGTGTAGCCATAAAGGAAACCGGCGGCATAAAGATCACCCGCACCTGTGGTATCGATCAGCTCTTCGATCTCAATTGCTGGCACATGCAGCGTCTGATCGGCAGTGATGACAATCGCGCCCTTTTCCGAGCGTGTGACGACTGCCAGCGGGCAATCCTTGCGGATGGCTTCAACAGCTTCATCAAGCGACTTGGTCTGATAGAGCGACTTGGCTTCGTCTTCATTGGCGAAAACGATATCGACCGTGCGGCTGCGCATAAGATCAAGAAACTCATCACGATAGCGATCAACGCAGAATGGATCTGACAGGGTCATAGCAACCTGACGGCCGTGCTCATGCGCAATCTTGGAAGCCAGAACAATGGCTTCCTTGGCGCGTGGCGGGTCCCACAAATACCCTTCAAAATAAGTGACGCGGGCATCGGCAACTTTGGAGGTTTCGACATCTTCCGGCCCAAGCTCAACGCAGGCACCCAGATAGGTGTTCATCGAACGCTCGCCATCCGCAGTTACGAAAATCATGGAACGGGCGGTCGGTGAGCCTTTTTCCAGTGCGCGCGTATCGAATGCTACGCCCTGTGCGCGAATATCATGGGAAAAAACCCGGCCAAGATGGTCTGTTGCAACCTTACCAAAAAAGGCGGAACGCCCACCGAGGCTCGCGACGCCTGCAGCGGTATTACCAGCACTACCACCCGACATTTCCGTGACCTGACCTTTGATACGGCCATAGAGCAGTTCTGCCCGGTCGCCATCAATCAGGTTCATGGCGCCTTTGATGATGCCATTTGTTTCAAGGAATGCATCTTCCGTGCGCGAGATAATATCGACAATGGCGTTGCCAATGCAAAGAACGTCGAATGTAGCCATGAGCTGATCTGGGGCTCCCCTTTTTGTCTGTTGCCCGCCTCTGTACAAGGCATTCAGGCAACGGTACGGCGGCAGTCATGTGGGGCCGGTTTAGCCTTTTGCAAGTGCTTTGACCACCCTGTTAAGCCTGCCTCCTGTGGGTAGCGCATATTGTACCGATCCATCGGCCTTCCTATTTTGATCGCATAAGATCACCGAAAGTGGGCCTGAATGATCATTGAAGCGGCAATAAAAGCCCTTAAACGCCTTCCAACGCCGGAGTTTCGTTCGGTTTTGTGGAAAACACTGGGTTTGACGCTCTTGTTGCTGATCGGGCTTTGGGTCGGAATTCGTCAATTATTTTTTACTTTAGCCTGGCCGTGGATGGCGCAATTGCTGCCCGGAATGCCCGAATGGGCTGGCTGGCTCGGTATTGCTGCAGCCATTGTTGCAGGTCTGGGGCTGGCGCTCGTGCTCGCTTTAATGATTGCACCCGTCACCGCACTTGTAGCCGGTATCTTCCTTGATGATGTCGCGGACTTCGTTGAACGTGAGGACTATCCCGGTGAGCCCGCAGGCACGCCCCTGCCGCTGGGCCGTTCCGTTGTGGTGTCACTTAAGTTTCTGGGCGTGGTCGTTCTCGGCAATATCGCAGCACTTTTTCTGCTCTTCGTACCCGGCATCAATCTGATCGCCTTTTTTGTGATCAACGCCTATTTGCTGGGGCGGGAATTCTTTGAATTTGCAGCGATGCGTTATCGGTCCGAGAGCGAGGCCAAGGCACTACGCTCGCAATATGGGGTGACAGTTTTCCTCGCGGGGTTGGTCATTGCGGGATTTCTCGCGATCCCAATCGTCAATCTGCTAACGCCACTGTTTGCGGCTACGATGATGATTCATCTGCACAAGGCAATTTCGCAGCGAGAAATTTTAAAACTGCGGCGGTAACGGAATGAGCGCTGCGGGTACGTCACAGGTCTTTCCGGGATATTTGCAGATATCAGCGATCACGCAATGCTCGCATTCAGGCTTGCGCGCCTTACAGGTGTAACGCCCGTGCAGGATGAGCCAGTGATGCGCGTGAAACAGATATTCTGTCGGAATAACCCGCATCAGAATAGCTTCTATCGCATCCGGCGTCTTGGCTGGTGCAAGACCAATCCGATTGCCGATGCGCAGGATATGCGTGTCCACAGCCATGGTTGAGTGGCCAAAAGCCATGCTCAATACGACGTTGGCGGTCTTTCGGCCAACGCCCGGCAACTTCACCAACTCGTCGCGATCATCCGGGACTTCACCACCATAATCGCGGATAAGCGCTTCGGACAATAGAATGACGTTTTTCGCCTTGTTGCGCCAAAGACCGATGGTGCGGATATACTTGCCAACCGTGTCTTCGCCCAGCGCCAGCATTTTTTGCGGCGTGTCGGCAATCGCAAAAAGCGCACGGGTAGCCTTGTTCACTCCCACGTCTGTTGCCTGTGCCGACAAGACGACGGCGACGAGCAGCGTGAAGGCATTCACATGCTCGAGTTCACCCTTTGGTTCGGGGCGCAAAATGGAAAAGCGGCGGAAAATCTCGTGGATTTCATCAGCCGTGTAGAGCGTGCCTGCAACCCGACGCGGGCGACGAACCTGAGTTGTCGCTGCGTCATTCACGGGCGATTTGATTTTGGCGTTTTCCATTTTGTCTCTATACTTGGCTCCATCCGCGGAAAACAGTTCACAGCTTGACGCAGCCCGGAGCAAATGTGCATGCAGCATCCAGACGGCGCAAATCCAGACAGATTTGATACCCCAATTTTTGAAGCTCTGCTGACGCCTTATCGCTCATTGGGGCGAACGGGTTTTCGTGTGTTGATGGGCGCCATGATCTGCTGCTGGCTGTTTGTCTGCATATTGTTCTGGTCAATAGGCGCATGGCCGATCATCGGCTTTTTTGGCCTTGATGTGCTGGCAATCTATCTGGCTTTTCGCTGGAACTACCACGCGGCCAAGGCACGCGAGGAAATATCCGTTTCACGGTCAGAACTCTCCATCCGAAAATACGAAGCCTCCGGCAAAATGACCAGCCATCTGTTTCATCCGTTCTGGACACGATTTAATGTCGCCAGAAAACCGGATATCGGCATCACGACGATGCATGTTGAAAGTCGTCAGAACAGTGTTCTCGTCGGTGGTTTTCTCAATCCCGATGATCGTGAGAGCTTCGCCACCGCTTTCGGCAATGCGTTAAGCGAAGCGCGACGCTGACATCGGCACACAGTTTTCCACATATGTTGACGGCTTTTGCTTCCAAGGCATCAGTTTTAGGATGCTTTGAGGGGAATCCACTTTCGGCCCTTGAAGTCCGGCTTTTCACAAGCCATATCAGTTAAGTGAAAGATACGCCGAAAGGGTGCTTTCCATAACGGTCGCTTCTTACCAAGGACTGATGCAATGACAAGAATGACTCCGTTTTCGAGCCCTCTATTGCTGGGCTTCGACACAATGGAAAAGACGCTGGAACGGATTGCCAAATCCGGCGACGGCTACCCGCCCTATAACATTGAACGTCTGCGTGGCGAGACGGGATCTGAACGGTTGCGCATTACGCTTGCGGTAGCAGGTTTCGCCAGTGACGATCTTGAGGTAATGACTGAAGACAATCAGCTCGTGATCCGTGGACGCCAGAGCGACGATACCGAACGCGAGTTTCTGCACCGTGGCATTGCTGCCCGTCAGTTTCAGCGCGTCTTTGTTCTGGCAGATGGGATGCGGGTCGTCGGTTGTGATCTGAAAAATGGCCTGCTTGCCATTGATCTCGACAGACCTGAACCAGAACGCCTTATCAAACGTATAAATATAGCAGTGAAGGAATGATCCCGGTTCAGACTGGGTTCATGCTGAAATCGCTATAATGGAATTGTTAAGCTCTTAAGCAGTATGATCGCAAATGATGTGCTGCGAAATTGGAGGCTAAGACCATGGACAGACACATTCTCACTGAACATGAATTCGCTCATCTGGGTGAAGGTGAATTGGCTTACGTGCGCAAGATTCGTTCCGACGATCTTACCCGCAGCTTCCCTGCCCTTCCCCCAATCGCTCCAGGTCTTGAACTTTGGGCGCTGTTTGGAGCCACCGGCGAACCCATCGTTCTTTCCGATGTACGCGCCACCGCGTTGCAGGGCGCGCATGAACACGAATTGCGCACCGTGATGCTGCATTAGTAACTGCATCTCTCATGTTGTCGGCTCATTCACATGGGTCGACAGCACCAGGGTGCAATATTTCTGCCTGCCTTTGATGCATTTTTAGCTAGCAGTCATACGCCTCAGTACATCGTTCAGGTAGGTTTGCTCCTGAATGCGAAAGTTCGTTGTTCCCACTTTTTCAAAGCCATGCTTAATATAAAATGCTATCGCGGGGCTATTCTCAGAATTTGTCGTCAGCCAGACCGATGGACTACCAGCATCTCGCGCGTATTTCAGTCCTTGCTCTAATAATAATTTTCCTATCCCTTTGCCGTGGTGACGTGGCTGAACGTACAGCGTGGAAATCTCCATAGCGGAACAACAGGTAACAGGGCCTGCTTTCCCACTGCTCATCCGGATAAAACCATCAATGCCATCTGCGTTCTCTGACACGACGATATGTTCATTGGGGTCATCGAACAGCTTTGAAAACTTGTCAGACGTAAATTCGTTCAACACATAATCAGCAAAAAAAGTGTTTACCCCTCGCCTGATATAAGTCCCTAACCAAACCTCTATTGAGATAGCTGCCAAGATAGGGGCATCAGAAGGGTGACCAATACGAAACTTCATACGCAGGTTCCAGCATTCAAATTGAATAAGCTTCTGAGACATCTAAGAACACTGGAAACCAGCAGACTTTGCCACAAAGAGCTTTACCAGTACCACGCGCCTTTATCAGTTGAGACAATAATATCGACAACCTGTCAGGGTTGCTGACTTTGATTAAACGCTTTGCTTGAGCGTGAAAATCGAAAGTTTGAGGGATAAACTTCTAGTTCGCTGGATACCAGAACACACAAAGGCCGCCGTTCTCTAAAGAATGGCGGCCTTGCTTGCTTAAACGGGACAGTATCAGGCAGCGTTGGTCGCAGGCTGTGCTGTCAGGAATGAATAAAGTGCCTGGGCATCATGGGTGCCGCGCAGCTTGGCAACGGTATCTGCATCGCGCAACATGCGCGCAATACGCGACAATGCTTTCAGGTGATCGGCGCCAGCATTTTCCGGTGCAAGAAGCAAGAAGACGAGATCGACGGGCTGATCGTCCAGTGCTTCAAAATCCACTGGCGTTTCAAGGCGCGCAAAAATTCCTGCAATCTTGTCAATGCTTGCCAGCTTGCCGTGAGGAATGGCCACGCCATTGCCAACCCCGGTCGAACCGAGGCGCTCACGCTGGAGAATTGTTTCGAAAACTTCACGCTCAGGGAGACCGGTCAGTTCCGCGGCCTTTTCAGACAAAATCTGCAAAAGCTGCTTTTTGGAGCTGGCTTTCAGCGCAGGGATAATCGCCCCTGGCTGAATCAGATCACTAAGATCCATTCTCTCCGTTCCTTCTTCAATCAGGCCATCGAAGGCCCGGTTTAGGGAAGCGCACGACAGCGGAAAACTGCGTGCGCTTCAGGTTTGCCGTCAAGCGCGGGGAGCGGCCTGGCGGGTAACCGTCGATGGGTCCACCCAGCCGATATTGCCGTCCGCACGACGGTACACGATATTCACTTCATCATTGCCTGCATTGCGGAATACCAGGACCGGGTTTTCGATCAGGTCAAGTTCCACAACCGCCGACGCTACCGAGAGGGTGCGAAGGGCAACAGACGATTCCGCAACGATAGTCGGTGCGTAATCAACCGGAAGGTCCTCCTCTTCTTCCGGCAGCGGTGCCATAACACGATATGCCACATCATCATAGATCGCATTTGGTGCGGTCGCAGGACGCGATTTCAAACGGCGCTTGTAACGACGCAAGCGTGTTTCAATCTTGTCTGCAGCCGCATCGAAAGCCAGTTGCGGATCCTGCGCATCTCCGGTGCTCTGCAAAGTGGCACCGCTATCAAGATGCAAGGTACAATCCGCGCTGAATCGCGACCCGGACTTGGTGACCGTTACCTGCCCGGAAAAGCCATGATCAAAATATTTGCCGACCGCTTCGTTAACCCGATCAATAATCCGGGTCGTGAAAGCTTCACCGACGTCCATATGCTTTCCAGATACACGCAGAGTCATTTGGTACACCTCATTTGCGTTACACAACAGGACGTAGTCTAACCATAAGGCGAGCGAAGCGCAAAGCGAACCAGCATCAAATCTGCTTTTCGTCCTGTGCTTATTTTAGCCCCGTTTCCTGCAGTCTGAAAAAGCGCCAAAGCCCCATTCCCGATCATTGCCATCCACGCGGCCAGTCGAATAATTTTCCGTCATATGTTTTCAACCACATGCCGGAAGGATCGCTGCACATCGTTCTCTTATGTAACGCTGAAAACGCCGAAGCGTTTCCCGAAATATTACCTTGCCTTTCGTTTAAACAATCGGACACCGGTTAACGGTCTTTACGGGTGCATATCGCAATGCGAGCGGGGCTTCTATTGACTGAAACGTAAATTGTCAATCGCAGCTTTTACCAGCCAGATCCTCGCGCGTTGCTCATCCCCCTCCAGTCGAAAATGAATTATCCTGTCTTCGCGAATTAGAATTCACTAAAATTCAGAACAGTTTCATCACGTTAATTCAGATTGGCATTCTTGTAATGCGTGGCGGCAATCTTACGGATAGTCTTTTTCAACCTGCAGACGATCTAGCTTTCTTTTCGCGTCTGCGCTGAACCGATGAAGCAATATTCATCGATTCACGATATTTCGCGACTGTTCTTCGCGCGATATCCACACCGTCCTTTTTCAAGGCATCAACGATGGCATCATCAGACAACACGTCATCGGGCTTCTCCGCATCAATCATCTGACGGATGCGATGGCGCACACTTTCAGATGAATGCGCGTCACCACCTTCCGACGAAGCGATGGAAGCGGTAAAGAAATAACGCAATTCAAACACGCCACGCGGTGTCGCCATGAATTTGTTTGCGGTGACACGGCTGATGGTGGATTCATGCATCCCCACAGCATCTGCGACGATACGCAGGTTCAAGGGCTTGAGATGGGTCACGCCGTGGCGCAGAAAGCCGTCCTGCTGGCGAATTATTTCCTGTGTCACTTTCAGGATCGTGCGAGCGCGCTGATCGAGGCTGCGTACCAACCAGCTGGCCGACTGCATGCAATCGGACAGGAAGGTCTTCTCCTCAGCTTTTACCGAGGTGCTGACTTCCGCATAATATTCATTGTTGACGATCAGACGCGGCATTGCTTCGGGGTTGAGTTCAATCGCCCAGCCATCGTCGCTTGATCGTGATACCAGTACATCAGGAACGATGACATCTGCGACCGACACTTCAAACTGTGTGCCGGGCTTGGGATCAAGCGCCCGGATCTCGCCAAGCATATCCAGGAGATCAGCCTGATCGACGCCGCAGAGTTTTTTCAACGTTGCAAAATCTCGCCGCGCAAGCAGTTCAAGATTATTGATGAGCGCCTCCATGGCCGGATCAAACCGGTCCTTGAGGCGCAGCTGGATCGCCAGGCATTCACGCAGATCACGCGCGAAAATCCCCGCAGGATCAAAGCTTTGCATCTCGTGAAGCACGCGCTCGACATGGGCCGTTTCAACGCCGAGATTTTGCGCGAGCAGTGAAGTGTCGGCACGCAGATAGCCGCTTTCATCCAAAGCATCGGCAAGTGCGGTTGCGATGAAACGATCAGCAGCAGTGGCGAAAGACAAGGTGATCTGTTCGGCTACATGGGTGCTTAACGAAGGGCGGCTCGCTGTGACCTGATCAATGTCGTAGCTGCCGCCAGCGCCGAAGCTTTCGCCACCGGTCGTTTTCCATTGCGGGTCGAGTGTACTGCTCGCATCGTCACTGCGACCGGGGTCATCGGGGAAGATGTTTTCGAGCGAACTGTCAAAGGTCGACGAGAGATTTTGCGCGTCATCAACCGTATCGGTCTTGAACCAGTCTTCATCGGATGAGGCTTCCGCTGAAGTTCCATCATCGCTGTCACGAGGAGGTTCGGCGTCTGCAAAATCATCATTCGCTGCCTCAATTCTGTCCAGCAGCGGATTTTTCTCGATCTCCAGATCGATGAACTGCTCCAGCTCGATATGCGTCATCTGCAACAACTTGATGGACTGCATCAACTGCGGAGTCATCACCAGCGATTGCGATTGACGAAAATCTAGCTTCGGCGAGAGTGCCATTCGTTGTTTTATTTCCCCGTTTTTGCCCGTGCCAGCCTGTTAGAGCGCCGCTCGCCCTTTTGGGCGCGCAAAGCTCGTTCTAGCACTTTATATTTACAGCACAATTTACCTCAAACTGATTCAAGTTTGAGGAATTATGCTGTAGCCGCTAGCAAAGTCGCCTTTATATGAATTGTTTTCGACCAAGGCGTTCCAATTATCAAAACTGGTATGAACCTTGCTTGTCAATTCAGAATGTGCGTTTTTCGGACAAAAGGGGAAAATAGTCGCAAGAATGCCGCGCTTTGCAAAAGCAGCGCAGCGAGCTTCACTCGAAAATGAGAATATGTTCCGGCAAACAATACCGGAACTGTAATTTACAGCGTGAACTGATCACCGAGATAGAGCCTGCGCACGTCGGGGTTGGCGACGATTTCAGCAGGACGGCCATGCGTCAGCACCTGACCGGCATGGATAATATAGGCGCGATCAATAAGACCAAGCGTTTCACGGACATTGTGGTCCGTGATGAGCACGCCGATGCCACGGCTGGTCAGGTGACGCACGAGCTGCTGGATGTCCGACACCGCAATCGGGTCAACACCAGCGAAAGGTTCGTCGAGCAGCATGAAATTCGGACGTGAAGCAAGGGCGCGCGCAATTTCCAGACGACGACGTTCACCACCCGACAGGGAAATGGCAGGCGCCTTGCGCAGATGCGAAATATGAAACTCTTCGAGCAGAGCGTCGAGCTCCGTCGCGCGCTTCTTGCGGTCCTTCTCGACCACTTCCAGCACGGCCTTGATATTGTTTTCGACCGACAGGCCGCGGAAAATCGAGGCTTCCTGCGGCAGATAGCCAATCCCAAGACGCGAACGGCGATACATCGGCATCGACGTCACATCGTAACCGTCGATTTCAATGGCACCAGCATCAGCCGGCACAAGACCTGTCACCATATAGAAGCATGTGGTCTTACCGGCACCGTTAGGGCCGAGAATGCCAACTGCTTCACCTGCGCGTACGCCAAAAGACACACCGTTGACGACCTGTCGCCCGCGATAGCTCTTGCAAAGTCCACGAGCGACCAGCGTCCCTTTGAGACGCGTCGTCTTGCCAGGCTGAGATGGCATCACACCATCCGCACCCTCAGTAGCGGCTGCATTTTCAGAAATGGCCTGCTGCTCGTCGGCTTTCTTGTTCCAGAACAATCCCACGCGCGCTCCGGTTAGTTGGACTTGGGCGCGCCACCGCCCTGCTGTTGATCCTTAGGAGCCATGATGATCGATACACGACCCTTGCTCTGGCCCTTGCAGCTTTCAAGGAAAGCCTTGCCCGTACCCATATTGGCCGTCAGCTTGCAGCCGGTCGCAACATTGTCGCCATCGGTCAGCACGACTTTCTGGCCCTGAAGCACCATGACCTGGCTCTTGCCGTCATAAGTGCCAGTGTCGCCAGTGGCGACCTGCGTGCCCGACTTGAGGTAAACCTTGCCGCTGATTTCAAGACGATCAATGCCCGAGCCGCTCAGACCAGCGGTGCCGCCAGCTGGCTGACCACCTTGGCCCTGCGAGTCTTTGTTATAGAAGACGATCATTTTGCCGGACTTCAGAAGTGCATCGCCCTGAACCACCGAAACATTGCCGGTAAAAATGGCTTTGCCTTCCTTGTCGAGCATTTCGAGCTTGTCAGCATCGATCTTGATCGGGCTCTTGCCGCCGGAAAGCTGGAGGCTGCCAAACGGCACCTGCTGGCCTTCCTGAGCCAGAGCAGAAACCGGCGCAACAACGAGGCCCAGCGCCAAAGCTGCAAATCCCATCCGCAATGTGCGGGTCTTCATGCTCTTGTTCATGTTGCCGGTCTCGCGTTCCATCATTCTCGAGCTCCCCTACAAATCCCATTCCCTGGAATCAGGCCGAGCGTATCAAATCCCTGCTCGACGCATAAACCTGTCCTAAAAGCGTATCAACCTTTCAGGCCAGCACCTCAAGCTATAATTAATCAGCCCTGATCTTAAACTTAACGCAGCCAGATAGAAATATCTGACTGCGCAGAAAAGAAACCAGAACCCGCAGAAACCTGCGTTAAACGATATCTGCTAAGCGCAGACTCTCTAAATTTTTGCCTTCAACACGCCCTGACGGAAAACCAGTTCCCACTTTTCCGCGACATGCCATCGGTCTTTGCCTCCAGTATGTCGTTGTCGGAAAACCGGTTCCCACTTTTCCGCGACATACTTTAAGGCGTGTTGTTGCCCGAAACTGCACCGCCGTCAATGACAACACGCACCTTGTTTTCAAAGATCACGACTTTGCCGCTCTCTTTGATCTGCATGGTGTCGGCACTGATCTGCGTACTACCATTACGAATTTCAACCGGCTTGTCTGTCGTCACCTGACCGCTTTTGAGATTAACATCAGCGGATCGCATGACAGCATGCAGGCCTTCATTTGTCGTAACAGTAAAATCCTTATCAAGTTGCAAACGACCGTTCGCATTATCGTAAACGCCAGAAGCAGCTTCGACTTTTGCGTTGCCATTATCGCCCACCGGCAACTCCGCAGAAATGCCTTCCAGCGCGATTGCGCCGCTATTCTTGGCATCCTGAATGGCCTTGGCCGCAATCATGGAATAAGGACGATTATCCTTGGTATAACCGTTGAGCTGTGGATTGCTCATGACGAGCTTGCCGCTCTCCCCGCCATTGTTCACTTCCACCTTCACAGGTGCAGCGGGCGTTGCGAGAAATGTGTACCAGGAGAAAACAGCTGCAAGGGCAATGGCCGCAACCGGCAGAGCGGTTTTGAGCACGCGTACGCGGATCGAATGACGCTGGGCAGCCTTAAACAGCGAAGCTGCCTTTTCAGACGCTCCAAAATGCATGCCACCGCCACTCGGTGCTGTTGTGGCAGCTCCCTGCGAAACATGAATATGTGGTGTGTCGGCGCTCATGGTCTTTTTCGATTACTCAATCTGTTAACGTAGCTTTTAGTGCCGCTTTATTGCTCAACTGTTTACAGAAACATCGAGAATGAATTTTTCACCCGACGCTATCTTAGATCAATACGGTTTATTTGGGGTGCATTAGCCTGTCACTCAAGACTAATACACGGCACAAAACACCGCACCTGCCATGCAAAAATGACACGAACATTGCGGAACTGCAGAAAAACTGGCGTTTACAGGCCTCTTAACAATGGTAAAAAGCCGATCACTTCATTGTTAACATATAATAAGCTTATATTACAGCAGCGCTCTCCGGCGAGCAAACTCCTTGCGACTAATTTATTGATAGACCTTGTCGCTTTGCCTATTGCGGGACATAGATAGTAAAAACATCGACAGCACTTCGCTTGAATTATGGATGGATGAGTATGGCTCAGGACGCCGAGGCACTGATCGAAAGACGCAAGCTGCGTAGAAAGCTGACCGTATGGCGTATCGCCTTTCTGCTTCTGCTGGCAGTACTCATTGCAGCCATTGCGTCCTACTCCATGCGCGGCCCGAATTTTGCGACCCCTCACGTTGCAAAGGTCCGCATCGAAGGCACGATTTTTGAGAATGAAGAGCTTATCAAGCGCCTCAACAAGATTGCCGATGACGATGCGGTCAAAGGCGTGATCCTTATTCTCGATTCACCGGGCGGCACCACCGTTGGCGGCGAATCAATCTATGAAGCCGTACGCAAAATCGCCAAGAAGAAGCCTGTTGTAACGCAGGTTGGTACGCTTGCAGCATCGGCTGGCTACATGATTGCCAGCGCGTCCGACCACATTATTGCGCGCCAGACCTCCATCGTCGGGTCAATCGGCGTGCTGTTCCAATATCCCGACCTTTCCAAGCTTCTCGATACAATTGGCGTGAAGGTCGAGACGATCAAATCTTCGCCACTCAAGGCAGAACCGAATTATTTCAGCCCTGCAAGCGATGAAGCCAAAAACATGATCCGCAATATGATCATGGATTCTTATGACTGGTTTGTCGGAATTGTTCAGGAACGCCGCTCTTTCACGCATGAGGAAGCGCTGGCTCTGGCCAATGGCGCGGTCTTTACCGGCCGTCAGGCACTGGACAAGAAGCTGATTGACGGACTTGGCGGCGAGGAAGAGGCTGTTGCGTGGCTCATCAGCAAGGGCGTATCCAAGGATTTGCCCAAGCTTGAATGGAAAGCAGTCAGCAATGACACCGGTTTTTCGCTGCGTGATCTGATAATTCATGCCGGTGCGCGCCTACTAGGCGTGCCACAGGAAGCCAATGGTATGTTAAAGGAAATTGCCAAAGACCGTATCTTCCTTGACGGACTTCTTTCGGTTTGGCACGTTGACGGAACGCCGGGTGTCACTCCGGCAAATAAATGAGTCCTTTCACCGGACAAGAGAAACACAGGGGTTTAAAGCCGTGATCAAATCGGAACTCGTTCAGGTTATCGCCAGCCGTAATCCGCATCTTTTCCAGCGCGATGTCGAAAACATCGTCGGCGCCGTTTTTGAAGAGATCACCAATGCCCTTGCTGATGGCAACCGCGTCGAATTGCGCGGCTTTGGCGCTTTCTCGGTAAAAAATCGCCCGGCCCGCAGCGGCCGCAATCCACGTACCGGCGATACGGTGGATGTTGAAGAAAAGTGGGTGCCATTCTTCAAGACTGGCAAGGAACTGCGTGACCGCCTCAACGGCGCCATCTGATCCATCATGGTGGCAAAGCGCGTCATAACGATTGTTATTCTGGTGCCGTTGGCGGTCATTCTGATCGCCCTTTCGGTGGCCAATCGCGAAACGATTGGCCTGACAATTGATCCGTTTAACCCCGGAAATCCAGCACTGACCTATCAGGCTCCGCTGTTTATCTGGCTGTTTGGTGCGCTTATCCTTGGTGCTTTGATCGGCGCTGCCGTCACCTGGCTTACGCAGGGCAAACATCGCCGTCGCGAGCGCCGCTACAAAAAAGAAGCCTCACAGCTTCTCGAACGTGCGGAATCTGCCGAAAAGCGCCATGTGGCCAACACGGTTTCCAACGTCTGATAGCGACCGTTTTTCTTTTTCACTTTCGTTCTGGCGTCATTTGCCCTACCTAAACCCAAAATAAATCACGGAGTTTCGGGTGAAGGCGCCAAAAGGAAAAGGCAAAAAGCCAACAGGCGGTAAAGAGCAGCGCGGTTTTGGTCGCGCAAAGCACGACGAACCGCGCTCGGCTGCCAAACATGAGAGCAAGCCGGACAACAAGGCTTCGTTCTTCAAGAAGCCGCGTCCGCAATTTGCAAAAGCCACACCAAAGCCTGCTGAAGAAAAGCACATCGCAGCGCCTCAGCGCGAGATCAAAGCTTATCAGGGCGAGCGCCCGGGTGAACGCGCACCCGTCATCCTCGAAACAGAACCGTCCAACGATTATGCATTGCTCGACAGCGGTGATGGCCTCAAGCTTGAGCAGTATGGTCCTTATCGCATTGTGCGCCCGGAAGGTCAGGCGATCTGGCTCCCAAGCCTGCCGAAAAGCGAATGGGACAAGGCCGATGCCGTCTTTACCGGCAACACCGATGAAGAAGGCATGGGACGCTGGGCATTCCCGAAACTGCCGCTTGGTGAAACTCTGGGTGAAACATGGCCTATGCGGCATGACGGCATATCGTTTCATGGCCGCTTCACGTCATTCCGCCATGTTGGCGTATTCCCGGAACAGGCCGCGCACTGGTCCTACATGGACAATCTGATCCGCGATGCCGCCAAGTCGGGCCGCACGGTGAAAGTGCTCAATCTGTTTGGTTATACCGGCGTTGCATCGCTCGTTGCAGCACGCGCAGGTGCCGAAGTCACCCATGTTGACGCTTCCAAAAAGGCGATCGTCTGGGCACGCGAAAATCAGGAGATGGCCGATCTTTCCGACAAGCCGATCCGCTGGATTTGCGAAGATGCTATGAAGTTTGTGCAGCGCGAAGAACGCCGCGGCAGCTTCTACGACATCATCCTGCTTGATCCGCCAGCCTATGGTCGTGGTCCGAACGGCGAAGTCTGGCAGTTGTTCGAACATCTGCCTGCAATGGTCGATACCTGTCGTTCCATTCTCACGCCAAACGCGCTGGCCGTCATTCTGACCGCCTATTCGATCCGCGCTTCCTTCTTCGCCATTCACGAGCTGGTGCGCGACCGTTTCACCGGTCTTGGCGGAACAGTCGAATCGGGCGAACTTATTCTTCGCGAACGTGCGAGCCAACGCGCACTTTCCACATCCATGTTCAGCCGCTGGGTAGCAAAATGAGCCGAAACGACGATTTCTCCAGAAGCGGCAATCATCAGACCGGATCACGCGTGGGCCAGGTGAAAGAAGTCACCAGCCTCACCAATCCGATTGTTAAAGATCTGCGCTCGCTGGCGCTGAAGAAGTTCCGCGATCAGCAGGGCGTGTTTCTGGCAGAAGGCCTGAAGCTTGTCATCGATGCCTTTGAACAGGATTGGCGCATCAAGACGCTGGTCTTTGCCAAATCCGGTAAAGGCAACAAGATGGTCGAGCAGGTTGCAGCACGCACTTTCGCCAAGGGCGGACTGGTGCTGGAAGTGACCGAAAAGATCATGGCTGCGATCACCCGCCGCGATAATCCGCAGATGGTGGTCGGCGTTTTCGAGCAGCAGTATCAGCAGCTTGCAAACCTCAAGCCAAAAGGCAACGATGTTTACATAGCGCTTGATCGTGTGCGTGATCCCGGCAATCTCGGCACTGTTATCCGCACCGCCGATGCAGTTGGCGCCAAGGGCATCATCCTGATCGGCGACACTACCGATCCTTATTCGCTGGAAACTGTGCGCGCCACCATGGGCTCGGTATTCTCGATGCCGCTCTATAAGACAACGGAAACCGAGTTTCTGAACTGGCGCAAAGGCTTTTCGGGTCTTCTCGTTGGCACGCACCTCAAGGGCGCTGTCGATTATCGCACGATCCCTTACGCCAAAAAGCCGGTTATTCTGATGATGGGCAATGAGCAGCAAGGTCTGCCGGAAACGCTTGCTCAAAGCTGCGACAAGCTCGCACGCATCCCGCAGGCAGGCCGCGCAGATTCGCTTAATCTGGCGATTGCCACCGGTGTCATGCTTTATGAAATCCGCCGCGAGGCACTCACTCTCGATGAAAGGTCCAGCGGATGAAGCGTCATGCGGTTTTGTCGTCGTTTCTCGTTGTCATTATCGCAGTCCTGATCGATCAGGGCGTTAAATATCTGGTCGAAACCCGCATGGGCTACGGGCAGCAGATTGATCTGTTGCCCTTCCTGGCACTCTTCCGCACGCATAATGAAGGCATCGCTTTCTCGATGCTGGCATGGCTGCACGATTGGGGACTGGTCGCAATCACCGCTGCCGTCATTCTTTTTGTGCTTTACCTCTGGTGGACCAATCCAGCCAATCGCGTCTTCGCCCGCTATGGTTTTGCACTTGTCGTGGGTGGTGCTATCGGCAATCTGATTGATCGCGTGATGCATGGCTATGTGGTCGATTATATCCTTTTCCACCTGCCGACATGGTCGTTTGCGGTCTTCAATCTCGCCGACACGTTCATCACCATCGGAGCGGCGCTAATCATTCTGGAAGAGTTTCTTGGCTGGCGGCGCGAGAAGAAGGCGGCGCGCTAAATCGCCAATCGTTATTGGGATGCGCGTCGAAGCCGTCCCTATTTCCTGCTCGCCGATAGGCGGCTTGAACAGTTTCGGCCTTTCGCATAATTTGTAGCCGAGAATTTAAAAGCGATTTTAAGGGGATAAGGTTCGACAGCCTGAATTGACACATTGGTGACACGGTTCTGTCATCGTCGCGTAGCACTGAATCTGTACTGCTTCGGTTAGAATGGACGTCATGTCCACGCAACCAGGCCGTGGAAAAAGCGGAAACGGTTAGCATTTGCTGAAATACCAGCAAGCACACCGTTCAGGATTGCGTGAACAACAGGATCAGGAGCGAATCATCATGTCAGTACTGCTTGGAATGGACCAGCAAATCATTGATGATACGATCATGTCGGGCATAGAAGCACAACCATCGCTTTTCGCATCTGGAAGCGACCCTATCATTCTGGGACGCATCGGATCGCTGGAAGTAAGACTAGCAAACTCCCGCGACGCAATCGAAGCGGCGCAGGAATTGCGCTTTCGCGTCTTCTTCGAAGAAATGGGCGCCCGCAAGGAAACCATCGAAGAAGTTGAATTGAGAGACGCCGACCGTTTCGACGCCATCTGCGACCATCTTCTTGTTTATGATACCGCATTGCCCGTGCCTGAACATCAGCAGATCGTCGGCACCTATCGCTTGATGCGTAGTGATCAGGCCGAAAAGGCACTCGGTTTCTATTCAGCAGACGAATATGATGTGCAGCGTCTCGCACTTTCACGCCCGAACCTCAAACTTCTTGAGCTTGGCCGTTCCTGTGTGAAGGCTGAATATCGCTCCAAGCGCACGGTCGAGCTGCTGTGGCAGGGTGCATGGGCCTATTGCCGTCGTCATTCGATTGATGTGATGTTTGGCTGTGCATCGTTCCATGGTGCCGTGCCAGCCGCACATGCGCTGGGACTGTCGTTCCTGCATCAGAACTGCCGTGCAACGCCTGACTGGGATGTGCGCGCGCTGCCACATCGCTATCAGCCTATGGATTTGATGCCGAAGGAAGCGATCAACACCAAGGTTGCACTGTTCTCAATGCCGCCACTGGTGAAGGGTTATTTGCGCCTTGGTGCCATGATTGGTGATGGCGCAGTGATCGATGAAGCTTTCGGCACGACGGATGTTTTCATCATCCTGCCGATTGAGCGCATTTCCAGCCGTTACATTACGTATTATGGCGCGGACGCTAACAGGTTTGTATAAAATAAAAGGCGAAGCTCAGCTTCGCCTTTTCTAATTTCACGCCCTGCCAGCCAATTCCTTCAGCTTATAAACCAGTTCAAGCGCTTCACGCGGCGTCAGCTCATCGGGGCTGATCGCTGCCACAGCCTTTGCCAATTCGCTGTCCTTTGCGGCAGCCTGCGGTTTGGGCTTTTCCTGTTGCAACACAACGGAAAACAACGGCAGATCATCAATCAGCTTGTCGGCCTTACCAGAGGTTTCACCGGCTTCCAGCTGATGCAGCACATCGCGTGCGCGATTGACGACAGCTTCCGGCAGACCAGCAAGGCGCGCAACCTGCACGCCATATGAGCGGTCAGCCGCACCCTTCGCCACTTCATGCAGGAAGACAACATCATTGTCCCATTCCTTGACCCGCATGGTGACGTTGAACAGCCGATCGAGCTTTTCAGAGAGTGCCGTCATTTCATGGAAGTGGGTCGCAAACAGTGCGCGACAGCGGTTCTTCTCATGCAGATATTCCACTGCCGCCCAGGCAATCGAAAGCCCGTCAAAGGTTGCCGTTCCTCGACCAATTTCATCGAGAATGACCAGCGAACGCTCGCCCGCCTGATTGAGAATGGCGGCAGTTTCAACCATTTCCACCATGAAGGTCGAACGGCCCCGTGCCAGATCATCCGACGCGCCAACACGGCTGAACAGCCTGTCCACAACACCGATTTGTGCGGAACCTGCAGGCACAAACGAACCCATCTGCGCCATGATCGCGATCAGCGCATTTTGGCGGAGGAAGGTCGATTTACCGCCCATATTCGGGCCAGTCAGCAACCAGATCGCACCATTTCCACCGTCCTTTTGCGGTGAAAGATCACAATCATTGGCCACAAACGGATTAGCCGCTTGCCGACGCAATGCCTGCTCAACCACCGGATGACGGCCAGCGACGATGTTGAAAGACAAGCTGTCATCGACCAGCGGACGGCAATAGCCCTGCTCTTCCGCAAGAACTGCCAGCGAAGCTGAAACGTCGAACACCGAAAGGGCTACAGCCGCCGCACGAATACTATCGGCATGGCTGACCGCTTCCGCAGTCAATTCTTCAAAGATTGCCAGCTCAATTGAGAGCGCACGGTCGGCTGCATTGGCGATCTTGCTTTCCAGCTCTGCCAGTTCCGTGGTGGTGAAACGCATGGCATTGGCCATGGTCTGACGATGGATGAAGCGGCCCTTGGCTTCAACCGTATCGGTCATGGTGCCTGAATTATTAGCTGTGACTTCGATGAAGTAACCAAGCACATTGTTATGCTTGATTTTCAGCGTTTTAATGCCGGTTTCCTCGATGTAATCGGCCTGAAGCCCGGCAATGACACGGCGCGACTGATCACGCAGCGCGCGCATTTCATCAAGCTCGGTATTATAGCCCTGACGCACGAAGCCGCCGTCGCGCTTTAAAAGCGGCATTTCCTCGGCAAGTGCACGGTCGATATGGGCAGCAAAGCTAACGGGCAATGTCTCAATCGCTTCGCGTGCCTGAGCCAGTTCATCAGGCAGAAGTGCGCCTTCGAGAAGCGAGCCAATGCCGTTGGCGGCTTCAAAGCCCCGCTGCAAGGCGCCAAGATCACGCGGACCACCACGGCCCACCGCCAGACGCGACAAGGCACGCGGCATATCCGGCACGCCTTTAAGCTCCAGTCGCAGCCCTTCGCAAAGCGCTTGCTCGCTCAGAAACCACGAAACGGCATCAAGGCGCAGCGCAATCGCTTTGGGATCGGTCAAGGGTGCCGTCAAACGTTCTGCCAGAAGCCGTGCACCGCCACCGGTTACCGTGCGGTCGATGGCCTTGAGCAGACTGCCCTCACGATTGCCCGACATAGTGCGGGCGAGTTCGAGGCTTGCGCGGGTGGCCGGATCGATGAAAATCGTGCCGCCTTCCTGCTCCCGTTCAGGCCGCATCAACGGAGGGCGCTCGGCAATCTGCGTCTTTTCGATATAGGCAATCGCACCGGAAATGGCGGAAAGCTCGGAACGGCTGAACTGTCCGAAACCATCCAGTGTCGCCACATTGAAATAGCGCTGGATACGATTCTCAGCCGCCGCACTGTCAAACAGGGTTGCTGGCTGCGGAATGACAGACTTGCCGATCAGATCAAAAGTCGGACGCAGATCGGCATCGTGAAACGCCGTGTCAGCGACGACCAATTCGCGCGGATCAATGCGTGCAACATCGGCAAAGAGCCGGTCTTCAGTTGTTTCTGACACGCGGAACGTGCCGGTCGAAATATCAATCCATGCAAGCGCCAGCGCGCCGTCGCCTTTGGTGCGGCCAAGCGCCATCAGATAATTGGCTTCCGACGGATCGAGCAGCTTTTCTTCGGTGATTGTGCCGGGGGTTACAAGCCGGATCACATCACGGCGGACTACCGATTTGGAGCCGCGCTTTTTAGCTTCTGCCGGGTCTTCGATCTGCTCGCAAACCGCAACGCGATAACCTTTAGCGATCAGCCTCTGCAGATAATCATCGGAGGCATGAACCGGCACACCGCACATCGGAATATCTTCGCCCAGGTGCTTGCCACGCTTGGTGAGCGTGATGCCCAACGCTCTGGAAGCTTCAACCGCATCGTCGAAGAACAGCTCGTAAAAGTCGCCCATACGATAGAAAAGCAGCGAATCAACATTCGCGGCTTTGATCTCAATATACTGTTCCATCATGGGCGTGAGGCGAACAGCGGTTTCCTGCGTGGTATTTTCCCCCGCTTCCAACTGTTTCTCTTCGACCTTCGCTTCCATGCTAAACCTTCATTTATTGCGATTTAAATCCATTTAAAGACATAATAATATCGATATCATGCTTTTTTGGATGAATATCTATTCCAAAATGCGCTGTTTACACTCCCACAGACTGACGCTATCGAATTCGTCCCGCAGAAGAAACCGGAGGGAACATGCCAGTCTCGACGCCGAAGGGCAACACGCCAGAACGCACACCCACAGCCAGTGAGAAGGAAGCGCTCGACTTTCACGCTCAGGGCCGCCCAGGCAAGCTGGAAATCAATCCCACCAAGCCAATGACCACACAGCGCGACCTGTCGCTGGCCTATTCGCCAGGCGTCGCCGTGCCGGTTAAGGCAATCGCAGAAAACCCTGCCACCGCCTATGATTATACGGCCAAGGGCAATCTGGTTGCGGTCATTTCCAACGGCACCGCCATTCTGGGTCTCGGCAATCTCGGCGCGCTGGCCTCCAAGCCCGTCATGGAAGGCAAGGCCGTCCTCTTCAAGCGCTTTGCGGACGTGGATTCCATCGATTTGGAAGTCGATACCACAAACATTGATGAATTCATCAACGCTGTGCGCTATCTCGGCCCATCCTTCGGCGGCATCAATCTCGAAGACATCAAGGCACCGGATTGCTTCATCATCGAACAGCGCTTGCGCGAAGTGATGGATATTCCGGTTTTCCACGATGATCAGCATGGCACGGCAATTATCGCCGCAGCCGGCATGATCAACGCGCTGCAACTGACTGGCCGCGACATCAAGAATACCAAGCTCGTCTGTAATGGCGCAGGCTCGGCAGGCATTGCCTGTATCGAACTGATCAAGGCTATCGGCTTCCCATCTGAAAACGTCACGCTCTGCGACACCAAGGGCGTTGTCTATCAGGGCCGCGAAGAAGGCATGAACCAGTGGAAGTCGGCTCATGCCATCAAGACTTCCAAGCGCACGCTCGAAGACGCTATGAAAGATGCCGACATCTTCTTCGGCGTTTCGGCAAAGGGCGCGCTGACCAAGGAAATGGTGCGTTCGATGGCGCCAAATCCGATCATCTTTGCAATGGCCAATCCGGACCCGGAAGTCACGCCGGAAGATGTCGCCGAAGTGCGCAGCGATGCGATCGTTGCAACCGGCCGTTCGGACTATCCGAACCAGGTCAACAACGTTCTCGGCTTCCCGTATATTTTCCGTGGCGCACTCGATGTTCGGGCCACCACGATCAATGACGAGATGAAGATTGCAGCCGTCTATGCAATCGCGGAACTGGCACGCGAAGACGTGCCGGATGATGTGGTTGCCGCCTATCAGGGCAGCCGCCCGCGTTTTGGTCCGCAATATATCATTCCGGTGCCGTTCGATCCGCGCCTGCTGGCAACCGTTTCGGCAGCTGTCGCAAAAGCTGCAATTGAAACCGGTGTTGCCGGACGTGTGATTGAAGACATTGAGGGCTACAAGCAGGAACTGCTCGCCCGTCGCGATCCGATTGCCTCCACACTACGCGGCATCTATGAGCGCGTGCGTCGTCAGCCAAAGCGCATCGTCTTTGCCGAAGGCGAAGAAGAACAGGTCATGCGCGCCGCTGTCTCTTACGTCAATCAGGGTCTTGGCACCGCTATTCTGGTTGGCCGCGAAGAGCGTGTTGCAGAAACCGCCAAGGAAGCCGGTCTCGATCTTAACCGTCCGGGCATTGAAGTTATCAATGCGCGACTGTCGAGCCGCAACTCGGCCTATGCCGACTATCTCTATGAGAAGCTTCAGCGCAAAGGCTATCTGACGCGCGATTGCCATCGCCTGATCAACAATGATCGTAATCATTTTGCGGCCTGTTTGGTTGCCCTTGGCGATGCTGACGGCATGGTAACGGGGATCACCCGCAACTATGCGACTGGCCTCGAAGATGTGCGCCGCGTGATCGATTCGAAGCCGGGCCATCGTCTCGTCGGTGTTTCCATTGCGCTCTGCCGTGGCCGCACCGTGTTCATCGCCGACACCGCAGTCCATGAAAAGCCAACCGCCGAAGAACTTGCCGATATCGCTGTTGAAGCCGCTGGCATGGCACGCCGCATGGGCTATGTGCCGCGTGTTGCACTCACCGCATTTTCGACCTTCGGCCATATGGGCGGCGAAAGCGCAACGCGTATTCAGGAAGCCGTGCGCATTCTCAACACGCGTCACGTCGATTTCGAGTTTGACGGCGAAATGAGTGCTGACGTAGCGCTGAACCCGAAGCTGATGGAGCGTTATCCGTTCATCCGTCTGTCGGGCCCGGCCAATGTCATCGTTACGCCCGACAATCACTCGGCATCGATCGCAGCCAATATGCTTCAGGAGCTGGGCGGCGCAACGATCATCGGTCCGCTGCTGGTTGGCCTCGACAAGCCAGCACAGATTGTCAGCATTGGCGCGAAAGATACCGATATCGTCAATATGGCGGCTATTGCAGCTTATAACGCTGGCAACTGAAAAGACGCATGACAATGTAATAAAGGCCGGGCAATGCCCGGCCTTTTCTTTTCAATGTTCACCATATTTAAAACCGGCTATAGGATAGTTCCGTCAGTTCTCTTCTACCTCTCGTGCTTTGCAAAGCACGAGAGGTAGGTTCAACAATGCATAGCGTCCTTTGTGCGTCCAAACGGACGCACGGCGCTATGGCAAGCCGGACATACAAGCCGCATGAGCGCACACGACCTGAAGCTCGATGAAATCGTCAATCCCGAAACACTCCGCCGCAAGATCAATGAGCTCGCGGATTCGGCCGACGAAAACTACACAAGTATGCCCGTTCGCAAGGTTGTGCTGCAGGCGCTCAAGGATGCTCTGGTGCGCGGTCGCGCCAATGCCGAAAATCTGCTGATGAAGGATGGCGGCGGCACGCTTTGCGCGCGGCGCCTGTCTTATCTGATGGATACGCTGATCAGCGTATTGTTCGAATTTGCCAGCACCAAAGCCTATCCGATGCTTAATCCGTCGAAAGCCGAGAACATGGCGGTTGTGGCTGTTGGTGGCTATGGTCGTGGTGGGCTTGCGCCCGGTTCGGACATCGATCTGCTGTTTCTGCTTCCCTATAAGCAGACGCCGTGGGGTGAGCAGGTCGCCGAATATATGCTTTACATGCTCTGGGATATGGGGCTGAAAGTCGGCCACTCCACCCGCAATATCGACGAATGCATTCGTCTTTCGCGCGAAGATATGACAATCCGCACCGCCATTCTGGATGCGCGTTTTATCATCGGCAATCGCGATCTGTTCAGCTCTCTCGTCACTCGTTTTGACGAAGAAGTGGTCAAGGATACGGGGCCTGAATTTATCCAGGCCAAACTTGCCGAGCGTGACAATCGCCACAAGAAGGCGGGCGAAACCCGCTATCTGGTTGAGCCAAACGTCAAGGAAGGCAAAGGCGGCCAGCGCGATCTGCATACGCTGTTCTGGATTGCCAAATATTTCTATCGTGTCAAAAGCAAGGAAGAGCTGATCAAGCTCGGCGTGCTGTCACGAGCCGAATTGCGCCTGTTCAACAAGGCCGAAGATTTTCTCTGGGCCGTGCGCTGCCATATGCATTTTGCAACGCTGAAGGCAGAAGAGCGCCTTTCCTTCGACATTCAGCCGGAAATTGCTCAGCGTCTGGGTTATACGGCGCATCCCGGCCAGAACTATGTCGAACGCTTCATGAAGCACTACTTCCTCGTCGCCAAGGACGTCGGCGATCTGACGCGCATTCTCTGTGCGGCGCTGGAAGAAGAACAGGCAAAGCATGTGCCGGGCTTCAACCGCATCTTCCTCACCTTCTCGCGCCGCAAGCGCAAGCTTGCCGGAAGCAATGATTTCGTTTCCGAAAACCATCGCATCAACATTGCCGATGCAGATGTGTTCAAACGCGATCCGGTCAATATCATCCGTATCTTCCATCTTGCCGACAAGCTCGGGCTGGAATTTCATCCCGATGCCATGCAGCAGCTCACCCGCTCGCTGAAACTCATCAATTCGGAACTGCGCGAGAACCCGGAAGCCAACAGGCTGTTTCTGGAAGTGCTGACCTCGCCCCGCAATCCTGAGCTCATTTTACGCCGCATGAATGAATCCGGCGTGCTCGGTAAATTCATTCCGGATTTCGGCAAGATCGTCGCGATGATGCAGTTCAACATGTATCATCACTATACGGTGGATGAGCATCTGCTGCGTTGCATTGCCGTGCTTTCCGAGATTGAGCATGGTGAGCTGGAAAACGAGCACCCGCTTTCAAACCATTTGATCACCACCATCAAACGTGATCGCAATCTGCTTTATGTGGCGATGCTTTTGCACGATATCGCCAAGGGGCGGCCCGAAGATCATTCGGTTGCAGGCGCACGCATTGCCAAAAAACTTTGCCCGCGTTTCGGCCTTTCGCCGTCGGAAACCGAAACCGTCGAATGGCTGGTACGCGAACACCTGACCATGAGCATGGTTGCACAGTCACGCGATCTCAACGACCGCAAAACAATCGTCGATTTCGCCGATACGGTGCAGACGATGGAGCGGCTGAAGCTTCTGCTGATCCTGACGGTCTGTGATATCAAAGGCGTCGGTCCCGGCGTGTGGAACGGCTGGAAAGGCCAGCTGCTGCGCACGCTTTTCTATGAAACCGAGCTGGTTCTGACCGGCGGCTTCTCCAAATTGCCACGCGCCGATCGCGACCGGCAGGCACGCGCAGCCCTTGCCGAAAAGCTTGCCGATTGGCCGGAAGCAGAGCGCGAAGCTTATCTCAGCCTGCATTACACCAATTACTTCCTCACCGTCAGCCTTGACGATCAGGTGCGTCATGCGCATTTCATCCGCGATGCCGACCAGAATGGCCGTGCGCTGGCGACGCTTGCAAAGCCGCATACATTCGAGGCAGTGACGGAAATCACCGTGCTTGCACCCGATCATCCGCGCCTTTTGTCGATCATCACAGGCGCTTGTGCTGCGGCTGGCGGCAATATTGTCGATGCGCAGATTTTCACCACCGGCGACGGGCGTGCGCTCGATACGATCCTGATCAGCCGCGAATTCGACACAGATGAAGACGAACGCCGCCGTGCAGAACGCGTGGGCAAGGTGATCGAAGACGTGCTGTCGGGCAAAGCGCATCTGCCGGATGTACTTGCCAAGCGGACAAAGCCCAAGCGCGGTGCAAAGGCTTTCAAAGTCGAGCCGCGTGTCGAGATCAACAACGCTCTTTCCGACAAGTTTACGGTGATCGAAGTGGAAGGTCTTGACCGGCCTGGCCTTTTGTCTGAACTGACCGGCCTTATTTCTGACCTTTCGCTGGATATTGCTTCGGCGCATATCACCACCTTCGGCGAGAAGGTGATCGACAGTTTTTATGTTACCGATCTGGTAGGACACAAGATTTCAAATGCAACCCGACAGGGCAATATCAGGCGTAAGCTTCTTGCCGTGCTGGGCGGTGAAAACGGCGCCAAAACCAACGGTCGCGCAGCAGCATAGGTTTTTCAGTAAATGAGTTTGGTCAAAAAGTTCGCAACCGTTGCGTCTGGCACGCTGATGAGCCGCATTTTCGGCTTCACGCGCGAAATGTTCATGGCAGCGGCACTTGGCACCGGCCCGGTTGCCGATGCGTTCAATGCCGCTTTTCGTTTCCCGAACACGTTCCGCAGATTGTTTGCCGAAGGCGCGTTCAACGCAGCTTTTGTACCACTTTTCGCCAAGGAAATTGAAAAGAATGGTATGGAAGGCGCCCGTCGCTTTTCTGAAGAAGTGTTTGGCGTTCTTTTCACTGTGCTGCTTTTCATCACCATCGCGATGGAACTCTCCATGCCGTTTATCGTGCGCACGGTCATTGCGCCGGGCTTCACCGACGATCCGGTGAAGTTCGACAATACGGTGCGGCTCGCGATCATCATGTTCCCCTATCTGGCCTGTATGTCGCTTGCGGCCATGATGGGCGGGATGCTGAATTCGCTGCATCGCTATTTTGCGGCAGCCATCGCACCGATCTTTCTCAACATCATCCTGATCGGCGTTCTGGCCTTTGCTTGGTGGAAGGGTTATGACGCGCTGGCTGTTGGTTATGGGCTATCCTGGGGCGTGATGGCGGCGGGTCTTGTGCAACTGGCAATCGTCTGGATCGCCGTGCGCAATGCAGGCATCAAAATCGGCTTTCGCCGTCCGCGTCTTACCACCAATGTCAAACGCTTGCTGATACTGGCGCTGCCTGCGGCAATCACCGGCGGCATCACGCAGATCAACCTGCTGATCAACACCAACATCGCATCGGGTATGGAGGGCGCGGTTTCCTCGCTCGTTTATGCCGACCGCATCTATCAGCTGCCACTTGGCGTCGTGGGTATTGCGGTTGCAACCGTGCTTCTGCCGGAATTGTCGCGCGCACTGCGCGGTGGGCATATGAAGGAAGCCTCAAACCTGCAAAACCGCTCGGTCGAGTTCACGCTGTTCCTCACGCTTCCTGCAGCCGCGGCCCTTCTGGTGATGTCGGAACCGATTGTGCGGCTTCTGTTTGAACGCGGTCAGTTCAGTGCCGAGTCAACACTTGTGGTTTCAAACATTCTGGCGATCTACGGCATCGGCCTGCCAGCTTTCGTGCTGATCAAAGCCTTCATTCCGGGTTTCTTCGCGCGCGAAGACACACGCACACCGATGATTTTCGCTGCAATTTCCGTGGTTGTGAATGTCTCACTGGCCATAACACTGTTTCAGCGCATGGGACCAAGCGGTATTGCGATTGCAGAAATCACCGCTGGCTGGGTCAATGCGGCGTTGCTTTTTGCCACGCTGGTGAAGCGCGGTCATTGGGGCAACGATATTCCTTTGCTCACCCGTATTCCGCGTCTGCTGATTGCAGCCGGTGTCATGGCCATCGGCATTCATTTTGCTATCGGCTATTTTGCTCACGAGCTTTCATCGGCATCGTCTTTTGGCGTGCGTGCTGGAACCGTCACGGCCATGGTTGTGGCAGCAATGGTCGTCTATTTCGGGCTGGCCTTTGGGCTTGGTGGTGCAAACACCGGCATGATCCGCCGCAACATCAAGCGTGGCGCTGTGAAGAAAGAGCCTGAGAGCGAAGTATAATTCACTCTTGAAAGGCCGCTATGCCTCTGCGAAAAGACGTCCATTAAAAACACCTTCGCTCTCCACCGGCGAAGGCCAACATCAGGATTACATCATGAGCACGTTCAAACCGCTTGTCTTCTCCGGCGTTCAACCGACCGGAAACCTTCACCTTGGTAATTATCTGGGTGCCATCAAGCGGTGGGTAGAGGTTCAGGAGACGCAGGAATGCATCTACTGTGTGGTAGACATGCATGCCTTGACCGTCTCGCCCGATCCAGCCGAGTTGATCCAGTCAACCCGCGAAGTGACGGCCGCCTTCCTCGCCTCCGGTATCGACCCCAAGCGAAGCATCGTCTTCAACCAGAGCCGCGTGATGCAGCACGCCGAACTGGCATGGGTGTTCAACTGTGTGGCGCGCATCGGCTGGATGAGCCGCATGACGCAGTTCAAGGACAAGGCTGGCAAGGACCGTGAAAATGCGTCGCTTGGTCTCTTCGCTTATCCAAGCCTGATGGCTGCCGACATTCTGCTTTATCGCGCAACCCATGTGCCTGTTGGCGAAGACCAGAAGCAGCATCTGGAACTTACCCGCGACATCGCACAGAAGTTCAACAACGACTATTCCGACCGCATTGCTTCGCTTGGCATCGGTGTGGACATGCAAGTTGGTGACGAACAGGTTTCAGGCTTCTTCCCGCTGACCGAACCGATGATTTCGGGTCCGGCCATGCGCATCATGTCGCTGCGTGACGGCACGAAGAAAATGTCAAAATCCGACCCGTCGGATCTGTCGCGCATCAACCTGATTGATGACGAAGAAACCATCAACAAGAAGATCCGTAAGGCCAAGACCGATTCCGACGGTCTGCCTTCGGAACTGGATGGTCTGAGCGGTCGCCCTGAAGCAGATAACCTCGTCGGCATCTATGCAGCGCTTTCATCGAAATCGAAGCAGGATATTCTGGGTGAATTTGGTGGGCGTCAGTTCTCCGAATTCAAGGCAGCACTTGCCGATCTGGCTGTTGCGAAACTATCGCCAATCACCCATGAAATGCGTCGTCTGGTGGCTGATCCTGCCTATATCGACAGCGTTCTGAAAGATGGCGGAGAACGTGCAAGCGTGATTGCTGAAGCAAACATGCGCAATGTCCGAGACATCATCGGCTGGCTGCAGAACTGATAATAACCGCTTGTAATATTCTGGCGCTGCCTGCTTGCGGGCGGCGCTTTGCAATGCCACATTATCGCCATGGTATCAAAACGACTTAGCCGGGAAGCCGGCCACCGCCGCAAGTTTCTTGCCGTGATTGACGAGACGCCCGAATGCGGGCGTGCCGTTGCCTATGCTGCACGCCGCGCGAAAAACTCAAACGGCGCGCTTGTCATGCTTTTCGTCATCGACAATTCAGATTTTCAGCAAATCCTGGGCGTGGGTGAAATCATGCGCGCCGAAGCTGAAGAGCGCGCGCGTTCGACGCTGGAAAAATTCGCTGCAAAAGTGCGCGAAGAACAGGGTATCGAGCCTGAGCTGATCATCCGTGAAGGTCGCATCTCCGACGAGCTGCCGAACCTCATCGAAGAAGATCAGGACATTGCAATTCTGGTGCTGGCAGCGGGATCAGGTAATGAAGGCCCCGGCCCTCTCGTGCAGTCTCTGGCCAATCGCGCACAATTCCAGATTCCCGTCACCGTCATTCCAGCCGGTCTTTCGGATGAAGACATTGATGCGGTGACATAATCACCCTATATTGATCGTAACGCGCATGCGCCCTTTGAGATGAGGCTTGCCTTAATGCGCATCCATGCTTACGAAAAGCTTCTGATATTGAAAGCGGAGAACTGATATGTTCATCCAGACCGAGACCACGCCAAACCCGGCGACCCTGAAGTTTCTGCCCGGCAAGGTCGTGATGCCTGAAGGCACAGCGGATTTCCGCGATGCGGCAAGTGCTGGCAATACATCGCAGCTTGCTGCCAAGCTCTTTGCAGTTCCTGGCGTGACCGGCGTTTTCTTCGGCTATGATTTCATTACCGTGACCAAGGAAGATGGCGAGTGGCAGCACTTGAAGCCGGCAATCCTCGGCACGATCATGGAACATTTCATGTCCGGTGCGCCAGCAATGACTGGCAACGCGGCCGCCAATGCCGGTGACGATCATGGCGAAGAAGAATTCTTCGATGAAGCCGATGTCGAGATCGTTGAAACCATCAAGGAACTGATCGAAACCCGCGTGCGACCTGCAGTTGCTCAGGACGGCGGCGACATCACCTTCCGCGGTTTTGAAAACGGCACCGTGTTCCTGCACATGAAAGGCGCCTGCTCGGGCTGCCCTTCGTCGACAGCGACACTCAAGCACGGCATCCAGAATCTTCTGCGCCACTTCGTGCCGGAAGTTCAGCAGGTCGAGCAAATCTAAGCTGTTATAATTCCTAACAAAAAGGCCGCTTTTCAGCGGCCTTTTTGTTTGTGGAGTTTTGGTTAAGCCCGAGTGGCGATTGAACTTTTTCAAGGCGTGATGCGTCAGCATCTTCGCGCCTTGGTATTACTGCCTCACGATAACCTTTGCGCCCTGCTCTGCGCGTTCATAAAGATCGATGATGTCCTGATTCATCATGCGAACGCAGCCTGAAGACATGGCTTTACCGATGGACCACCATTCTGGCGTGCCATGGATGCGGTAGCCGGTATCTCCGCCCTTGTTGAAGAGATAAAGCGCGCGCGCACCAAGCGGGTTTCTAAGGCCCGGTTCCATACCATTGCGGTATTTTGCCAGTTCAGGCTGGCGCTTGATCATAGCCGATGGAGGGGTCCAGGTTGGCCATTCGCGTTTCATGGCAACACGCGCCGTTCCTGACCAACCGAAGCCTTCACGGCCCACACCAATGCCATAACGCATGGCCTTGCCGTCTGGCTGCACCAGATAAAGGAACTTCTCGCGCGTCTCGACAATGATCGTGCCCGGCGCTTCATCGGTCTGATACTTCACGATCTGGCGGCGATATTGCTGTGGAATCTTTTCATTCGGGATAGCTGGAATAGTATAGCCAGCATCACTGATCGACGAATAGGACGCAGTATAAAAAGTGCCACCCACCGTGGAGCAGCCCGCAAGTGCACCACCAAGAAGAAGTGCTGCGGTCAGCTTCAAAACACGAGACTTCATGAATTTCCCCCAGATTGAGATTTTCCATCATCAGGAGCGAATCGCTCATTCATGTGCAAAGTTGCGTCAGTATTGTTAACCAGCCGTTAACCGTAAATTGAAAAATCCTGTTTTAGCCATTTTCTTGCCATCTTTTCCAAATTTTCGCCACTCGAATGCCGTCGGAAATCAGCGTTCTTTGATTGCTCAAAGCGATTTGAGGGAGCAAAATGCGTGAATGCCGATCGTGATTCCCAACAAAACACACCCACTTTCTGACGGACGACAATCCGAAAACGCGATGCTCGTGCGTCGTGGTGTGCAGCGTCTATTCCTGGAAATGGGGCTGGCGACTTTGCCGGAGCTGCCACTGGCATCCGGCCGGCGCGCCGATCTGATCGCCGTCAGCCGCAAGAGCGAAATCTGGATCGTGGAGATCAAATCTTCTATCGAAGACTGGAAGGCTGATCGGAAATGGCCAGACTATCGCGCGTTTTGTGATCGGCTGTTTTTTGCAACACATCCATCCGTGCCGCGCGAAATCTTTCCGGAAGATTGCGGCTTCATTTTATCGGATGGTTATGGCGCGGAAATTCTGCGCGATGCACCAGAACACAAGCTCTCAGGCGCTACACGCAAAGCGCTGATGCTGCGTTTTGCAAGAGCAGGTGCTGCTCGTCTGACGATTGCAGAGCTTGCAGGTCTCGATGTACCCGAGACCGATATAGATTAAAGCCTGAAATGCTTGTGAAGCTTGGTTTTAGCGCGGTGCGCGCTTGGCCAGAATGCGCTGCAAAGTACGGCGATGCATGTTGAGACGACGCGCCGTTTCGGAAACATTGCGCTCGCACATCTCGTAAACGCGCTGAATATGCTCCCAGCGAACACGATCAGCGGACATCGGATTTTCCGGCGGTGCAACCTTTTCGCCCGGACGACGGGTCAGAGCTGCAAAAACCTCATCAGCATCAGCTGGCTTGGAAAGATAATCAATCGCGCCAAGCTTCACAGCATTCACCGCAGTAGCGATGTTGCCATAGCCGGTCAGTACAATCGCACGCGTATCGGTGCGGCGGGTGCGGATGGCTTCAATGACGTCGAGGCCATTTCCATCGCCAAGGCGCATATCGACAACGGCATAAGCGGGTGCGGAAGCTTTTGCGGCAGCGATGCCTTCCTCGACTGATTCAGCCGTGGTCACTTGAAAGCCCCTTCCTTCCATTGCGCGTGCAAGGCGCTGCAAGAACGGCTTATCGTCATCAACCAGAAGGAGGGTCGGATCGTTGCCTATGGCTTCGGTGTCTTCCTGCTTCAAGTCGTCCATCGGGATTCTTCCTGCCTGTATTTTTGTTTCCTTATTGATATCCCTGCGGCAAAAAGTCAAATAGCCATTGAATTATTGAAGCAATCTCAGCAAAATTTAAATTGCAACAGAGCGTAAAGCATTGTGATTAAATGCAATTTCTAATCGCGCGCACGAAAATTTGATGAAATTGAAGCGCCGTGCGTAAAGCGACAGCACTTCAACCCAAGATTAATTGTGCAATATATTCATTAGCTTACAATGAAAGCGGATCGAGGCCATGTGACTTTTACTTCTGCACCCTGCCCCGGATTCTTGCGATTTTTAAAGCTAATCTGCGCTCCAGAGCGTTCCAGCAGTGTTTTTGCGATAAAAAGTCCCAATCCAAGACCACCGCCACCGTTATGTGCACTGTCACGACTGGTCATATAGGGCTCACCGATTCGGTCCAGAATTTCTGGTTTGAATCCTTCACCATCATCCTGAATGGTCACGCTGACGGTGTTTTCAGTCCAGCCCCAGGTGACGCTGACCTTATCGCGCGCAAAGTCGACAGCATTCTCCACCAGGTTGCCGAGACCATAAAGAAGACCCGGATTGCGACGCACCACTGGCTCAGGCTTCGGACCTTCCTGCTTTTCCACTTCAAGCAAAATGCCGAAATCACGATGCGGCTCGATCACTTCCTCAATCAGCGATGAGAACGGCAGCCTCGACATATGCTCTTCGTTTTCGGAAGAGAGGCTGGTGAGCCGCTGGAGGATTTCACGGCAGCGCGCAGCCTGCGATTGCAGCAGGGCAATGTCTTCAGCAAGGCCCGGATCGCTGTCCGGTTTTTTGGCATAGGTACGCTGCATTTCCTTGACGACCAAAGTGATGGTGGCAAGGGGCGTACCGAGTTCGTGCGCGGCCGCGGCGGCCAGCCCATCAAGTGCCGTCAGGTGCTGCTCGCGTTGCAGGATGAGTTCGGTGGCAGCAAGAGCATCGCCCAGCTGGCGTGTTTCTTCCGCAATGCGATAGGCATAGACACCGGTAAAGCCCAGTGCAGCAATGATCGCGCACCAGATGCCTGAGACAAACAAAATCGGCAAATCGAGATGTTCGCCCGGATACCAAGGCAGAGGCCTGTAATAGAGCATCAACACAGAGGTGCTGAGCACAACCAGCAATGCGAGTGCCAGCGTATGACGCACGGAAAGCGACGTTGCTGAAATGATGACTGGAGCAATCATCAGGATAACGAAGGGATTCTGAACGCCGCCCGTCAGATAAAGCAATCCTGCCAGTTGCAGAATATCGAACGCCAGCACGATACTTGCCGCCGTCGGGCTTAAACGGTGATTGGTGGGAAAGCGAAATGCCAGATAGAGATTGAGCCATGCGGAACATGCAATCAGCGCGAAGCAGATACCGACTGCAAAATTGAATTGCAGATAGAGCGCCACGAACATGACTGTCGCGGTTTGCCCAGCAATTGCCAGCCAGCGCAGACGCACCAACGTGGTCAGGCGCGGCTTTCGCGAAAGATTTGAAGCCCGATTGTCGAATTCTGCGTGCATGATCACCCCTATCCGCCCCTTATGCGGCAAGGCGCATATTCACGCAAGCAGAACTGTGTCATCCAGTCGCAGGCTTTGGCGTGCATGACACGCAACGCCCTATTATGTGGGGAATTTTCAAGTTTCCCCTCATGGGCAAAACCTGCCAATCAGCAATTGTGTCAATTTTGTGAAGGAATTATAACAGGACTGTCTGCAAAGCGATGGAGGGCGCCGCGTGATTGTCTTCAGGGGGAAGATATCGTCCGGGCTTGGAAAACATTCCGAGCTCGTCATTCCTGGAAAACAACATCTGGATAATTCACCAAAGGACTGGCCGGATCACTTTGCATCCGGCTCGCTGAATGTGCAGATCATGGAATACCCATCCATTCTGAAAAGTCGTCGCAAGCAGCTAAAGGCGCTGGATCGCGGCCTCGTTCCACCGAGCATCACTATCCCGCAGCACGAAATTTTGAACAACAGTCTGCGCCGCAAATTCTTCAAGCCACGCCGCGGCATTGGCCAGGCATGGCGGGCGACGCTTTATGCGCATTCCCGTTCCATGAATGTATGGATTTTCCGGCGTATCGGATCGCATATGCACGACTGCATTGAGCTGATCTCGGACAAGCGCATCCGTGAAAATCTCAACATCCGCGATCAGGATGAGGTCCACGTCGTTCTGCATTCCTGATCGGCATCAGGTGCCGCGTGGCTTGGCCCTGCGGGTGGCTTCTGCATTGGCTGGGTCTTCCGGCCAGACATGGCGCGGATAGCGGCCACGCATATCGGAACGCACATCGGCCCATGAACCCTGCCAGAAGCCCGGCAGATCACGCGTGATCTGGATCGGGCGGTGGGCGGGGGAAAGCAATTCAAGCAAAAGCGGTACTTTGCCATTGGCAATGGCCGGATGAATGCCAAGGCCGAACAGCTCCTGCACGCGCACGGCGAGAACCGGCTCCTCCGTGTCATAGCGAATTGGAATATTTGAGCCGGTCGGAACTTCAAAATGTGTGGGTGCCAGTTGATCGACAAGGCGTTGCAGATCAAACGGCACAAGGCTCATAAGCCCGTTTTTCAACACATGCGCCGGGATGCGGTCGAGTTGCGCTTCGCCAGTGAGGAAGGGCAAAAGCCAGTCGTCGAGACGTTCAATGAGATTGTCGTCATCCATAGACGGCCATGGATCGCCGAGACCGCGATAGAGCCAGCCCAGACGACGACGCAGGATTTCAGCCTCTTTGCTCCAAGGCAGAATATCAAGTCCATGCTCACGCACGGCAGCGATCACGCCTTCATCGGCGCTCACGCCGGAAGGTGCGGCAAGCGGCTTTTCCGACAAGGCAATAGCGCCAATGCGAACGGCTTCACGGGCACGCAAAGCGTTCTTTTCTGCGTCGTAGACGACTTGGCGGCCGCTTTCGATCTTGTTGCCAAGAGCAGTGCGGATTTCGGTTTCTGAGACTTCAGCCGCAGAAAGCACGCGTGCGCGACCTGCCTTGCCCGACATATCGGCCACCACCAGCCATTGCGCGCGGCTGAGGCTGATAGCGGGATCGACTTCGCCGCCACGACCATTAGCCAGCAGGAATTGCCCTGTTGCCCCACGCGCCTTGGCGATACGGTCCGGATAGGCGTCGATTAGTATGCGGCCAACACTGGAATCGGCAGTTTCGCCTTTGTTGGGCACATTTGCAGCCAGATGTTTCGCCAGTCCTTTGGCGCGCTGGGCGCGATCAGAACGGTCATTGCGGAACCGCGACATGCGTGTGTCGAGGTCGGTTTCATTGCCGCCAAGACCACGCTCGGTCAGAAGAACGGCAAGCTCTGCAGCGCGCAAAGCTTCACCGCGTTTTCCCGCTTCCGCCACCATATGTGCAAGGCGTGCAGGCAAGGCGAGTGAGCGCATCGCCTCGCCGTCAATTGTCAAGCGTCCAGCCTCATCAAGCGCACCAAGCCGGCTAAGCAATGCCTTGGCTTCTTTAAGAGCCGGTAGCGGCGGCTTGTCGAGCAGCGAAAGCGTTGCTGGATCGGTCACGCCCCATGCAGCCGCATCGAGCACGAGGCCGGAAAGATCGGCCTCCAGAACTTCGGGCGGAGAGAACGCAGGGAGCGAAGCCGTTTGTCCCTGATGCCAGAGGCGGATGGCGATGCCCGGTTCGGTACGACCAGCACGACCAGCGCGCTGATCAGCACTCGCGCGCGAGGTACGCACGGTTTCAAGACGGGTCAGGCCAGTGGCGGGTTCATATTTTGGCAGGCGAGCAAGGCCAGAATCGATCACCACCCGAACACCATCGATGGTGATGGAAGTTTCGGCAATTGAAGTGGCAAGCACTACCTTGCGATGGCCTGCGGGCGCTGGCTTGATTGCCGCATCCTGATCACGGCCTTCCATCGCACCATATAGCGGGGCCAGAATGATATTGGCAGGCAGAAACTTTTCCAAAATTCCTGCGGTACGTTCGATTTCGCCCTGACCGGGAAGAAAGGCAAGGATGCTGCCCGTTTCATCGGCCAGCGCCTCGCGAATGGCTTTCACCATCGCATCTTCAATACGTTCGTCAGGCTTGCGGTCGCGGTGGCGAATATCGACGGGGAAAGCCCGGCCTTCGCTCTCAATGATGGGCGCATCGCCCAGAAGTGAGGCCACACGCGCACCATCAAGTGTTGCCGACATGACGAGAATTTTGAGATCGTCTCGCAAAGCGGCCTGCACATCGAGCGCCAGTGCCAGACCGAAATCGGCATCAAGGCTGCGCTCGTGAAACTCATCGAACAGGACGGCGGCGATACCCTTGAGATCGGGATCGTCGAGGATCATGCGTGCAAAAACGCCCTCGGTGACGACAAGGATTTTGGTCTTCGCCGAGACCTTGCTTTCAAGACGCATACGATAGCCGACTGTTTCGCCCGGCTCTTCGCCGAGCAACTGCGCCATGCGGCGGGCGGCAGCGCGGGCGGCGAGACGACGCGGTTCGAGCAGCACAATCATGCCGTCGCCGCGCCAGCTTGCATTTAAAAAATGCAGCGGCACCAGCGTCGTCTTACCCGCGCCGGGAGGAGCAACCAGAACCGCACTTGCATGGGTGACAAATGCGGCGTCAAGCTGCGGCAGAATGCGGGTAACGGGAAGATCGGGCAGACTCGTCAAATGAAATTCCGTATTATAAAGGCGTTGCTTTGGTGCTTATCCCACAAGGAACGACGATGATCCATATCCGAAAATCTAATCCGGCGGATGCCCCCGCCCTTACCGCTATCTGGCGCGCGAGCGTGCTGGCAACACATGACTTTCTAAGCCGAGAAGATTTCGCTGAAATCGAAAAGCTGCTCGGTGAGCAATATCTGCCAAATGTGGAAGTCGATGTCATTGAGGATGACGGCAAGCCGGTCGGCTTCATGGGCATGACCGATAACAATATCGATAGCCTGTTCATTTCGCCCGATCAGCGCGGCAAGGGTATTGGCAAGCATATGATTGCGCACGCGAAAAAGCGGGGCACTCTGACCGTCGATGTGAATGAGCAGAACACGCAAGGCGTGGGCTTTTATCGCCATGTGGGCTTTGTCGAGACAGGTCGCTCGGAAACGGATGATCAGGGACGCCCTTACCCGCTGCTGCATCTCAAGCTTGAGGCTTAAAAACTGCATTAGACAAATTGTGCGGAAAATCATTCTCTCAAGAGGTGTTTTCAGAGTAATTGACATACTCCCCTATAGTATATAGGCTTCGTGAAAATCGGGAGATTCCATGCCGCATTCACCGGAAGACAAAAAGCGCGCTTTGACGCGCCTGCGCCGCATCAAAGGCCAGGCCGAAGGCTTGGAGCGCGCGGTGGAAGCAGGCACGGAATGTGCTGCCTTGTTGCAGCAGATTGCGGCGTTGCGCGGGGCTGCCAATGGATTGATGGCGGAAGTGCTGGAAAGCCATTTTCGCGAGACATTCGGCCAGGCTCGTGAGACGATAGCGCGCGATGCTGTGGCAGATCCCGATGCAGAGATCGATGAAATCATGCGGATTTTGCGCACCTATCTGAAATAGGCGCATAAACGAACACTGAAATTGAAGGGAATATCGTCATGAAGTCACGCGCAGCCGTTGCCTGGGAGGCAAAAAAGCCGCTCACCATCGAAACCGTTGAAATCGGCGGTCCACGGGCTGGCGAAGTGCTGGTCGAAATCATGGCGACCGGCGTTTGCCACACCGATGCCTACACGCTTTCCGGCCTTGATTCAGAAGGCAAATTCCCCGCCATTCTCGGCCATGAAGGTGCAGGCATTGTGCGCGAAGTGGGCGCAGGTGTTACGTCGGTCAAGCCGGGAGATCATGTGATCCCGCTTTACACGCCGGAATGCCGCCAGTGCAAAACCTGCCTGTCGCAGCGTTCAAACCTCTGCACCTCGATCCGCTCAACGCAGGGTCAAGGCCTGATGCCTGACAAAACCTCGCGCTTTTCGTGCGATGGCGGTGAAGTGTTCCATTATATGGGCTGCTCGACCTTCTCGAACTTCACCGTTCTGCCAGAAATCGCAGTCGCCAAGGTGCGCGAAGACGCGCCTTTCGACAAGATCTGCTATATCGGCTGCGGCGTAACCACCGGTATTGGCGCAGTTATTTACACGGCTAAGGTTCGTCCGGGTTCTAATGTTGTTGTGTTTGGTCTTGGCGGCATTGGTCTCAATGTCATTCAGGGTGCGCGCATGGTTGGCGCGGATAAGATCATCGGCGTGGATATCAATCCATCCAAGGTGGAAATGGCGAAGAAATTCGGCATGACCGACTTCATCAATCCGCGCGAAATCGGCAATGACAAGGTTGTGCAGGCCATTCAGGATCTGACTGATGGCGGTGCGGATTATTCGTTCGATGCAACCGGCAACACCGATGTCATGCGTCAGGCGCTGGAATGCTGCCATCGCGGCTGGGGTGAATCGATCATCATTGGCGTGGCGGAAGCCGGCAAGGAAATTGCCACACGTCCATTCCAGCTCGTCACCGGACGCGTCTGGAAGGGCACTGCATTTGGCGGCGCGCGCGGTCGTACCGATGTGCCAAAAATCGTAGACTGGTATATGGAAGGCAAGATCGACATCGACAGCCTCATCACCCACACCATGCCGCTTGATGAAATCAACACGGCTTTCGATCTGATGCATGAAGGCAAGTCGATCCGCTCGGTGATTGTCTACTGATGAGTGAGAAGCTTTTTACCTCCCATTGGGATGAAATCGATAACCTGACCCCGCGCGCGCTTTATGCGATGCTGAAGCTGCGCGTGGATGTTTTCGTGGTGGAGCAGAATTGCCCTTACCCCGAAATCGACGGCAAGGATTATGACGCATTTCACCTACGCATTCTTGATGGTGAAGAACTTGCAGCAAGTCTGCGGGTTCTGCCGCCGGAACAGGATGGTAAGCCGGTGAAGATCGGCCGCGTTGTCGTGGCAGCCGATTATCGTGGTTACAAGCTTGGTCAGCGTCTCATGAAAGAGGCTGTCGCCTTTGCTCAGACACGTTTTCCGGGCATCGCGATTGAGCTTGGCGGACAGAGCCATTTGCAGAAATTCTATGGCTCGTTCGGCTTCGTCGCGATTTCGGAAGAATATCTTGAAGATGGTATTCCGCATGTCGACATGCGGCTGGCACCACAGGAAAGTGCGGCCTGATGTTTCTGCTGCGCCGCCATATGTCCTTTTATCTTGCAGCCATTGGTGGCGCTGCAACCTTCATTATCGCATGGCTTCTTAAGAGCCCGCTTGCCCCGGTCATCGGGGCAAACTGCTTTTTTGTGCTGTATCTCGTTCTGGCGCTTGCGGCTTTACCCAAACTCACCGCGCCCTATCTCAGAAAACATGCGGCAACGGCAGATGAGCCGATCTGGATCATCTTTCTGGTGACATTTGCCACCGTTGTTGTGGCTGTGGTGTCGCTGTTCATCCTGATAAACCAGCAACCCAAAGCCGACCTGTTTTCGCTCGTCATGACGCTTGCGGCTGTGCCTCTCGGCTGGTTTACGATCCACATGATGACGGCGATCCATTACGCACACATGTATTGGCAGCCACGCGAACCCGCAGGCGACGATTCAGCCCATGCCAGCAGGTATAGAGGCGGCTTCAATTTTCCTGAAACGCCACAGCCCTCCGGCTGGGATTTCGCCTATTACGCCTTCATCATCGGCATGACGGCGCAGACGTCCGATACCAATGTCACGACCACCGCGATGCGAAAAGTGACGCTTCTGCACAGCGTCGTGTCATTCTTTTTCAATACGGTCCTTGTTGCAGCGACAGTGAATGTCGTGGTCGCACTCGGAAGCGGATAAAAATCAGCAGATGTTTGAAATTGACGGAACAATCTTCACCAAGGAAATAAAGCCCAAAACCCTTAAGGCATGGGAACCGTTCGATGATTGCCGACAAATACTTTTCAGCCTTCAGTACTATGGGGACGAGGAACTAGAATACGGAGACTGGCGGCATCCATGGATTGCAGGCCTCTCATTACTGAGAACGGTAGGGCATGTTTTAGATAAAGTGGATTCAAAAAAATCCAACTTACATGACGATATAATTAAAAATTATTACTCCAAGTGGAAGACTAATGAGCTCGATAAGAAGATATTCTTTGAATTTATATGTGAAGAAAGAAATAACATATTAAAGACATTTGATGTTGGTGCAGAGCTTATTAAAGGATCTGATGAGGTCAATCTTGTATATAAAACAGGAGAGAACGCTTTGGGCCTTTTTAGACAGGCAATTTACTGGTGGAGATACCAACTTATTTCCATCGAGATTCAACTCAAAACAGACTGAAGACACACTATGGAAACCATCTCAACTGCAAAATGCTTTGGTGGAACGCAGGGCGTCTATCGCCATAAGAGCGAGACCAACCAGTGCGATATGACCTTTGCCGTTTTCCTGCCACCACAGGCAAAAGATGGTCCTGTGCCGGTACTCTGGTATCTTTCCGGCCTCACCTGCACTCATCAGAATGTGATGGATAAAGGCGAATATCGGCAAATGGCAGCAGAACTAGGGATTGCCGTTATTTGCCCGGATACAAGCCCGCGCGGTGATGACGTGCCGGATGAACCGGATAACTGGAAATTCGGCAAGGGTGCGGGCTTCTATGTCGATGCTACACAGGAACCATTTGCCAAGAACTACCAGATGTATAGCTACATCACAAAGGAACTGACTGATCTGGTGGCGGCTGAGTTTCCGCTTGATATGTCACGTCAGGGCATCACCGGCCATTCGATGGGCGGACATGGCGCACTTACGATTGCGCTCAAAAATCCCGACCGCTTCAAATCGGCATCGGCTTTCGCACCGATTGTGCAGCCTTCAACAGCCGACTGGTCGAAGCCTGCACTGGAAAAATATCTTGGCGCAGAAGAACGCGCATGGCGTGCCTATGATGCGACGCTGCTGATTGAAGACGGCTACCGCTTTCCAGAATTTCTGGTCGATCAGGGAGAAGCCGATGTTTTCCTTGATGAAGGATTATGTCCTTGGTTGCTGGATGAGGCCTGCCACAAAGCTGGAATCCCGCTCACGCTCAATATGCGTGAAGGCTATGACCATTCCTATTTCTTCATCTCGACCTTCATGGATGACCATCTCAAATGGCATTCAGAACGTCTTGCTAAGTAGAAGCCTTACCCACTAAAAAATGGTGATGTGCGTTTGTGATTTAGCCAGTAATCTGAGTTCATAGATAGCGCTATAACAGGAACGCCATGGCCAAGAAAAAGAAAGTTGTCACCGTCGGCGCTTTGCTGGTGAGCGGTGACAAAAAAGTTCTGATGGGACTGCGCTCACCATGGAAAAAGGCGTGGCCCAATCATTGGGACACGCCCGGTGGGCATGTCGAGCGTGGTGAAACACTTGAAGATGCGTTGGTGCGGGAAATGGGTGAAGAACTCGGCATTCGCCCGATCAAGTTTCGTGAGATCGGCGCAATCGATGAGAAAAAGCCGGATTTCTATGGCGATTCCATCTGCCATATTTTTCAGGTCACTTCATGGAGCGGCGGCGAGCCGCGCAATGTCTGCGATGAACATTCTGAGCTTGCATGGTACAGCCCCGAAGACCTTGAAAGCATCAGCAATCTGGCCGACCCCGAATATCCGCATCTTGCCCGGATCGCCATTGGTGCACCAACTAATTAGCGCCTCACCACCTTCATCGGCAAACCGCCCTGCGGCTGGGTGGTGAGCTTCTGCACAGGCCATGGCTTTGTGGTTTCCAACACGTCGAAGCGACGGCCATCAAGCAAGGTTGCAAGTGCAATCACCGCTTCCTGAAGCGCGAAGCTCGCACCGATGCAGACACGCGGACCGGCACCAAATGGCAGATATTGAAAGCGGTCGAGCTTGTCGCGATTTTCGGGCCAGAAGCGCTCAGGCATGAAGGCATCCGGCTGATCCCAATAAAGCCTGTGACGGTGAATCACCCAAGGCATGACCAGAACAGCCGTTCCCTTGGCAATTTTCAGATCACCATAGGTATCATCCGTCGCGGCCTCGCGATTGATTGACGGTGCTGGCGGATAAAGCCGCATCGCCTCCTCAAAAGCTGCACGCGTGAAGGGCAGTTTTGCCAGCCATTCCTGCGGCGGCAGGTCATTGCCGCCATCAGCAAAGAACGCATCGATCTCAGCTTCAACACGCTCGCGTTCCTGCGGTGCCTTGGCAAGCAGATAGAGCGTCCAGCCGAGCGCACGAGCCGTTGTTTCATGCCCCGCACCGATGAAGGTGATGATGTTATCTTCAATCTCGGCACGGCTCAAACCATCCGGTCCTTCGGCGCGCAAAAGCAGGGTCAGGAAATCGTTGGGGACGTCTTCGCCCTTCTCCATCCGTTCCTTGCGCAGAGCAATCGTGTTCGACACCAGCTCGCGAAAGAAGCCGAGAGACTGGTTGCCGCGAAGGCGCGTGAAGCGCGGAAGCCATTCGGGCAAGCCAAGAAGATCAAATGGATCGACGCGACCCATGGTTTCAAAAAGCTTGTCGATCTGATGCGCAAAATCATTGGGATCACCGGCAATTTCGCCAGAGAACAGCGTTTCAGCCAGAATGTCATAGGTGAGCAGCGTCATGTCATGGGCGACATCGGTGATGATGCCATTGGTCTTGTATCGCTCGACAAACTGCAGCGACCGGTTTCGCATGGCATTCGCAAAGCCACCGATATGGCGTGGAGTGAAGACCGGCGCCATCGCCTTGCGTGAACGCTTCCAGACTTGGCCCTCAGCGGTCAACAATCCATCACGCAGAATGGGGCGCAGCACGCGCTGACGGATGGCGGACATGGGATAGTTGGCGGCATTATCGACCAGCACATGACGGATAAGGCCCGGATCATTGGCAATGATGGTTTTGATGCCAAGCCAGCTTACAGAAACCCAGCGCTCGTTATAGGAAGGCTCGCCCCACAATTCGAGCGGGTTCTTGTAAACCACCCGCATCATCTCGAAGCGTCCAACCGGCTTTTCGCGAGGGCGCGGCGCAGGCGGCACAAAGGGTTGAGCTGTATCTTTCATGGCAATTGTGGTTTCCATCAAGTGCTCCTTTTGATCGAGAACACCCCCGTCAAACAAGATATAAGCTTCAATTGTGGCGGTTCCAGAGATTGCACGCCACCCCAATTCTTCAACTGGTGCCAAAAGAGCTGAATCCCCGGTAAATTTGGCCCCAAAATTTGGAAAAATCGCCGTTAACGCCTATATTAAAGCCATGTTTGTCGTGTGATTCGACAGGGTTTTTATTGCTGCAATTGCGGCAGACTTTAAGGTTGCCTTCGCGGCGCATTTTCGAAAGATTTTCATGAGCGAGACACCAGAGATGAATTCCGCAGCCGCCGCCGAATATGGCGCGGATTCCATTCGTGTTCTGAAAGGCCTCGACGCAGTTCGCAAGCGTCCGGGCATGTATATCGGTGACACGGATGACGGCTCGGGCCTGCATCATATGGTCTACGAAGTCGTGGACAATGCCATCGACGAAGCGCTGGCCGGACATGCAACGCTTGTCACTGTTACGCTTAACGCCGACGGCTCCTGCACCGTGACCGATAATGGTCGTGGCATCCCGACCGACATCCACAAGGAAGAAGGCGTCTCGGCGGCTGAGGTCATCATGACACAGCTCCATGCCGGCGGTAAGTTCGACCAGAACTCCTATAAGGTTTCCGGCGGTCTGCACGGCGTGGGCGTGTCGGTTGTGAACGCGTTGTCGATCTGGCTGAAGCTGAAGATCCGTCGCGCTGGCAAAATCCATGAAATGGCCTTCACGCACGGCGTGGCCGACGCTCCGCTGGTTATAACCGGCGATGCAGGCAGCGATACAGGCACAGAAGTCAGCTTCCTGCCTTCGCCTGAAACTTTCTCTATGGTCGAATTTGATTACGACACGCTGGAACGTCGCCTGCGCGAACTGGCGTTCCTGAATTCAGGCGTCCGCATCAAGCTTACAGACCGTCGCCATGCCGATATTCGCGAACAGGAACTCCACTATGATGGTGGTGTCGTTGAGTTCGTAAAATATATCGACCAGAGCAAGAAGTCGCTTCTGGAAACACCGATTTATATCAAGAGCGAAAAAGACGGTATGACCGTTGAAGTCGCGATGTGGTGGAACGATTCCTACCACGAAAAAGTGCTTTGCTTCACCAACAACATCCCACAGCGCGATGGTGGCACGCATCTGGCCGGTTTCCGTGGCGCGCTAACGCGTCAGGTGACGGGCTATGCCGATGCATCCGGCATGACCAAGAAGGAAAAGGTCAGCCTGACCGGCGATGATTGCCGCGAAGGTCTGACTGCTGTTCTCTCGGTCAAGGTTCCTGATCCAAAGTTCTCGTCGCAGACCAAGGACAAGCTGGTTTCCTCGGAAGTCCGCCCTGTTGTTGAAAGCCTCGTCAATGAAGCGCTTTCGACCTGGCTGGAAGAACATCCTGCTGGCGGCAAGACGATTGTTGAAAAGGTCATTCAGGCAGCAGCAGCCCGCGAAGCAGCCCGCAAGGCACGCGATATCACCCGCAAGAGCAATCTGAGCGTGACGTCGCTTCCCGGCAAGCTGGCTGACTGTCAGGAACGCGATCCGGCGAAGTCAGAAATCTTCATCGTCGAGGGTGACTCTGCAGGTGGCTCGGCCAAAAGCGGTCGTTCGCGCCAGAACCAGGCTATTCTGCCGCTGCGCGGTAAGATCCTCAACGTGGAACGCGTCCGCTTTGACCGCATGATCTCGTCTGATCAGGTCGGAACGCTGATCACTGCTCTTGGAACGTCGATCGGCAAGGATGAGTCACACGGCTTCAATCCTGACAAACTGCGCTACCATAAGATCATCATCATGACGGATGCTGACGTCGACGGCGCGCATATTCGTACGCTGCTGTTGACCTTCTTCTTCCGTCAGATGCCGGAACTGATCGAACGCGGCCATATCTATATCGCGCAGCCGCCGCTCTATAAGGTATCGCGCGGCAAGTCCTCGCAATACATCAAGAACGAAGCTGCTTTCGAAGACTTCCTTATCGAAACCGGTCTTGAAGAAGCCGCCCTTGAAATGGGCAGCGGTGAAGTGCGCGCCGGGCCTGACCTTCGGTCGGTCGTCGATGATGCACGCACGCTGCGTCAGCTTCTTTCGGGCCTTCATACGCGCTATGATCGTCGCGTTGTAGAACAGGCTGCGATTGCAGGCCTGCTCAACCCGAATGCGACCGCCAACGACGCTGCATCGCAGGCTTCCGCCGATATCGTTGCCAAGCGTCTCGACATGATCTCGGAAGAAACCGAGCGTGGCTGGACCTCCCATGTGACGGAAGACGGCGGCTATCGCTTCGAGCGCATGGTGCGTGGCGTGAAGGACGTTGCCATTCTCGACATGGCCCTGCTCGGCTCTGCCGATGCGCGCCAGATCGACCGTGTGGCTTCGCGCCTGACGGAAGTTTTCGCCGAACCACCGGTTCTGCGCCGCAAGGACAAGGTCGAAACGCTTTCCGGACCGATGGCGCTGCTTGATGCGATTTTCGCAACAGGCCGCAAGGGTCTGACGCTGCAGCGTTACAAAGGCTTGGGCGAAATGAACGCCGAACAGCTTTGGGAAACCACGCTCGATCCGAATGTGCGTTCGCTGCTGCAAGTTAAGGTCAATGACGCGACCGACGCAGATTCGCTGTTCTCACGTCTGATGGGTGATGAAGTGGAACCGCGCCGCGAGTTCATTCAGGAAAACGCACTGAGCGTCGCCAATCTGGACGTTTAGAGAATTTCCCGTTTTGATTGAGTCAATCGAAATGCTCTATCCATTTGTTTTTACGCGCATCTTGTTCCGAAAACCACATCGCACTTTTCGGGATGCGCTCTAATAAAAAAGCCCCGGAAATCCGGGGCTTTTTTAGAAGTATATAAAAGTGGCTGACCGCCATCCACCCAGTCTGGTTATGACGTTCAACTCTGACAAACCATCACTGCAGGACCACCCAGTGCCAGACATTCGTATTTTGTCCGCTCGTGCGATCATCGTGCCGTTTCAGCCACGTGATGCGAGCGAAGTGTTTTCCTGTATCTCTCTCGAGATTACGCGGTTTATGTCGTGGGAGCCGCCATCAACTGCAGCCGACTTTGCAGAAATATGGCGGGCTTGGCTGCCCGCTATTGAGGAGCGCTCAGAGCTTCATCTGGTGGCGCGAGACCGAGCTAATGGCAGGTTTCTTGGAATCGTCGGCCTGCACGCGATGAAATCAGGCAAGCCGGAGCTTGGAATATGGCTCCGAAGCGAAGTTCATGGAAACGGATTTGGCCGGGAATTTGTTGGAGCGGTAGCCGCATGGGCAAGCCAAAACGTCCCGGTCGAGTATTTCGAATATCCGGTTGCGGAAGAGAACCTTCCCAGCAGGCGGATTGCCGAGGCGCTTGGTGGACATATCGCTGAGCGGCGGGAAAATCCAAAGTATCGCTCGGTCGTTTATCACATACCACCGATCATATAAGAGAAAGGGCCGTAGTTGCTTGCAACCCGGCCCTTCCAAAGAATTTCTGACTAGTTGGCGTGTTTATTCGCCGCGACGTTTCTTGCTGAAGCCGCCGTCACCAAACTTCTTGCCGTCCTTCTTGAAACCATCTTTCTTGAAGTCGCCCTTCGGCTTCGACCAGCTGCCCTTTGCGCCGTCACGGGCATTATCACGGTTGCCATCGCGCGGGCCATCACGGAAATCGCTCTTGAACTTGTCGCCGCGTGGCTTGAAGTTGCCCTTGCCTTCGCGTGGAGAAGCATCGCCACCAGCGCCTGCAACAGCGTTACGGATCACAAGACCCTTTTCGCCAGTGCCGCGTTCTTCGACCGAGCGGCGGAACTCATCAGCCTTGGCTGCTGTGATTTCGAAACGGGTTTCGTTGTCGAAAATCTTGATCGAACCGACATCACGCTTCGATACGTCACCTGCCTTGCAGATGAGCGGCAGAAGCCATTTTGGATCGGCGCGATGCTTGCGACCGGCGGAAACGGAGAACCACACGCCATCAAACGACGAATTACGGTCAAAGCGTTCACCTGGTTCGCCACGTTCACGGCGATCACTGCGTTCAAAGCGGTCGCCACGATCACCACGATCAGAACGTTCGCGTGGCTTCTTGCCGCCAACCGGATGCACAGGTGCATCGGAAACTTCTTCTGCTGCCGGATAGGAAGCGACTTCGCGGTTCAAGAACGCAGCTGCGATCTGTTCCGGCGTGTAACGCTCGGTGAGCGCTTTCAGCAGATCCTGATATTCTTCTTCAACCGGCTGGCTGAAAACGTCTGCATTCAAAATGCGTTCATTGGTCTTCGCCTGAACCGCAGCGATGCTTGGTGCAGAAATGGTCTGCGCATCAAGCTTGGCCATATGCAGAAGACGTTCTGCAGTGCGGCGACGCGAGAACGGAACAACCAGAACACAGGTGCCCTTACGGCCTGCACGACCGGTACGGCCCGAACGGTGCAGCATGGTTTCCGGGTTATTCGGAAGATCGGCATGGATAACCAGATCAAGGTTCGGCAGATCAATACCGCGTGCAGCAACGTCGGTAGCAACGCAAACACGGGCACGGCCATCACGCATTGCCTGCAATGCATTGTTGCGTTCTGCCTGGCTCAGTTCACCCGACAGCGCCACAACCGCAAAACCGCGATTGGAAAGGCGGCTTGCCATGTGCTTTACCGCTTCGCGGGTCGAGCAGAAGATGATCGAATTCTGTGAATCGTAATAGAGTAGCGCGTTGATGATCGCGTGGTCGCGCTCATGTGGCGGCACCGGCATAGCGACATAGTCGATGTCAGCGTGCTGGCTGGTTTCGCTCTGAACAGTCAGACGCAGAGCGTCATTCTGGAAGCGCTTGGCAAGCTGGGCAATTGGCTTAGGCACCGTTGCCGAGAACATCAATGTACGACGATCTTCCGGTGCTTCACCGAGAATAAATTCAAGGTCTTCACGGAAACCCATGTCGAGCATTTCGTCAGCTTCATCGAGCACGACGACGCGCAGTTGCGACATATCAAGCGCATTGCGAGTGATATGGTCGCGAAGGCGACCTGGGGTGCCGACAACGATGTGCGATCCGCGTTCAAGCACACGGCGTTCGGAACGGATATCCATGCCACCAACGCAGGATGCGATGGTTGCGCCGGTGTCTGCATAAAGCCATTCCAGTTCGCGACGAACCTGCAATGCCAGTTCACGCGTAGGTGCAATAATCATGGCAAGAGGTGCTTCTGGACGGCTAAAGCGCAGTTCACCTTCGAGAAGCGTATTGGCCATAGCAAGGCCAAACGCTACCGTCTTGCCCGATCCGGTCTGTGCGGAAACGAGAAGATCTGCATCCAGCGTTTCTGGAGTCAGAACGGCTTCCTGAACAGCAGTGAGTGTAGTGTAACCACGAGCGGCTAATGCTCCGGAAAGAGCCGGAGCGATTGTATCAGGCAGGGACATGAATAACTTTCACGAAAAAAGCTTCTCAAGCCGCATACCCAACGGTCGTGAACCTATCTGTCCACAACTCTCCTGACGACTAACGAAGCACCATAATTAGCGCCTACCTATAGGCTTGCGCCTCTCAGGTCAACAGGGTGAGCGCTCTAGAGCGCAATTCGATCCGATCAAACCGGAACGGCGCTCTAGTCTTTTTTGACGCGCATTTGACCCAAAAAACGTTTCACAATTTTTGGAATGCGCTTTTAATGCGCCTCATCCCAGTTATGTGCAGCCCTTGCATCCACCTGTAATGGTACAGAAAGCGCCACTGCAGGCATGGCCGCATTTTCCATAACATGGCGCACGACAGGAATTGTCTTTTCGACCTCGCCTTCAGGTACTTCAAAGATCAATTCATCGTGGACTTGTAACAGCATACGGGCTGCAAGCTTCTCATCCGCCAGTGCATTTTCCATACGGATCATGGCGCGGCGAATGACATCGGCAGCCGAACCCTGAATAGGTGCATTGATTGCCGCACGTTCATTGAAGGCGCGCACCTGCGGATTGGAAGCCCGAATATCAGGATAGTGCGCCCGACGGCCGAAAATCGTTTCGACATAGCCATGTTCGCGCGCGAAAGCCTTGGTCGCTTCCATATAGTCTTTGATGCCGGGGAAGCGTTCGAAATAGGTGCGGATATATTGCCCTGCTTCTTCACGCGGAATGGAAAGCTGGTTGGCAAGACCAAAAGCCGAAATGCCGTAGATGATACCGAAATTGATCGCCTTGGCACGGCGGCGCACTTCGGACGGCATACCTTCAACCGGCACACCGAACATTTCAGAAGCGGTCATGGCATGAATATCAATGCCATCGGCAAAAGCTTGTTTCAGCTGCGGAATATCGGCGACATGTGCCAGCACACGCAATTCGATCTGGCTGTAATCGGCAGAGATAAGCTTGTTGCCCGGTTCTGCAATAAAAGCCGTTCTGATCTTGCGGCCTTCGGCTGTACGAACCGGAATATTCTGCAGGTTCGGCTCAGATGAAGACAAGCGTCCGGTCGAGGTGGACGCCATTGCATAAGACGTATGCACGCGCTTTGTCTGCGGGTGAATATATCCCGGCAGCGCATCCGTGTAGGTGGATTTAAGCTTCGTCAGCTGGCGCCAGTCAACAATCTTGCGCGGCAAAGGCAGACCTTCAGCAGCCAGATCTTCCAGCACTTGCGCAGAGGTCGACCATTGACCGGTTTTCGTCTTGGATGCACCCGGCAAACCCATCTTGCCAAAAAGAATATCGCCAAGCTGCTTGGGCGATCCGATGTTGAATTTCTCACCGGCCAGCTCGTAGATTTCATCTTCAAAACGTGCGGCGGACTGTGCGAGATCACCCGACAGGCGCGAGAGAACCTGACGGTCAACCGAGATGCCGCGCTCTTCCATGCGGGCAAGCACATCGACCAACGGACGTTCTAGGCGCTCATAAACCGAGGTCAATCCTTCTCCGGCCAGACGCGGCTTCAGCACCTGCCATAGACGCAGCGTGACATCGGCGTCTTCTGCAGCATAGGCTGTCGCACGATCAATATCGACCATATCAAAGGTAACAGCGCTTTTGCCGCTGCCCGCCACATCCTTATAAGCAATAGGCGTATGGCCCAACCAACGCTCGGACAACGGGTCCATGCCATGACCGCCGGTACCCGCATCCAACACATAGGAAATCAGCATCGTATCATCAAAAGACACGGTGTTGATGCCGTGACGGCGCATCACCAGCCAGTCATATTTCATGTTCTGTGCGATCTTGAGGACGGATTTGTCCTCAAGAACGGTCTTCAAAGCTGCCAGCGCCTTATCGAGCGGTATCTGACCTTCAACCATGCCGCCACCAAGCAGATCGCCTGCGCCGGATTTGTGCTGGAGCGGGATATAGGCGGCTTTACCGGGCGCAAGCGCCAGCGAGAAACCGATCAGTTCGGCCTGCATCGGATCAAGCGAATTGGTTTCGGTATCGAAAGCGACAAGGCCAGTCTCGACAGCCTCTGCGAGCCACTTATTCAGCGTCGGAAGATCGCGAATGCAGGTATAGGCTGTGGTGTCGATCTTCTGTGCAAGTGCCGTTGCTGCTCGGCTTTCAGCCAGTGCTTTCGGCGTGTAGCCACTTGCATCAGATGCTTCGGCAGCAACAGAAATATCCGATGAAGCAGCTTCTGACTTTGCAGGTACATCGACATCGGGACCGTGCGCATCTGCACCCCACTCGGTTTCAATGTGGCAAGGCTCAACAGCCGAGGCATCCGTATCCGTTGCTTCTGCCACGCGACGGGTGAGCGTTGTGAAATCCAGCGCTTTCAGGAAGCCAATGAGCTTCGGCCCGTTCTGCGGTTCCAGCACCAAACCATCGAGATCAACTTCGAGCGGCACATCGGTCTTGAGCGTGACGAGTTCACGCGCAATCTTGGTCTGATCGGCAAAGGCGATGATGTTTTCGCGGCGTTTGTTCTGCTTAATCTCGGAAGCGCGCGCGAGCAGCGTATCAAGATCGCCAAACTCTTCCAGCAATTGCGCAGCGGTCTTCGGGCCGATGCCCGGAATGCCCGGAACATTATCGGTGCTGTCGCCGGTCAGCGATTGCAGGTCGATCATTTTTTCAGGCGGGACACCCCATTTTTCGATCACTTCCGGGATCGAAATCTGCTTGTCCTTCATGCTGTCATACATGGACACGCTCGGTGTGACGAGCTGCATGAGGTCCTTGTCGGACGAAATGATTGTAACATCGCCGCCTGCTTTCTCAGCAATACGGGCATAGGTCGCGATCAGATCGTCGGCCTCAAAACCTTCCTTTTCGATGCAAGGCAGATTGAAGGCACGCGTTGCCTGACGGATCAGGCCGAATTGCGGGATCAGGTCTTCCGGCGGCGCGGTGCGGTTGGCCTTATATTCGGGGTAGATTTCCTTGCGGAAGGTCTGCGACGAATAATCGAAAATGACCGCAAAATGCGTTGGCACCACACCGACATCAGTGCTGCGCGCATCCTTCAACAGCTTCCACAGCATGTTGCAGAAACCAGACACGGCCCCGACCGGCAAGCCGTCCGTCTTACGGGTCAGCGGTGGCAGGGCATGATAGGCGCGGAAAATATAGCCCGAGCCGTCAACGAGGAAGAGATGATCGCCTTTTTTCATGGCTTAGAATTAAAGGAAACCAAGCGTAATGAAAACCGGCCTTATGTCAGGAGAAACAAGTGTCCACCGTTGGATTGCTGACAAGCCGGTTTTCTTGCGCGAAGCTATTCCAAATCTTCCTGAATGAACGTGCCAGACACATGAATGTCTATCATCTCCAGCAGACCGGGACCGACATTCACATATTTGTGCGGAATATTGGCTCCGCCAAACACGACACTGCCTTCATCGGCCTCGAATTGCTCTTCGCCAACCGTAAATAGAGCCCGGCCTTTGCGGACGATAAAAATCTCATCATAGGGATGGCGATGCAGTCTTGGTCCTCGTCCTGCCTCTTCTGTCGCATAGAACATGACCGAAGCGCCTGCACCGAACACATTGCCTTCAAACTCACCGTGCCACTTGCCCGGCGTCTTCTCCCAGTCCTTCTTGCTGAGCATTGTAATCTTGGTCATAAGTGCCTCCATCCTCACGCAATTTCCGATTAATACGGATAACGGATTACACACGACAAGGTAACGTTTATGTTACGAATTTGTAATCTTTAATGCCCTTGAATAGCCACAGTTGAAGGGCCAAATCTCACTCATCGACAGTACGTCGGTCGCCGGTTTTCTGACCCGTCCCCCGTTGGATACCGGTTGTTGGCTACAGCCTCATTCCCCTCTCCGGGCTGTAGCTTTTGAGTGTAGTGATATGGCCGTTGTGGTAACCCCCTCACCACAACGGCCAATTCATTTTCAGCTCTCAGTTTTGCGTTCAAATTGGGTTTCTTCTTCGGGTTGCTGGTTGTAGTGTGCGATCAGTTTTACGACTCGTCAGGAAGTATCCATGTCCGCGCAATCACTCGATAAAGTCCTCAATTATCTCGACACAAATCTCGATAAAAGCATCGATCATCTGTTCGATCTTCTGCGTATCAAGTCGATTTCGACCGATCCGGCTTACAAGGCCGATTGCCGTAAGGCTGCCGAATGGCTGGTCGAGGACCTCAAGTCCATTGGTTTTGATGCGAGTGTACGCGACACGCCGGGCCACCCGATGGTCGTTGCTCATCATGACGGTGCTACTGCTGATGCGCCACATGTGCTGTTCTACGGTCATTATGATGTGCAGCCGGTTGATCCGCTCAATCTTTGGGAAAACGATCCGTTTGAGCCAGCCATCAAAAATGTCGGTAATGGTCGCAAAATCCTGACCGGTCGTGGCACATCCGACGACAAGGGCCAGTTGATGACCTTTGTTGAAGCCTGCCGCGCCTATAAGGCCGTCAACGGCAATCTGCCTGTCAAAGTGACCTTGCTGTTTGAAGGCGAAGAAGAATCCGGTTCGCCTTCGCTCAAGCCGTTCCTCGACGCTCACAAAGAAGAGTTAAAAGCCGACGTGGCACTGGTCTGCGACACCGCCATGTGGAACGAAGAAACACCCGCAATCAGCGTCGGCCTTCGCGGTCTGGTTGGCGAGGAAATCGTCATCAAGGCTGCTGACCGCGATCTGCATTCGGGCTTCTTTGGCGGCGCTGCTGCCAACCCGATCCATATTCTCGCAAAAATCCTTGCTGATCTGCATGATGAAAACGGCCGTGTCACGGTGCCTGGTTTCTATGAAGGCGTTGAAGAAACGCCGTCGCAGATTTTGCAGTCATGGGAAAGCCTTGGCCGCACGGCTGAAAACTTCCTTGGCCCAATTGGTCTTTCGGTCCCTTCGGGCGAAAAAGGCCGCAGCGTTCTCGAACTGACCTGGGCGCGCCCAACTGCGGAAGTCAACGGCATCACCGGCGGCTATACCGGCGAAGGTTTCAAGACGGTAATCGCGGCAGAGGCTTCGGCCAAGGTTTCGTTCCGTCTCGTCCACAAGCAGGATCCGGTGAAAATCCGCGAAGCGTTCCGAGCTTTCGTGCAGGAACGTCTGCCAGCCGATTGCTCGGTCGAGTTCCACCCGCATGGTGGCTCGCCAGCCATTCAGCTGCCTTATGACTCGCCACTGGTTTCCAAAGCCAAGGATGCGCTTTCCGATGAATGGCCGAAGCCAGCCGTACTGATCGCCATGGGCGGATCGATCCCGATTGTCGGTGACTTCGATAAGTTCCTCGGCATGGAATCTTTGCTCGTTGGCTTTGGTCTTGAAGATGACCGTATTCATTCGCCGAACGAAAAATATGAGCTGAACTCGTTCCATAAGGGCCAGCGCTCGTGGGCAAGAATTATGGCCGCTATCGCTGCCAAGTAAGACAGATGCTTATGGCGGCGAAAGCCGCCAAATAAGGAAGACCAAATGACCATCCGTTTTCACAAGCACGACCTGCCCAATCTAGATAATTATCAGGTTGATGCTGTTGCTATCGACACTGAAACGCTCGGTCTTAATCCGCATCGCGACAGACTTTGCGTGGTTCAGATTTCACCCGGTGACGGAACAGCAGACGTGATCCAGATTGAAGCTGGCCAGAAGAAGGCACCTAATCTGGTCAAGCTTCTGAAAGATCGCTCGATCACCAAGATCTTTCACTATGGACGCTTCGATCTGGCGGTATTGGCACATACGTTCGGCACCATGCCGCAGCCGGTTTTCTGCACAAAGATCGCGTCGAAACTGACACGCACCTATACGGATCGCCATGGTCTGAAAGAAATCTGCAACGAACTTCTCGATGTTTCGATTTCCAAGCAGCAACAATCATCCGACTGGGCAGCGGAAGTGCTTTCGCAGGCTCAACTGGATTATGCAGCCTCTGACGTGCTTTATCTGCATCGATTAAAAGCCGTCTTTGAAAAGCGTCTGGAACGCGATGGGCGTGCAAAGCAGGCTGAAGCCTGTTTCAAATTCCTGCCAACGCGGGCCGAACTCGATCTGATGGGCTGGCCAGAGCAGGATATCTTCGCTCACTCATAATGCATCAGACAGTGGCATGAGAGATAGCTCTCTCATGCCATTTTCTTTAACGCGCATCCTGCCCGAAAGCCGTTTCACACTTTTCGGGATGCGCTTGAGCCGCCGTTTTCTTCTGTGGGGCGCGATCAATATAAGCCCATGCTGGACGCCGGAACAGGAACTGACCGTAGCCAGTCCATTGAATGAGCCCATAAAGAATAACCGGGCCAATCACACCGCTTGCCGTTGTCAGCAGCGAAACGGTTCCCACATCAAGAAAGCTGATCTTCAGAAGAACAGTGCGCGCAATCGCCATGGGCAAGAAGAAGGCCAGATAAACGACAATTGAATGCGCTCCGAGCCAGCTCAATCCACGATGCAGCCAGTTTTGACCGGAAAGCAGGCTTAGAAGCGATGAAGTCGAAATAATCGCCAGCGCTCCTATCAAACCAAGCAGGAGCGAAACAATGGGAAGATCACTGACCGCTCCTCGCTCGTTCAAAAGATCACCAGCAGGTGTGATAAGCGATGCGAGGCTTTCCGGCACAGGCATGAAGACCAGCTTATATTCTATGAGCGCCCAGATCAGCAGCCCAACCAAGCCCACGAGGGGGCGCTGACGCAGCCAGTCGGCAATGCGAAAAATCCAAGGTGCGAAAGCATAGCCCGCAAAAAAATAGACAAATCGAGAGCAAAACTCGTCAATCATCACCCAGCCAGTGTGAATTGGTAAAATCTCCAAGGCCGCCAGAATTGCAAATGTCACGCCGATAGGGACCCGCTTTAACAGACGCGTTGCGATGAAGAACACGGGCAGAATATAAATGAACCAAAGCGTTCCGAACGGCTCGATGAAAGCCATCAGATAGGCTTCGATGACGCCGGAAGCCCCCGCCTCACTCGCAATAGCTGGTGCCTTGAATGCAAACTGGATCGAGAGCCAAAGAACATAGAAATAAAGGAAATGTACGACCTTGCGGTCAAGATAGCGCATCCATGGTCTGTCGATGACGAGGCTCAGAAACAAACCGGATATCATGAAAAAGTCGGGCATTCTGAACGGCTTAGCGAATGCAACGACGTAATGCATCCAGCCCTGCTCCGCTGCAGCCTTTTCAACGCCCAGCGTTGAATGCATCATGACAACGAAGATGATGCATATGCCCTTGGCTATATCGACCCAATCGATCCGCTGCCCTGCACCCATAGCCCCACCCATTCTATTCTCTGCACCCTGGAATGCTGCAGCCGATAATCAGATATCACGACTTTAAACACAGTTGCGAAGCCGTAAGATTTTGATAACCTTAATACGCAGCTTTTCATAGCAATCACGTTTATGTGCGCAACTTTTGCGACAATTAAGCGACTGTGGCCTTCTTGCTACAGACTCTTGTGAGCAATGGCTTATATTAAATTCAACAGATTTTAGAACTCCCCGTTCTCCATTGGAGGTTTATTATGAAGCTCAAGTCTCTTCTTCTCGCATCAACTGTTGCTCTGCTTGCTGCAACTGGCGCAAAGGCAGCTGACGCTATTATCGCCGAAGAACCAGCTCCGGTTATCGTCGCTCCGACCTTTACCTGGAACGGTGCATATATTGGTGGCCAGATTGGTTACGGCTGGGGCAAGTCGCGCTTCGACACTGATGGCTTCGACCTCGGCAACGTCAAGCCAGATGGTTTCCTCGGCGGCCTGTATGCTGGCTACAACTTCGATCTGGGCAACAGTGTTGTTCTCGGTATCGACGGTGACGTGACCTACAACAACCTCAAGGATAGCGCATCAATCTTTGATGCAGCTGGCGTAGATACTGGTGTTAGCCTTGAAAGCAAGCTTCGCTGGTCGGGTGCCGTTCGTGCTCGCGCTGGTTACGCAGTTGATCGCTTCCTGCCTTATATCGCAGGTGGTGTTGCATTCGGTAGTGTCAAGAACAGCCTCGACAATGGCATTGATAGCGTTTCGCAGAGCAAGACCCTCACCGGCTGGACCGCTGGCGCAGGTATTGACTATGCAGCGACTGACAATGTCATCGTTCGTCTCGAATATCGTTATACCGATTACGGCCACAAGGATTTCGACTTCGGCGTTCCTGATGCTGGCGTTCGCGACAAGTTCAAGACCAACGAGGTTCGTCTCGGCGTTGCATACAAGTTCTAATCTGATTTATTCAGATCGACTTCTCTGGAAAGGCTCCGCAATGCGGGGCCTTTTCTTTTTGCGCTCAATTCAGTGCTTTTTTGTTAATGACAAATTTACCCCCCTTTAAACTGCCGCATTTACCCTTCAGGCGATAAACGTCCTCGAAATATACGGGTTGATGATTTAAGCGGGTTACAAACCAGTACCCGACGAACAGGTGGGCGGATCAAGAACGATATGGCATCGCGAGACGGCAGAAACGGACGCATCGAACCTTCCTTCGGCAAGCCGGAGGAAAAGGAAGAGGACGTGTTTCGCGTCGACGAGGAGGAGCGCATGGCCCGCCCGCAACGGAAAAGCAAGCCATCGAAAGATCGCGAACCACGCGGGTCAAGCCGCAAGCCAAAAAAGCGTGGCGGCTTTTTCGGCTTTGTTCGCCGCGCTTTCTACTGGTGTCTGGTGCTCGGCCTATGGGGTGGCATCGCATTCGCCGGTATGCTCGTCTATTTTGCGGCCAAGATGCCACCGACAACCGACTGGACTATTCCGGATCGTCCGCCGAATGTGCGTATCGTTGATGTCGGAGGCAATCTGATTGCCAATCGTGGCACCACCGGCGGTGAAGCTGTCGGCCTGCATGAAATGTCGCCATTTATTCCGCAAGCCGTCATGGCGATCGAAGATCGCCGTTTCATGTCGCATTTCGGTATCGATCCAATCGGTCTGGCGCGTGCAATTGTAACCAACGTGACCTCTGGCCGCGCAGTTCAGGGTGGCTCGACGCTGACCCAGCAGCTTGCCAAGAACCTGTTCCTTTCGCCGGACCGCACGCTGGAACGTAAAGTGCAGGAAGTGATGCTCGCTCTCTGGCTTGAACATAAATATACCAAAGAGCAGATCTTGGAGATGTATCTGAACCGTGTTTATCTCGGTTCTGGTGCCTATGGCGTCGATGCTGCGTCGCGCCGCTATTTCGGAAAGTCCGCCAAGGACGTAAATCTAATGGAAGCGGCAACCCTTGCCGGTCTTCTCAAGGCGCCTTCACGTCTCTCGCCCGCACGCGACCCGGAAGCAGCAAGCGCTCGTGCCAAGCTTGTGCTTGGTGCCATGCGTGAAGAAGGCATGATCGATGACCGTCAGGTGGCAATTGCGGAAAGCGAGCCACCGGCGCGCGCCGCCTCTTACTGGCAGGGTTCTGAAAACTATTTTGCCGACCGCGTTGTAGCCGAAATTCCAGCGCTCATCGGCGAGACTAAAACCGACATCACCGTTGAAACCACCGTTGATCTCAATCTGCAACGCGCCGGTGAAGAAGCAATCAAGGATCAAATTACTGCAAACGGCAAGAAGATGAATGTGAGCCAGGGAGCGCTCGTTTCCATCGATGGTACGGGTGCAGTGCGCGCATTGGTTGGTGGCTATGATTATGCCGCCAGCCAGTTCGACCGCGTTACCGATGCGCGTCGTCAGCCCGCCTCTTCCTTCAAGCCTTTCGTCTATCTAACCGCTCTGGAGCAGGGCCGCACACCGGATTCCGTGCGCAATGATGCGCCAGTGCGTATTGGTAAATGGACGCCGAGCAACGACAACGGCAAATATATGGGCGAAGTGACACTGGCGACCGCATTGTCCCACTCGCTTAATTCCGTTTCAGCACAGCTCGTGATGGAAGTCGGCCCACAGACCGTGATCGACACTGCCCATCGCCTCGGCGTGCTGTCGAAGCTCGAACCCAATGCCTCGCTCGCACTCGGTACTTCGGAAGTCTCTTTGCTTGAGCTGGCCGATGCCTATGTGCCGTTCGCCAATGGTGGCTATCGTGCGCCGGTCTATTTCATCACCAAGATCACGGATTCGGAAGGTAAGGTTCTCTATCAAAGACAGGATGGCGTCGGCCCGCGTGTGATTGATGAGCGCAATGTCGGCATGATGAATGCAATGCTGCGCAAGACAGTGGAAGATGGCACCGCAAAACGCGCCGCTTTCGGCTGGCCAGCTGCAGGCAAAACCGGGACAAGCCAGAATTTCCGCGATGCATGGTTTGTCGGCTATACCGCCAATCTCACCACAGGTGTCTGGTTCGGCAATGACGACGGCAAGGGCATGAAGCGCGTCTTCGGCTCGACATTGCCTGTCGCCGCATGGAAAACCTTTATGAAGGAAGCCCATAAGGGCGTGCCTGTTGCAGAACTGCCCGGCCATTACGACATTCAGAACATCGTACCGGGTGGCAGCGACGGCATCGATCCGAACAACCCATATGAACCGGGTATGATTCCGCAGGGCGGCTATGGCGACCAGCCAATGGCTGGCAATGGCGATGATGGCTATTGGCCACCAGCACCCGACTCCCCTGCCCGAAACACGGTTCAGCAAGGTCAGCAGCCCGGTACACCGGCCAATTATCCGGTCAATGACAATGGCGCACCATTGCCTCCGGGCGATGTCGGCGGACAGCAGCCGCAACAGAACCGTGACTCAACCACGCTTCTCGATATCATCATGGGCAATTCGCAGTAGTATTTTCTTAGAGAGCCGTGCGCCCTACCGGGCGCACAAAGGTGGCTCTAAAACTTTATATTTACAGCATAATTTTACCTTAAACTGATTCAAGTTTAAGGAATTATGCTGTAGGGTCGGCATAACTTTAACCGGCCCTTATCGCGATCAAGTGAAGCAGCCGACAGTCTGATTGTTTAAATCCGCTCGAAATCCTGAGCGGCTTAGTCTATTCAAAGATTGAGAGTGAGGTTGTCATGTCTACAGTTTCCCCAACCGATACGTCCCGGTCTGATACTCCCAAGGCAGATACGGAACGTAAAACCCTTGTTCTGACAGGGGCAAGCCGTGGCATTGGTCATGCGACGGTTAAGCGTTTTTCGCGCGCTGGCTGGCGCGTCATCACCTGCTCGCGTCAGGATTTCGCTGAGAATTGTCCGTGGCCAGCGGGACCGGAAGATCACATCAAGGTTGACCTTGCGGACCAGGAAGACGTGGGCAAAGCCATTGCTGAAATCCGCCGCCGCCTTGAGGCCAATGGCAGCAAGCTGCACGCGCTCGTCAACAATGCAGGTATTTCGCCAAAGGCAGAGGGTGGAAAGCGCCTGAACTCGATTGAAACGCCGATGGCTGTGTGGCGCGACGTGTTTCAGGTGAACTTCATGGCGCCCATCATGCTGGCGCGTGGCTTGTTCAAGGAACTTGAAGCTGCGCAAGGCTCGGTCGTCAACGTGACGTCGATTGCCGGAAGTCGCGTTCATCCTTTTGCTGGCACGGCTTATGCGACCTCGAAGGCAGCCCTTGCAGCGCTCACGCGTGAAATGGCGTCGGATTTCGGTCCGCATGGCATTCGTGTCAATGCGATTGCTCCGGGTGAGATCGATACCGCCATTCTATCGCCCGGTACGGATAAACTTGTCGAACAATTGCCGATGCGTCGTCTTGGCAAGACGTCAGAAGTGGCCGAGACAATCTACTATCTTTGCTCCGAAGCCTCGTCTTATGTGACAGGATCGGAAATACACATCAATGGCGGCCAGCACGTCTGATGATTTTTCAAAAGCGCGGCGTTGAATAACACCGCGCTTTTGTGCTTATTTTCTCTTCAATCGATTTAACAGCTGAGTTGACCCATGATCCTATGCTGCGGTGAAGCCCTGATTGACATGCTGCCACGCGAAACTGCGGCGGGAGAGACAGCCTTTTTGCCACTCGCGGGTGGTTCTGTTTTCAACTCAGCCATCGCGCTCGGTCGATTGAATGTCCCGACGGGCTTCTTTTCCGGGCTTTCGTCTGATTTTTTCGGTGAAGTACTGCGCGACACGCTTGCGCGCTCCAACGTTGATTATTCCTATTCCGCCATTTCAGACCGTCCGACGACACTCGCTTTCGTGCGACTGGTGGACGGACAGGCCCGCTACGCCTTTTATGATGAGAACACGGCGCTGCGGATGCTTTCCGAGGGCGACATCCCGCAGATCGACGACAATATCAACGCCATGCTGTTCGGCTGTATCAGTCTGATTTCAGAGCCATGCGGGAGTGTCTATGAAGCGCTGATGACGCGGGAAGCCAAGAACCGAGTGATGTTCCTCGATCCGAATATTCGCTCCGGCTTTATCACGGACCGTGAAAAGCATCTTGCTCGCATGAAACGAATGATTGCCCTTTCCGATATCGTGAAGCTCTCGGATGAAGATCTCGACTGGTTTGGCGAAAAAGGCAGCCATGACGAGATTGCGTCGCGTTGGCTTGAGCTTGGGCCCAAACTGATCGTCATCACCAAAGGTGCCCATGGTGCGGATGCCTACACGGCAAACGCGACTGTTCGCGTGCCCGGCGTTAAAGTGGATGTGGTGGATACGGTTGGCGCTGGTGACACTGTCAATGCGGGTATCCTCGCAAGCCTCAACGATCAGGGCTTGTTGAGCAAGCAAGCAATCGCAAAACTCGACGAAGATCAGATTCATGCAGCCGTTGCGCTTGGTGTGCGAGCTGCCGCGATTACGGTTTCTCGCGCAGGTGCCAATCCACCGTGGGCGGCGGAAATGCGGGATTGATTTCCCGATGTTAGGGGCCGATTCTGCATTTCCATAACAGGAAGGCACAACATGGCTCAGAACATTTATGATCGTGCGGACTTTTTCACCGCCTATAGCGAGCTGCCGCGCTCTGTGCATGGTCTGGATGGCGCGCCCGAATGGCCCTATGTGCGATCAATCCTGCCAGATCTTAATGGCCTGGACATTGCCGATCTCGGCTGTGGCTTTGGCTGGTTTTCACGTTTTGCCCGTGAACAGGGTGCCGCGTCTGTCACCGGATATGATCTTTCAGAGAATATGCTTGAACGTGCGCGCAAGGAAACGCGAGACGAGGCTATCCGCTACGTGCAGGCGGATATGGAAGCTTTGGAACTGCCGGAAGGCCGTTTCGATCTTGTTTATAGCTCGCTGGCCTTTCACTATATCCGGGATTTTCCGCGTCTCCTGACCACGATCAGCCGCGCCTTGCGTGCAAACGGCCAATTCATTTTCACAATAGAGCATCCGATTTTCATGGCACCCGCTAAACCCGGTTGGATGGAAGGCGAAAATGGGCAGAAACACTGGCCCATCGATCACTATGCCGTTGAAGGTGAACGACGCACGGATTGGCTTGCTGATGGCGTCATTAAATATCACCGTCGCCTTAGCACGACCGTCAATGCCTTGATAAAGGCTGGCTTTGCAATCGCCAACCTTGAAGAATGGCGCCCGAGCGAAGAGCAGATCGCAGCCTGGCCCGCATTAGTAGACGAGCTGGAAAGACCGATGCTACTCATCGTCTCGGCAAATAAATAGCCGGGCAAGGAAACAACTCAAGGCTCCCCTGCCCTTGACCGGACGCATTTAGCGTCTTCTATTGGACAGGGGCGGGAGCGAATCGAATATAGGCGAAGGACAATTCATTGGACGTCTTGCGCATAGCAGCCTTCTCGCAAGGCAATCAGGGCGGCAATCCTGCCGGTGTCCTGATTTCTGAAAAACTTCCCTCAGCCGAGGAAATGCAAAAAATTGCCAAGGATGTTGGCTTTTCGGAAACGGCCTTTGCCATGCCCGAAGCCGGTAACTGGCGCGTGCGCTATTTTGCGCCTGAAACAGAAATACCCTTCTGCGGCCATGCCACGATTGCACTGGGTGCAGCGCTCGCCATGCGCGAGGGTGACGGACGCTTTTCCTTAAAGCTTAACCACGCCGAAATCAGCGTCGAAGGCCGCAAGGAAGGCGAGCTGTTTGCCGCCAGCCTGCAATCGCCGGGTACGCGCAACCGGGCCGCCACGGAAGTCGAAATCGAGCAGGCACTGGCCCTTTTCAACTATGAGAAGGATGATCTTGCGCCGGGCATTCCGCCGGCGCTGATCCATGCCGGAGCCGACCACATCGTGCTGCCTTTGCGCTCACGCGAAAAGCTCGCCTCGATGCATTACGATCTTTCGCGCGGTCGCGTGCTCATGAACCGTCAGGGCTGGACGACAATCCTGCTGATCAATTCCGAAACGCCGACGCGCTTCCACAGCCGCAATCCTTTTGCCTCGGGCGGGGTTTATGAAGACCCGGCAACGGGTGCTTCAACTGCCGCTTTCGCGGCTTATTTACGCGATCTCGGCTGGCCGCATGGTGGCTCTATTGAAGTCATTCAGGGTGAGGATATGGGTTCGCCATCGCATCTGCGCGCAGATATCGGAAATGAACGCGGCGGATCAATCCGCCTTTCGGGTACAGCACGCCTGATGGAATAGTGAAACCGCAGCTCGTTACACGCGAACGAGCTGCTCCACCCGCTCTTCGTTTCCGAAGAATTTCAGATAACGCTCGACTTCTTTTGGATCGCCGGTTGCCTTTTGCGGATTGTCCGAAAGTTTGACCGCCGGGCGTCCATTGGCGTCGATCACCTTACAAACGAGCGATATTGCCTTGAGCCCATGGATCGTTGTCGGCGCGCAACCGGCAAAGTCATTGGTGAGGTTCGTTCCCCAGCCAAAGCTCATGCGGACGCGGCCTTCAAAATGGCGATAGGTTTCCTCAATCGTATCGACGTCGAGCGCATCCGAGAAAATCAGCAGCTTTTCACGCGGATCTTTGCCGCGCGACTTCCACCATTCAATGATGCGTTCGCCACCTTCAATGGGTGGGGCGCTGTCTGGGCGGAAGCCGGTCCAGTCGGCAACCCAATCCGGTGCGTTGCGCAGAAAAGCAGCCGTGCCAAAGGCATCCGGCAGAACTATGAGAAGATTGCCGCCATAATAGCGGTTCCAGTCCTGCAACACGCGATAAGGTGCGGTGCGCAGTTCATCATCGGTGTTGGCAAGCGCTGCCAGCACCATCGGCAATTCATGCGCATTGGTGCCAAGCGCTTCGAGGTCATTGTCCATGGCCAAAAGCACATTGCTGGTTCCGGTAAAGGCATCGCCGATACCTTCCTTCAGTGCTTCCACGCACCAGCGCTGCCACAGGAATGAATGGCGGCGACGTGTGCCGAAATCTGAAATCTTGAGGTCAGGCAGTTCGCGCAGTCGCTCGACCTTGCTCCACATCTTGGCTTTGGCGCGGGCATAAAGAACATCGAGCGAGAAAGGCCCGAGGTTTTTCATCGCTGCGCGCGAGCGAAGCTCATTGATGATGGCCAGTGCTGGAATTTCCCACATGGTCGTGTGCGACCACGGACCATGGAAATGCAGTTCATACTGGCCGTCCTTGCGGCGCAAATCATATTCCGGCAGCTGGAAATCATGCAGCCAGTTGAGAAACTCCGGCTGGAAAATCTGCTTGCGACCGTAAAAGCTGTTACCCGCCAGCCAGATCATCTCTTTCTTGGTAAAGCGCAGCGTGCGTGCATGATCGAGTTGCGCGCGCAATTCGCCTTCATCAATCTCATCGGCAAGGCGCACGGACGTCGTGCGGTTGATGAGCGCGAAGGTTGCATCCACCTTGGGATAGAGCCCCCAGATCATCTGCAACATCAGAAGTTTGTAGAAATCCGTATCCAGCAAACTGCGGACAATCGGATCGAGCTTCCATGCGTGGTTAAAGACGCGCCGCGCGATATCGGTTTTGGCCATCACGGCCTCCATTGCATGAGCATGTTCTGCAATCACCCCAAAGCGACTGCAGCAAAAAGAAAGGCGGGTTTTCACCCGCCTTTTTAAATGCTTCATTCAGATTTGGGAAGCTCTACTATGATGTCGTGTTCACCATCGGGCTTGATCGGCACGCCTTCATCCGGCTTGCCCACCTTGCGGCCATTGAGCTTGATTACCTTGTCTTTGGCACCCGCTACAACCTTCACTCGATAGAGTGCTTCGCCGAAACGAAGTTCCGCTTCATAGCCATCCCATTCCGGCGGCAGGGCCGGATCAAGATGAAGACGGTCGCCGCGTTTGGTGACGCCGAGAATGCCTTCCGTTGCAACACGATAGAACCAGCCGGCAGACCCCGTGTACCATGTCCAGCCACCCTGTCCGCGACGCGGCTCGACGGAGTAGATGTCGGCTGCGATCACATAAGGTTCAACGCGATAGACATCCGGATTGCGGCCATGACTGACCGGGCTGATCAGCGAGAACAAGCGCCATGCTTCCTTGGCCTTACCCATGCGGGCGAGCGCCAGAATGGCCCATGTTGCACCATGGGTATATTGACCGCCATTCTCACGAACGCCCGGCGGGTAGCCCTTGATGTAACCCGGCTCCTGAACCGTCTTGTCGAAAGGCGGCGTGAAGAGACGCAGCAATTCGCCCTGATCATCGAGCAGATATTTCTCGAGCGAAGCCATGGCCTGTTCCGAACGCTTTGGATCGGCAACGCCAGACAACACGCTCCACGACTGCGCAATCGCATCGATCTGGCATTCGTCGCTGTCTTTTGAGCCAAGCGGCGCGCCGTTATCGAAGAAGCCACGGCGATACCATTCGCCGTCCCAACCATCGCGATCAAGCGCTTTGGTCAGGCTTTCAAGATGCGTGGCCCATGCTTTTGCACGCTTTGCATCCTTGCGGGATTCAGCAATCGGGATGAACTGACGCAATGTGTAGGCCAGGAACCAGCCGAGCCATACGCTTTCGCCCTCACCCTTCACGCCGACAAGATTCATGCCGTCGTTCCAGTCACCACCGAGGATCAGTGGCAGGCCATGCTTGCCGGTACGCTCAATCGCAAGATCAAGCGCCAGCGCGCAATGCTCGTAGAGGCTCACAGTTTGGTCGGAAATCTCCGGCTCAAAGAATGCATCATGTTCACCCTCTTCAAGCGTGCGTCCCTTCAGGAAAGCCAGCTTTTCGTCGAGAATTGCATGATCGCCAGTCGTTTGAACATAAAGCGAGGTGCCATAGCCGAGCCAGACCACATCGTCGGAGATCAGCGTGCGGACACCTGCACCCGTTGCTGGCAACCACCAATGCTGAACATCACCTTCCGGGAACTGACGCGAAGCGGCATTAAGGATCTGTGCACGAGCCAGCGAAGGATCAATCAGCAGAAGCGACAGCGTATCCTGCAACTGGTCGCGGAAGCCGAAGGCACCGCTGGCCTGATAGAAGGCAGCACGGGCCCAGATGCGGCAGGCAATCGCCTGATATGGCAACCAGCCATTGATCAAGAGATCGAATGCCGGATCAGGTGTCTTGACCTGTACGCGGTTGAAGAGACCTTCCCAATGTTTGCGTGCAGCATCGAGCTTTTCTTCAAACGAAGCCTTGCGGCTTTCCGCGACAAGGGCTTTTGCCTGCTGCTGATCGGCAGCATTGCCAAGCAGGAATACCACTTCGCGGCTTTCACCCGGCCCCACTTCGACATCGATAGCGAGAGCGGCACACGGGTCACGCCCAGCTTCAACCGTGTTGGAAAGCGCCTTGCCAGCCAGCACGATTTCAGGACGGTCGACCGAGCCCGTCGAGCCGATAAACTCGCCACGGTCAGCCGTTACCGATTGCGGCTTTTCTGTTGCCGCAAAGAAGGCCACCTGACCGGACTTGTCCGGATGATATGGATTGCCTGCAAAGAGCGCGCCCAGTTCTTCATCCTGCGATGGCACGATGAACGGCACATTCTTAGAGCGGGCATTGCCCAGCACCCATTCGACATAACCATAGGCACGCAGCTTGCGCTTCGAACGTCCCTTGTTGGTGATCGTCAGGCGTGAAAGACGAACAGGCTTTTCAGCATCGACGATATGGGTGAGTTCGAGTGCCAGTTCGCCATGTTGAGCCGCAAAAGTGCTGTAGCCGTGGCTGTGACGTGCTTCATATGTCACGGCCTCGTCACGGAGTACGCTTGCCGTTGGGGCAAAGCTGCGTCCCGTCTCGCGGTCGAGAATATAGATCGCTTCACCCGGACGGTTTGTGACCGGATCATTCGCCCAAGGGGTGAGCTGATAATCGCGACTGTTGCCAGCCCATGTGAAGGCCGAACCTTCTGCCGAAACATGGAAGCCGAAATTCGGATTGGCGATGACGTTGATCCAAGGATGCGGCGTGGTTGTGCGGTTGTTGATCCGCACCACATAGCTGCCATCCTGAGCAAAACCACCATAACCATTCCAGAACTGGAGATCGTCGCCGGTTGGGAGCGGACGTGCGACTGGTTTTGGCTTCGTCACCAGACGACGTTCTTCCGTACCTCGTTCGATTGTTACAGGCGCGAGACCGGCAGCACCCAGCCCCTGCTGTGCGGTGGCCGGTGTCTTAGCGTCGCTACGTGCAGCCAAATCGACGGTGAGTTCTTCACTGCGACGAAGCTGTTCGGCAAGCGAGCCGTTCTGGGCGTGCATGACGATACGAGCGGAAGCAAGCAGGGTGTTGTAGCTTTCCTCGCTCATCTGATCGCGACGAACCGCAAAGATATGCGGCTGACCGCCACCGCGGGCACGGAAGCCCTCGATGATCCAGTCAATCGCGCGCTGGGTATCCTGCGCATAGGAGAAGGCGCGTTCGTTTACCGCCACCACATCCACGGTGAGCCCCTTGCTGCGCCAGTATTCCTGCGCGCGCAAGACGCCACGAAGCACGTCGAGATCGGCTTCATTGTCGATGCGCAAGGCAAAGATCGGATAATCACCCGAGATCGACATCGGCCAGAGGTCGGATTGTTTGCCAAGACCTGCCGCAATAGTTTCCGGCGGCTGACGCATGGTCCGCTCCGGATAGAGCAGATAGGCGGCAACCTTCTGATAGTCGGCTGCTTCCGCTGGCTTGATGCCGATATGGTAGAGCTGCACCTGCGAGCTCGTCCATGACAGCGAGTATTCGCGGACGAAGGTTTCCGGATGACGATGGGTTGCAACAGCATGCTCCACCGCATCGCGGCTACCGCCTGCGAAGGTCCAGAAAACAAGGCTTACCTTTTTATGAGCCGGAACGCGGACACGCGTGCGCACCGATGCAATCGGATCAAGCACACAGCCCTGGCTGCCGGTGAAAGTTGCACCTTCATCAAAGGCCGCCGCATCGCGCAGCGAACGGCCGCGACCGATGAATGCGCGACGATCGGTTTCGACTTCCGTTTCGCGGATCGAACCGGACAGATCGGTTACGAAATGTGCGACATGAATATCCGGATCGGACGGTGCGCGCTTGCGACGCTTCGCATAGATGGTTGAGCCATTATCCGCGATTTCCGTTTCGACGAACATCTTGGCGAAGGCTGGATGTGCGGCATCGCTGTCGCTGTCAGTCAGCACCAGTTCGGAATAGGACGTCACTTCAATGACGCGATCACGCGCAGAGGTGTTGATGATATCGAGCCTGCGGCCTTCACCATCGGATTCCGATGACACGATCACTTCCACGACTGTCTTGAAGTCGCCGGCAGTCTTGTAGAACTCGGCCTTGTCTTCAGTGAAGACGGTCTTGGTTTCTTCTTCGGGATTGCGCACCGGCTCGCCGGTCGCCGACCACCAGTAACCGCTTTCCATATCGCGCAGGAACAGGAAGCTGCCCTGAAGGTCTTCCGACGCATCGGCGTGGAAACGCGTGATGTCCCAATTATGCCAGCGGCTGTAACCGGAACCGTTGGCCGTGACCATCAGCGCATATTGACCATTGGACATCATATGCGTTGTGCGCGGTGCCTTGAAAGGCACATCGATGATGCGCATTGGTGCATCGTCGAAGCCGCCCGAATCCACACGCATCGGATTTTCCGTCTTGGCGTAGATCATCGGGATTTCGCGTGGTGCCTTTTCCTGCAGCAGAAGCTCTGCCGCTTCGATCACCGGATCGGAATGGAAACGCTCACGCATACGGCCTTCGAAAATCACGTTATTGACCGCGATGATCGCCATGCCATGGTGGTGGGCATAGTAGTTTTTCACGACCGCGCAGGTTTCGCCTTCGCGAACGCGCGATGGTGTGAAGTCTACCGAATCGTGGAAGCCATAGCGGCCAAGCGCACCGAGCTTTGCCAGACGCTTCAAATTCGCGACTGCTGCTGCTGGCTGATATTGCGCAGCAAGCAGGCTTGCATAAGGCGCGATAACAGCATTACGCGACAGGCCGCGCTGAAGGCCCAGATTTGGCACGCCAAAGTTGGAATACTGGTAATTCATATGCGCGTCGCGCGCATTGAAGGCAGCTTCCGAGATACCCCATGGCAGACCGCGCGAGGTGGCATAATCGATCTGGCGCTGCACCACGAGCTTGTTGGTCTGGTCAAGCAGCGAGCCAAGCGGCTCGGACATGACCAGCGGCGGCATCAGATATTCAAACATCGAGCCGGACCAGGAGAGCAGAGCGCCCTTCCAGCCCACTGGCACCAGAAGGCGACCGAGCTTGAACCAATGTTCGACCGGCACATCGCCCTTGGCAATCGCAAAGAGGCTTGCAAGACGCGCTTCAGAAGCCAGAAGATCGTAGCAGCTTTCGTCCAGTTCGTTTTCCTGCACGCGGAAGCCGATAGAGAGAAGGCGACGCTCTTTGCGTTCAAGGAAGCCGAACTGCATATCGAACGCCAGCTGACGCGAACGTCCTGCCAGATTGCGCAGACGTTCACGCAATTCATCCGTATTGTGTTCGCCAACGGAATCGTCGGTATGCGCTTTACAGGTATCGACCAGAATATTGGCCCATTCCTTGGCCTCGGCGCTTGCCGGTGTTTCGATCTCGCTATCGAGTTCTTCCATCAGACGCACAATGTCGGTCGCAAAAAGCGACAGATTGATCGTGCGGAAAGATGCTGTTTCCGGCTCTTCCTTGATGGTGCGGACGGCACGGCGGAAATTGGCAATCCGCTCTTCCAGACGACGGCGAAGCGGACGCAGGATTCGGCGATCATCCGGGATCTGCGCGATGCTTTCTTCAAGGATGTCGTTGACATCGAGGATGCCATCGAGATCACCCTGAACATACACGCTCGGGGCTTCCGCCCATTCTTCCAATGCCGAAGATAGTGTCACGAGATGACCGGCAAGATTGCCGCTATCGACCGCAGAAACATAGAGCGGACGCATCGGCGTCAGCGTGTTTGTTTCATACCAGTTGTAGAGATGGCCCTGATACTTCTCCATCTTTTCAAGCGTGGTGACGGTGGATTCAATGCGGTTCAGCGTTTCGTCAAAGCCAATCCAGCCGAAATCGCGCGCAGCAACAACAGACAGAACATAGACACCGATATTAGTTGGCGAGGTGCGCTGTGCCACGATCGGCGCCGGGTCTTCCTGGAAGTTGTCCGGTGGCAGATGGTTGTTCTCATCATTCGCAAATTCGGCAAAGTAGCGCCATGTGCGGCGCGCATAGCGGCGCAGGTCCGACTTGTCGGAAGACAGCACTTCCAGCGTATCCTGCGGCTTGGCCGAGCGGCTGACGAGCCAGGCAATCAGTGGCGAGGCAAACCAGATCACAGCGAACGGTGCTGCAATCAGCGCTGCATGGCTGTCGGCACCGAGCGGGATAAAGACCGCAAGACCGGCGATGACCATAGCAGGCCACATAAGCTGGAAATAATAGAGGAGCGTATCAGGCGACGATTTTGCCTGGGCTGCTGTTTTCCATTCAAGCAAATCGCGATGCGATACGAACAGACGATAGATCGTGCGTACGATTGCATCGGCCATAAGGAATGCCGAATGGGCGATGAAGGTTGTGCGCAGCGCGACATCAGCTGTGCCAAGTGCGATATCAGTCAGAACCGATTGCGCATGGCCCTTCAACGAATAGTCCATATTCGACGGAATGAGATTGGTGACGATACCGAAAGTCGGCGCCACGAACATGCTCACGATCAGGAAGGCCTGCCAGACGGCAGCCACACCAAGCGGCAGAATGCTCCAGCCAATCACCGAAGCGAGCAGCCACATGATCGGATTGAGCGAGCGACGCAGATTGTCGATCATCTTCCAGCGCGTAATGGTGCTGACGCCGCGGCTTGCCGAGAACAGCCACGGCAGCAACTGCCAGTCGCCGCGCGCCCAACGATGATGGCGCGATACGTCGACATTGTATCCGGTCGGGTAATCTTCAACGACTTCAACATCGCTGACGAGCGCTGCACGCGCATAGCCGCCTTCAAGAAGGTCGTGGCTGAGCAGCGTGTTTTCAGCCACGCGATCTTTCAGCGCTGCTTCAAAGGCATCGATATCGTAAAGGCCCTTGCCGGTGAATGTGCCTTCGCCCAGCAAGTCCTGATAGGTGTCAGAAACGGCAAAGACGTAAGGATCTATACCGCGATTTACCGAGAAGACGCGCTGCAGGAACGAAGCTTCGTCACCAGTGGTCAGTGATGGCGTGACGCGTGGCTGCAAAATGCCGTAACCACGAACAACGCGCCCAGTCTTGTCATCGAAAACAGGTCGGTTCAGCGGATGGCTGAGTTTGCCCACCAGATGGGTGACGGATTCAGGCGTCAGGCGCGTATCAGCGTCGAGCGTCATCACATATTTGATGTCTTTTGGAAGACGTGCGTCGGCAGGGAAATAGCTCGTATCCTGATCGCCGCGCAGCAGCAGATTCAGCTCATGCAGCTTACCGCGCTTGCGCTCCCAGCCCATCCAGCAGCCCTGCTTTTCATTATAAAGGCGGCGGCGGTGAAGCAGGAAGAAACGCGGCTGGTCATTGCCGGTATAGTGCTCATTGAGCTTGGCGATTTCTTCACGCGCATATTCATAGATTTCCATGTCCGCAGGTGTGATTTCCTGCTTGGCATCCGTCCAGTCGCTGACAAGCGAGAAATAGATCTCGCCGCGCGGATTGGTCAGATAATGGACTTCCAGATTGCGGATCTGCTCATCAATGGAATCTCGCGACGTGATCAGGGTCGGTACGGCAACCAGTGTCCGTGCTTCGGCTGGCAAGCCTTCCTTATATTCAAATCCGATCAGACGTGTTGGCTGCACGAACCACGGCACAAGCGCGTTGAACAGTGAATAGGAAGCGTCCATTGCCGGGAAAAGCGCAAGCAGCGTGAACAGCGTGCGCAGATCGGCAGAAAGACCCGCCTTCATCATGCAGTAATTGACGATGGTCAGGATCAGGATCGTGAAGATGGCGGTCGGAATGAAAAGACCGAGCAAGCCAAGACCACGATAGCAACGCAGGGCTTTCACACCAAAGGGCGCTTTATATCCGCAAAGCTGTTCGAGCTCTTTTCGACCGTCGCCGGAAAGATAATAGGCAATCGAGCCTTTGCCTTCCGCCTGAGCTTCACCAACCTTGCTGTCTTCTGCAAGCTTGAGTGCGGCCCATGTGATATCGATTTCACTCATATTCGAGAAGCGAGCGAGCTTTTCAATCGTCACGCGATACGCATTGCGCGAGCGGAAATCGAGCAGCTCGAAATCGCTATGATCGCGCAGGATCGCATCGACCTCGTTGACGGTTTCAAACCAGGTCTCCCAGTCGATATCGTCAATTCTCTTGAGGCTGGTGATGACATTGCCCATCGTCACGCCGCCAGTGGACTGGCGGGCATGTTCTTCTACGATGGCGTCTTCTGCGTTGCTGCCTTCCTGATCGAGAATACGTTCAAGCCAGCTTGAAGCTGCCGACGTATCGGTTGAGGCGCTGCGCAGGCGATAAAGCAGATGCGTGGCAAAGGTACTGTCGCGTGCGGCTTGATTGTACTGCGCAAGAACCGTTTCCAGTTCTGCCTCATTTGCAGCAATCACAATGCGGTCGGCAGCAGTGTTAGCGAGATTGCGCATGTTGCGTGCGCGATCAACGCGCAGCGCCAGACGGCGCGCATTTTCAATCAGAAAATAGCGCACAGCTGATGGCAGCGCCCACAATTCACCAATCTTCAGCGGCTCGACGGTCTGGAAACCCTGCACAAGCGCAGTCAGAGACTTAAGAGAAAAGTTGCTGTCCGTATGCGCCACGTAAAGCCAGGCGAGCGCGAAAATACGCGGCATGTCCTTCATGGCTGCGTAAGTCGGCAGTTGGCGGATAAACTTGCGTGGCAAATCCCGGCGGGTCTGCTGAACGGTTTTGTCGATCTGATAGTGGTTGTCGAGAAGCCACTGTGCAGCAGGCGTGATGGTCTCGCCCGCGCGAGACGCAGCGTCAGAAGAGCGGTAGGCGTGAAGGATCAGCTTACCGTTTTCAGACAATCGCTCGTCATATTCGAAAGGCAGATAGCCTGGCAAAGCCAGCTCATCTCCGCGCGCAACGGATGCCGCAAGCTCGCGCAGCTCGTCCTCTGTTTTGTAAAGAGCACGTATCGGAGAAGGTTGTTCGGGCGGAATCTGATCCGAAGTCTTGCGATCGGCAATGGACGAATTAGACGGCGAAGAAGACAATTCCGGCATGTGCCTTAACAGCCTTTCCGAAGGGAATGAGTTGAATGCGGCGGGTGAATACTAAATAGAGTTTCAATTCAGAAAAACGACAGTATCCGTAATTCGTTCCCTGAATGTCGATATCATTTGGCCAAAATGCGACGACGGGCTGTGCTGATATTCAAACCGTTTAAATCGCAACGCACAATTCTTTCCGAACATTAATGTTGCGTTATGAAATATCCGGCTTTTACAACCCTAACATACTGAAAATAAGAATAATACTACTCTGCGTAATAGTTTGCGAAAATGCATTGCGGGACTTTTCTGCCCCTTGAATGAAAAAAGACATCCACATCTCGGAAAAGAGGCGGATGTCTTCATAATAGTGCAGGACTGAACCGGTCCTGACGACAGATTTTACTCTGCCAAAGCCGGTGCTTGATCAGCGGCGTTTTTAACATCCTCGTTTCCAAAAACCTGCCAATAGCGAGGGCGGAAAGCGATGCGGCTTTTCTCTGCCGCCGGATGTTCAGCAGGAATCTCAATCTCGACACGCTCGCGAGAGCCGCCGATCTCAAGTTCTACCCGCCGTTTGCCGCCGGATCTGCGGCTTGCAATGACCGTTCCGGCAATACAGCCACCACATCCCTCAAGCAGTTCGACATCATGGGGACGGAAGAAAAGCTGCGCTTCACCATCCGCAGCGCCATTCGCCGTCAGTCCGATATTGCGATCCGCGAGCCAAACTTCACCATTCTCGACACGGACAGGAAGAGTGCTGGATTCACCGATAAAGCCATAGACGAAGGGCGAATTAGGGGTGTCATAAACCTCGTCCGGTGTACCGATCTGCTCGATTCGTCCCTGACTCATGACCACGACACGATCCGCCAATTCCAGCGCTTCATCCTGATCGTGCGTCACAAAAACGGTCGTGTGACCGGTCTTGTCATGAATTTCGCGCAACCAACGACGCAGCTCTTTGCGTACCTGTGCATCAAGAGCGCCGAATGGTTCATCGAGAAGAAGAACCTTTGGCTCGATTGCCATGGCGCGTGCAAGTGCAACACGCTGGCGCTGACCGCCTGAAAGCTGCGAAGGATAGCGATTTTCAAGCCCCTTCAGTTGCACCAGATCAAGCAGTTCGAGCGCGCGGCGTCTGATTTCAGCGCTGGCCGGACGCGTGCTGCCTGGGCGAACCTTCAGACCAAAGCCAATATTCTCTGCGACCGTCATATGACGAAACAATGCATAGTGCTGGAACACGAAGCCGACGTTGCGCTCCTGGACACTTTTGTGCGAGGCGTCTTCCTCACCAAAATAAATTGCACCTTCCGTTGGCTTTTCCAGCCCGGCTATCAAGCGCAGCAAGGTCGTCTTGCCTGAGCCAGATGGTCCAAGCAAAGCAATCAACTCGCTCGAACGGATGTCCAGCGACACATTATGCAATGCCGGAAAGCGAGCAAACTCTTTACGCACACCGGCGACACGAACTTCCATTCCCAATCCTTTCCCCTACCGCCAACGCTAAGCTAAAGCTTGGGCGGCTTATTCTCATCTATAGGTTATTAGTGCCCGTTACCGCCAGCAAGTTCATCGCCGTAACGCAGTTCAAGGAAAGCTTTGATCGCCAAGGTGACAAGGGCGAGCAACGCCAAAAGAGACGCAACTGCAAAGGCCGCGACGAAATTATACTCGTTATAAAGGATTTCGACATGCAGTGGCATTGTGTTTGTGAGCCCACGAATGTGGCCAGACACCACAGACACGGCGCCAAACTCACCCATCGCGCGGGCATTGCAAAGCAGAACGCCGTAGAGAAGGCCCCATTTGATATTGGGCAAGGTAACATAGCGGAACGTCTGCCATCCATTGGCACCCAGAGAGATTGCGGCCTCCTCATCACCGCTTCCCTGCTCCTGCATCAGCGGAATAAGCTCACGGGCCACGAATGGGAACGTCACAAATAACGTTGCCAGAACAATCCCGGGAACTGCAAACAGGATATCGATGCCATGACTTGAGAGCCAAGGCCCCAAAACGCTGTGACTTGCAAACAACAGCACAAAAACCAGACCGGAAATAACCGGTGATACTGAGAATGGCAGATCTATAAGCGTGGTGAGAAGTGCCTTGCCTTTAAACTCAAACTTGGCGATGGCCCATGCTGCTGCAACACCGAACACGAGGTTAAGCGGCACCGCAATGACAGTGACCAGCAGCGTCAGTTTGATAGCTGCCCAAGCATCTGGTTCAACCAAAGCTGCAAAATATTCGCCCGCGCCTTTGCGGAAAGCTTCGACGAAAACCGCTATCACCGGCAAGATGAGAAACAGCGCCAGAAATACAAGTGCGATCGCGATCAACAAGATCCGTGTCGGCAGGCTTTCCGTTACGGCGCTTTGCGTGGAAGCTGACACATTATTCGACATGGCCGTACTTCCTTCTTGTCCAGGATTGGATCAGATTGATGAACAGCAACATGGCAAATGACAGCGCCAACATCACAGTCGCAAGCGCGGTGGCACCGGCATAATCATATTCTTCAAGCCGGATAACGATCAGCAAGGGCGCTATTTCAGACACATAGGGTGTGTTGCCCGCAATGAAGATCACCGAACCGTATTCGCCAACTCCACGCGCAAAAGCGAGCGCAAAGCCGGTCAGAACGGCAGGTTGCAAGCTGGGCAGAAGCACACGCCAGATTGTTTGAAAGCGTGATGCACCCAATGTTGCAGCGGCCTCCTCAACCTCACGGCTGATTTCCTCCATGATCGGCTGAACAGTGCGCACCACAAACGGGAGGCCTATAAAAATCAGCGCCACCACGATGCCGGCGCGCGAAAACGCGATCCGAATATTGAAAGGTGCAAGCAGACTGCCGATCCATCCATTTGGCGCGTAGATCGAGGCAAGCGCGATGCCGGCGACAGCTGTGGGCAGAGCGAAAGGAATATCGACAATCGCGTCGATAAACCGCCGCCCCGGGAAGCGATAACGCACCAGAACCCATGCCAGGATCACACCAAATACAACATTGATGAGAGCGGCAATGAAAGCAGTGCCAAAGCTCGTTTCAAGAGCTCTGATCGTGCGTTCATCGGTAATGATACGCCAGAAACCTGCAAAGCCGACATCTGTCGAGCGCAGAACCAGAGCTGCCAGCGGGATAAGAATGAGAAGGGTCAAATAGGCGACACTAAAACCGAGTGTCAGTCCGAAGCCCGGAATGACACTCGGTTTTCTAAAATGCCACCCTGCTCTGACCGGTGCAGGGCGCGAAGACATCAATATTTGTTCCCTTTTATTGATTTGTCGGATGACTGCGTCCTAACTGGATTATTTTGCAGGCTTGTAGATCTGGTCGAAAGTGCCTCCGTCACCGAAATGATAAGGCTGTGCCTTGGCCCAACCACCAAAGATTGGATCATCAATCGTCACAAGCTGCAACTGAGGGAATTCGCGCTTCTGGTCAGCGGGAATGACATCAGGCTTGGACGGACGATAAAAATGCTTGGCCGCAATGGCCTGCCCCTCTGGCGAATAGAGATATTCCAGATAGGCTTCGGCAACCTTGCGGGTTCCATTGTCGTCTGCGTTCTTGTCAACGAGAGCGACAGGTGGTTCGGCAAGAATGGACTGTGGTGGAACGACGATATCGAAAGCATCGTCACCAAATTCAGCAATCGAAAGATAGGCTTCGTTTTCCCAGGCCAGCAGAACATCACCGAGCTGACGCTGTACGAATGTCGTGGTTGAGCCGCGCGCGCCCGTATCAAGCACCGGAACATGGCGGAAAAGTTCGCCGATATATTCCTTTATCTTGGCTTCATCACCGCCATATTGCTTGTGAGCCCAGGCCCAGGCCGCGAGATAATTCCAGCGCGCACCGCCTGATGTCTTGGGGTTCGGAGTGATGACCTCGACGCCATCCTTGACGAGATCGCCCCAGTCCTTGATCGCCTTCGGATTACCCTTGCGAACGAGGAAGACGATTGTTGACGTGTAAGGCGAGGAATTATCAGGCAGGCGCTTGCGCCATTCCTTGTCGATCTTGCCCGTATGCTCGACGATTGCATCGATATCGCTTTCAAGCGCAAGCGTGACAACGTCAGCCTTCACGCCATCGATCACTGAGCGCGCCTGCTTGCCCGACCCACCATGCGAAGCGCGGATGGTGACGGTCTCACCCGTTTCCTCTTTCCAGTGCTTTGCGAAAGCTGCATTATAATCTTTATAAAGCTCACGCGTTGGATCATAGGACACGTTCAACAGTGTCTGATCAGCATGGCTTGTCTGGATGCCACCTGCGAGCGTTGCCGTCGCCACAAACGCCGCAAGTGCAAATGAAAATTTCGATAGGTTCTTCGACATGTTCAGGGCCACCTCTCCGCGTTCTATTGATGAAACAGTATCAGAGGTTTTTGCTCACAGGATGCCACAACGTTTCTCTTATTTGAAAGCAGTTCGGAAATTCTAAGCAATCCTAACGAACTACGAGGAATAAAATTCTAGCGCTCATCTCCATAAGCTGGAGCAGAGGTAATAATTATCAATGTGGTGATTGAAGAGATCCCAGTTCTCATATCAACATTCACCCTCAATAGGGTGGGACCCGGATTGGGATTGCGGGGGCAAATTTACTCCGGGCCCCGGCCGATCTAACGACCAGCAGAGCAAGAACGGGCGAAGTTGAATTTCGTTGCATCGCTTTTCAAAAATATTCGGTTTTTAAGTCGGATTTTATTAGTGAATTAAAACCAACAAATCTTCGCCGCGGTTGATCCGCATAAGCGGTTCCAAAAAACTGAAAGAGGTCGATGACAATGAAATATAAAACGTCTGTTTTGCTGACATCACTGAGCGTTGCAGCCCTCGCCCAAATCCTCCCTGCCCATGCTGAAACCGTGGAACGTATCGATTATATATGTGAACGCGGCGTCGTCGTGCCTGTAACCTATATCAAAACAGGTGACCTTCCGGCTTTTGCTGTGCTGGATGCCGAGGGAAAAATGGTCGCCCTGCAATGGCACGAAAGTCTCAAGAAATATGTCGCTCTGGACGAGCAGGACAGCTATCGCTGGGCTGAAAAAGATGGTCAGGCTGTACTTAGTCACCTTGAGGCAGATCATACCGCCAAAGAAGTGACGCTGCTTTCAGCCTGCCGCGCCGACGATAGTAAGGAATAAATGTTCCGCTAAATGGGCGATATTAATCAGGGGACGAGATAATGCTTGTCCCACTGATCCTGCGGAACCTCGTCACCAATATCATAGTCGAATGAAACGACATTGATGTGCTCATCATCGGTTTTACAAACGAAGGCAAGCTTATACCAGTGCTCGCGACTGCGAAAAGCAGCTCCGCCTGCTTTGATCGTATTATTTGAAACTTCTGGATCAGAAAAAGCGTAGGCCAAAACCTTATCAACGGAAAGCTTACGCTCGTCCCGGCTGATCTGTTCCATCGCCTCGACATCGCAGCGCTGTTCAAGACGCGTTGCAGGATCGAGCTTTTCAAGCTGGGCCTTTTCAAGTGCTGTCATGGCCATTGAGGGAGCACTCAATGAAACAGCAACCGACATGGTGACCAGTGACAAAAGGCGGGCGACGACAGGATTGAGCTGAAATTTCATTGGATTCTGGATAACTCGCTTCGCAATAGTTTCAATAGGAAGGCTTACTAACACACTCTTTGGGCCATCTTGTCGACCATCACGGCAATTTTATCGACCTTCGTCCCCATAAGAACGAGTTGAACAGATCACGCCCCTGTCTCTTCAAACAAGGTACGATCGCGTCCCGCTTCCTTGGCAGTGTAAAGGACCTTGTCTGCACGCTCCACGGCCTGCCAGAAATCATCCTTGCTGTTGAGCCGTACCACCCCAAAACTACAGCTAATATTCGCACCTTTGGCCAGCCGCGAAAATTCGCGTGTCTTCACGCCTTCCCGAATATGTTCAACAAGAGCAAAGGCTTCATCCGCCGGCATATCATCGATGAAGATGATGAACTCCTCCCCGCCTATGCGCGCCGTCAGATTGCGCGCTCTGGAATGTGCTTGAAGGATTTCTGCGAACTCTTTCAGAACAACGTCACCCGTTGCATGGCCATAAACGTCATTGATCGTTTTGAAATAGTCGATATCGCAAGCGACGATCCAACCCGAAAGATCGTGACGCCCTAAAGCGCTCATACGGGTTTCGAGGCCGCGCCGGTTCAGCAGACCGGTTAACGGATCGCTGTCCCGCTCATGAACAAGCTCGCTGAATCGATCGGCACCGGCTGCAGCAAAGAGCACAAGTCCTGCAATCACGGAGGCAACAGCGGTAGAAAATACCGTCCACTGCCAGAACGGCGTGTAGGCAAAATCGACTTCCGTGTCATTTCCGACGATGGAATGTGCAGTGAGTGACGTTCGCACGAAAATATGTATCGCCACCAGAAACAACATACCGAGGATCAGTTTGTCGGCCTGCGAACCGCGCACAAGCCCGCGCAGATACCAGACATAGGCCAGGATCATACAGGCCAAGCCGAAGTTCAGGACGTAAACCCGACCAAGCAAGCTCGGATAGGGATAAAGGAAGAAAACAATCCCGCCAAAGATAAGAGCAAGGCTGACAAGGCCAAACCAGACAGGCAATTGAAGGCCTGATCTGCGGAGTATGCCCTGTCCACCAGCAAAAGCCCCCAGCACATATATTGTGGCGGTGAGCATTGTATTCTGCCCATCATCTGCAGGTATATCGACAAGCTGGGCAAGCATGGCAATGCCGATGCAGAAGAAGCAGAGAGCACACCATAAAAGATAACTGCGCAGTTGATCGATGGCCCAAACGATTACGAAGGCCAGTGAAAACAGGAGCAGAACGGCGGGCAGTACATAGAGCATCTAATGATTATCTTACTTCAACTTTTAGGGAGTCTTATCGCCTTCCTCTATTAAAAACACAATTCAGTAAATTAGTGCTGATTGTGAAACGGCAGGGACTTGTGTGAAATGCACTTGATTTCACTCCAGTGGCCGTGCTTGAAACCAGCAAACGCGACCGGCAATCCAGTTACTTGTCCGCCGGGCAACTGGTGGCGAAAGGAAGAAATATGAAGCCCGTTTTCCTGCAACTGCAATGTGCCCCTGGCAAGACCTATGAAGTTGCGGATACGCTCTATCAGCGTGAGATCGTATCGGAACTCTATTCGACGAGCGGTGAGTTCGATCTTCTGGCCAAAATCTACGTCAAAGAAGGCGACGATATCGGAAAATTCATCAATGAGAACGTTTTGAACATTCCAAACATCGTGCGCTCTCTGACCACCCTCACCTTCACCGCTTTCTAAAAATTGACGAGGCGAGGCAGGATCAACCCTTTGAAACTTCGCCTTGAGACTTCAGCGAAGTAAAGATTTGATTCACCATTAGTCTAGTATCCTATTCTCTCAGGGAACCTCCCTGTGTCCTTGCGCATTGACTCTGTGATAGCCCGCGCAAATGGGCCTCATGTAAGATTAAATCGAAAGCGACACTGGAAAGACGATGGATAATCTTGAGCAGAGAAAGGTACTGGTCGTGGAGGACGAAATTTTCGTCGCCCTCGACGTGGCCGCGACTGTAGAAGATGCCAACGGAACCGTTGTCGGCCCCGTCGGCACAGTAAGACAAGCCATAGACCTCATCAGCAAGCAGCCAGTCGATGCTGCGATCCTCGACGTGAACCTTGCTGACGGAGATCTGGAACCCATTTTAGACCGCTTGAAAAGTCAGAATATCTTCGTTGTTATTCATACTGGCGGCGGTCTACCTGCACATCTGGCGGCTCGATACCCGGAAGTTCCGGTATTTCAAAAACCTGTTCCGCCCTATGTGCTGACACGAGCTCTAGCAACGGCACTATCGTCTGAAATTGTGCAGCAGGTTTGATGCGCCAAAACTTTCCCGATTTTGCAACAGTGCTGAAAGAAGCTGAAGCGGGTGGCGACAGCGACGAGCAAACACAACGCCCGCATATCGGCCTTGCTTCGGCGGTTTTCTCAGCAGGCTTCAGCCCGATTGCAAGTTCCGGACCCGCTACTCAAACAACCTTTCCTTCTTTCGACACAAATGAAGTCGATGATGAAGCGGAGAATGTGAAACGCGATTTGGCCGAGCGCATGAAGAACCAATCTCCCGCATCAATTCGCAGTGAACTCGATCTTAAACCGGGGATGAAACGCGCCGAGCTACAGCGACTGCGTCGCAGCTTTGCAGCCAGCAATCATCCCGATCGTCTGCCGGAAGAGTTTCGTCTGGCCGCAGAACAGCGTATGAAGACAGCCAATGCGCTTCTCGATAGCGCCATGGCTTCTGCGACAAATGAGCTTTGAGAAATTTCCTTACGTTTAAAGCTTTAAATCTTTTGCATTATATCAACGATATGTTAGATTATCGGCGTCGGTGCCTGCAATTGCTGTTGCACGCCTGAACCTTCCGTGGAATGCAACGTGCCTTTTAAAATAGTGCGCCAGTGCAGTCTCTGGGGCAATTTGCGCTTTGCTCTGCGGAAATGATTCTGTCATACCGGCATCAAAGTTAGAACAGTTCCTAAAAGGTTTGAAAATGCCTCCTTATCGTTCGCGTACTACCACCCACGGCCGCAATATGGCTGGCGCGCGCGGCCTATGGCGCGCCACCGGCATGAAAGATGAGGATTTTGGCAAGCCGATTATTGCTGTGGTGAACTCGTTCACGCAGTTCGTTCCCGGCCATGTGCATCTGAAAGACCTCGGCCAGCTCGTCGCGCGCGAAATCGAAAGTGCGGGCGGCGTTGCCAAGGAATTCAACACCATTGCGGTCGATGACGGCATCGCGATGGGCCATGACGGGATGCTCTATTCGCTGCCATCGCGTGAACTGATCTCCGACTCGGTGGAATACATGGTCAATGCCCATTGCGCGGATGCGATGGTCTGCATTTCCAACTGCGACAAGATCACTCCCGGTATGCTGATGGCTGCTCTGCGCCTCAATATCCCGGTCGTGTTCGTTTCCGGTGGTCCTATGGAAGCCGGCAAGGTTATCTGGGATGATCAGGTCAAGAAGCTCGACCTCGTTGACGCAATGGTCGCAGCTGCCGACGACAGCTACACCGACGATCAGGTCAAGGCGATTGAACGCTCTGCCTGCCCGACCTGTGGTTCGTGCTCGGGCATGTTCACCGCAAACTCGATGAACTGCCTCACCGAAGCGCTTGGCCTGTCGCTGCCGGGCAATGGTTCGACGCTTGCAACCCATGCCGACCGCAAACGCCTCTTCGTTGAAGCCGGTCATCTGGTTGTCGATCTTGCTCGCCGTTATTATGAGCAGAACGATGAAAGCGTATTGCCGCGCTCGATAGCGAGCTTCCCGGCCTTTGAAAACGCCATGACGCTCGACATTGCCATGGGCGGCTCGACCAATACGGTTCTGCATCTGCTTGCAGCCGCACAGGAAGCAGAAATCGACTTTACCATGGCCGATATCGACCGCCTGTCGCGTCGCGTGCCGGTTCTCTGCAAGGTCGCACCCGCCAACAACACGGTTCACATGGAAGATGTGCATCGCGCAGGCGGCATCATGGGTATTCTGGGTCAGCTCGACAAGGCAGGCCTCATCAATACCGATCTGCCGACCGTACACAGCGAAACCATGGGCAAGGCGCTTGATCATTGGGACGTCACCCGTACCAATAGCGAAATGGTGCACAAGTTCTATTCAGCGGCGCCGGGCGGCGTGCCAACACAGGTTGCCTTTTCTCAGGAACGCCGCTTTGACAGCGTCGATGCCGACCGTGAAAAGGGCGTCATCCGTTCCAAGGAACATGCATTCAGTCAGGATGGTGGTCTAGCGGTACTTTACGGCAATCTCGCAGAAGATGGCTGCATCGTGAAGACCGCAGGCGTAGATGATTCCATTCTGAAATTCTCCGGCCCTGCACGCATCTTCGAAAGCCAGGATTCCGCCGTGCTCGGCATCCTGAACGGCAAGATCAAGGCTGGCGACATTGTGCTGATCCGCTATGAAGGTCCGCGCGGCGGTCCGGGTATGCAGGAAATGCTATATCCGACCAGTTACCTCAAGTCGAAGGGTCTGGGTAAGGCTTGCGCGCTGATCACTGACGGACGTTTCTCGGGCGGCTCTTCGGGCCTTTCGATCGGTCACGTTTCGCCGGAAGCAGCCGAAGGCGGCACAATCGGTCTGGTGCGCGAAGGCGATATCATCGACATCGACATTCCAAACCGCAAGATTCATCTGGCTGTTGATGATGCAACGCTGGCAGAACGCCGCGCCGAGCAGAATGAAACAGGCTGGAAGCCGCTTGAAGAGCGCAAGCGCAAGGTTTCAACCGCACTGAAGGCTTATGCTTCGATGGCAACAAGTGCTGCCAAGGGCGCAGTCCGGAAATTGCCTGATTGATTGAACTAAAAAAGCAAAAGCCCCGCACATGCGGGGCTTTTTCCATTTTATAGACTTTTATTATTGCAGTGCTTTGGCCACCGCTGGCATCAGATCGTTCTTCACAGATTCCGGCGTAAATGGCCCGACATGCTTGTAGACGATCTTGCCATTCTGATCGACAAGGAAGGTTTCCGGCACGCCGTAGACGCCCCATTCAATGGCTGAGCGGCCAACGCGGTCGGCGCCGACCGCGGCAAAGGGATTACCGAGATCGCCCAAGAAACGGCGGGCGTTTTCGGGCTGATCTTTGTAATTCAAGCCAACCACGCGAATGCGCTCGTCCTTGGCGATTTCCATCAGCAGCGGATGCTCCTGGCGACAAGGAACGCACCACGATCCCCACACATTGACCAGTGTAAGCTTGCCCTTGAAATCTTCGCTGTTGAGCCCCGGAACAGGCGCGCCGTCGCGTGTCAAACCTTCAACGGCTGGCAGACTGGTTTGCGGTGCATCCTTGCCAATAAGTGCCGACGGGATGGTCGAGCTATCCTTGCCCGACAAAAGCTGCACAGCAAAAACCGCAGCCAGTGCGACGAAGATCAGCAGCGGCAGCAATGCCACCCAGGTTGAACGTTTCTTGGATGCGGGTTGCTTTTGCGTTGTCTCAGTCATTTCGCAGAACCGGATGCTTTGGCAGAACGGCGACGCACACCCTGCGCCTCAAGCCGTTTCACCTCACTTTTCTGGATACGCTGATCAATCAATATCCAGCCGATGGTGACAGCAAGTGCGACAACCGTAATGCCATAAGATGCCAGAACAAAGCCTAGATGATTGCCCATTATGCACGCTCCCCGGCCTGTTTGGCGCGATTGCGATCCACATTGCGGGCTGCGAGCTTTTTCATCGAAGCCACCCGGCGACGCCAGATTTCATTGCGCATCGCCATCATGTGAAGCGCCAGAAACAGCAGTGTGAAGCCGATGGCCATCACGAAAAGCGGACGAAGCATGGAGCCGTCAATGGTCGGGCCATCCATACGGAAGACGGATGCTGGCTGATGCAATGTGTTCCACCAGTCGACCGAGAATTTGATGATCGGAATATTGATGAAGCCGACCAGTGTGAGCACCGCCACAGGCTTGGCGCTTTTGGCCGGATCATCCATTGCACGCGACAGCGCGATAATGCCAAGATACATCAGGAAGAGCACGAAGACGGAGGTAAGACGCGCGTCCCACACCCACCATGTACCCCACATCGGCTTGCCCCAGAGCGAACCGGTTGCAAGTGCAAGTGCTGTGAACACCGCGCCCAAGGGAGCCGCAGCGCGGATCGAAACATCGGCCAGCGGATGACGCCAGACCAGCGTGCCCAGCGCCGAAATTGCCATGATCGAATAACACATCATGGAAAGCCATGCGAAAGGCACATGGATATACATGATACGGACAGTCAGTCCCTGCTGGTAATCATCCGGCGACAGGAAAACCATATAAAGGCCAGTTGCCAGAATGAGCGCAGACAGGCCGCCAAGCCACGGCAATACCTTGCCCACGAAAGCGAGGAAGCGCGTGGGATTTGCCAGATCGAGCCAGCTTGTGGTTTTCACGATGTCTTTCGTCATGACCTTTATTTAACCCGACCCGATAGGGCGTTCAATTGACCGTAATCAACTGCGTCAATCCGCCGACGTTTTAAGAACAGCCGCAGCTGCCAATGGACCCAAAACGGCGAAAAATAAAGCAAGCGCACAGAGAATAAGGAATGGCGCGAAAAAAGGTGCCACCGCATCGGTCGCGCCATAAGAAGCAGATACGCCGAAAATCAGCACTGGAATGGTCAGCGGCAGCACGATCACCGAAACCAGCAGACCGCCGCGCGGCAAAGCCACAGCAAGTGCAGCGCCGACAGCGCCGATAAAGGCAATTGCAGGGGTTCCGACCAGAAGTGTGAGCGCTGTTGCAGCAGTTGCCGTCGTATCCATATTCATGAAAAGCCCAAGCATCGGCGAGGCAATGACCAGCGGCAGAACACTCGCGACCCAATGAGCGACGCATTTCACAAACACTGTAAAAGCCAGCATATGGCGGTCTGCACCGATCAGCAGCAGATCAAGCGAGCCATCTTCGCGATCCGCCTGAAACAGCCGGTCGAGGCCGAGAAGTGTTGCCAGCAAAGCACCGATCCACAGCATGGCGGGACCAATGCGTGCCAGGAGATTGAGATCGGGACCGACGCCAAACGGCATCACTGAAATGACTGCCAGAAAGAACAGAATACCGATCAGCGCGCCGCCGCCGGCACGGAAACTCAAACGCAAATCTCGCAGAAACAATGCCAACATCACACGACCTCGTGCGAATATTGCGCCATGTCGAGCGTCCGCACACCTTCGAGGCCGAGCGGAATATGCGTTGCGGCAATCACCATGCCGCCCTCTCCCATATGGTCTCGCATCAATTCAGCAAAACGCGCTTCGGATGCCTTGTCGAGACCAGCGGTCGGTTCATCGACAATCCATAGCGGGCGATAGCTGGTCAGCAGCTTGGCAATGGAAACGCGGCGCTTTTGCCCTGTCGAGAGATAGCCAAAAGGCAGATGTTCAACGCCCGGCAGATCAACGGCTTCCAACGCTTCATCAATGTCAAATCGTGCTGAACCGTTGAATTTCTGCCAGAACAAAAGGTTCTCACGTACGCTTAAAGCGGGCTTCATTGCATTCTGGTGGCCGAGATAATGGCAGGCTGCTCGAACGGGCAACGCGGCTCTGTCTTCCAACAGCTCGATCTTACCAGCTTCAGGGGCAAGCAGACCGCAGAGAATGCGCAGCAAAGTGGATTTTCCGGAGCCATTCGGGCCAGTGACAATCAGCGCTTCGCCGGACAATACTTCAAATGAAAGACCTGCAAAGATCGTCTCGCCGCCGCGCTCGCCCGCCAGATTTTCGGCCCCAAGCCGCATATTCTCTCCTTACCACATTTGGCAAAAGCCAAACGGGATATCGCAACATTTTGCCGCAAGGGATCAGGTTCACGATAATCTGTCTGGAATCGTTTTAATAAACTCACTATATCAGAGCTACCATGCCAGCGGTCGGTGTGGAAACAAATTTTGGCCGATCTGAATTGCCTGTTGTTTGTAGGAGCACAGGTGTCGGGGCGGACAGCGGAAATGACTGCACCCGCACCTTGGCGCGTCCTTGAAACGCTAGCCTAGGCGTTCGTCCTGGTTTTCCGGCCAGCAGCATGAGGACGAACTAAAGTGTCTAACATTGATAGTTTCAAAAGCCGCAAAACGCTTACCGTCAACGGTAAGGACTATGTCTATTACAGCCTGACCGAAGCCGAAAAGAACGGCTTGGCGGGCATTTCCAAGCTTCCATTTTCCATGAAGGTTCTGCTTGAGAACCTGCTTCGCTTTGAAGATGACCGCTCCGTCAAGAAGTCGGATATCGAAGCTGTTGCCGCATGGCTCACAGATCGCGGATCGGCAGGTGCAGAAATTGCTTACCGCCCTGCCCGCGTGCTGATGCAGGACTTCACCGGCGTTCCAGCCGTTGTTGACCTTGCAGCTATGCGCGATGGCCTCAAGGCGCTCGGCGGTGATCCGGAAAAGATCAATCCGCTGGTTCCTGTCGATCTTGTCATCGACCACTCAGTCATCGTCGATGAGTTCGGCAATCCAAGCGCATTCAAGGCCAATGTGGATCTTGAATATCAGCGCAATGGCGAACGCTACCGCTTCCTGAAATGGGGCCAGCAGGCATTCAAGAACTTCCGCGTCGTTCCTCCGGGCACCGGCATCTGCCATCAGGTGAACCTCGAATATCTGGCACAGGCCGTTTGGACCAAGGAAGAGGACGGCGTGACCGTTGCTTATCCTGACACCTGCGTCGGCACCGATTCCCACACCACCATGGTTAATGGCCTTGGCGTTCTTGGCTGGGGTGTTGGCGGCATCGAAGCGGAAGCTGCGATGCTCGGCCAGCCGGTTTCCATGCTGCTGCCGGAAGTCATCGGCTTCCGCCTGACCGGCAAGGTCAAAGAAGGCGTGACCGCAACAGATCTCGTACTCACCGTCACGCAGATGCTGCGCAAGAAGGGCGTCGTCGGCAAGTTCGTCGAGTTCTTCGGCGAAGGCCTCGAAAACATGACGCTGGCTGATCGCGCGACTATTGCGAACATGGGTCCGGAATATGGCGCAACCTGCGGCTTCTTCCCGATCGACAAGGAAACGCTCAACTATATGAACACGACCGGTCGCGCAGAAGACCGTCTCGCGCTGGTTGAAGCCTATTCCCGTGCGCAGGGCATGTGGCGTGAAAAGGGTTCCGAAGACCCCGTCTTCACCGATATTCTTGAACTCGACATGGGTGACGTTGTGCCATCGATGGCTGGTCCAAAGCGTCCTGAAGGCCGCATTGCGCTGGAAAACATCGGATCGGGTTTCGCAACTTCGCTTGAAACCGAATACAAAAAGACCACTGGCCAGACCACGCGTTATGCCGTTGAAGGTGAAGATTATGATCTTGGTCATGGCGATGTGGCAATTGCTGCAATCACCTCCTGCACCAATACCTCGAACCCAAGCGTTCTGATTGCTGCCGGTCTTCTGGCACGCAATGCGGTCGCCAAGGGCCTCAAGACCAAGCCTTGGGTCAAGACCTCGCTTGCTCCCGGCTCTCAGGTTGTTGCCGCTTATCTTGAATCCGCTGGCCTCCAGAAGGATCTTGATGCGCTCGGCTTCAACCTCGTTGGTTTCGGTTGCACGACCTGTATCGGTAACTCCGGTCCATTGCCTGCTCCGATCTCCAAGACGATCAACGAAAAGGGCCTGATTGCGGCTGCCGTCCTTTCCGGCAACCGTAACTTTGAAGGCCGTGTTTCGCCGGACGTTCAGGCAAACTATCTGGCTTCGCCGCCTTTGGTTGTTGCTCATGCGCTTGCTGGCACGGTCACCAAGGACCTGACCAAAGAGCCACTTGGCGAAGATCAGAACGGCAACCCTGTATTCCTGCGCGATATCTGGCCTTCATCGGCTGAAATCCAGGAATTCATCGCCAAGAATGTCACCCGCAAAGTCTTCTCGGAGAAATATGCGGATGTGTTCAAGGGCGACGAAAACTGGCAGGCCGTGCAGGTTCCTGCTGGCCAGACCTATGCATGGGACGACAATTCAACCTATGTACAGAACCCGCCTTACTTCGTTGGCATGGGCAAGTCGGCTGGTACGATTGCAGACGTCAAGGGCGCGCGCGTTTTGGGCCTCTTCGGCGACAAGATCACGACCGACCACATTTCGCCTGCTGGTTCCATCAAGGCACAGTCGCCTGCTGGCAAGTACCTTATCGACCATGGCGTCGGCATTGCCGACTTCAACCAGTACGGCACACGTCGTGGCAACCATGAAGTGATGATGCGCGGCACCTTTGCAAATATCCGTATTCGCAACCACATGCTTGGCGAAAACGGTCGTGAAGGTGGCTACACCATCCACTACCCGTCGAAGGAAGAAACCTCGATCTATGATGCTGCCATGCAGTACAAGGCCGAGGGTGTTCCGCTCGTCGTCTTCGCAGGCGTCGAATATGGCAATGGCTCGTCGCGTGACTGGGCTGCAAAGGGCACCAATCTGCTTGGCGTCAAGGCAGTGATTGCGCAGTCGTTTGAGCGTATTCACCGCTCCAACCTCGTTGGCATGGGCATTGTGCCTTTCGTCTTCGAGGAAGGCACAAGCTGGCAGACGCTCGGTCTGAAGGGTGACGAAATCGTCTCCATCGAAGGCCTTGCCGATGTGCGCCCACGCCAGAAGGTTGAAGCTTCCATCACCTATGCCGATGGCACGGTGAAGAAGGTTCCGCTTATCTGCCGTATCGATACGCTGGACGAGCTCGACTACATGAAGAATGGTGGCATTCTGCAGACCGTTCTGCGCGATCTCGCTGCTTAATCAGCGAAATCGTCGAAATAAAAAGCCGCCGGAGCAATCCGGCGGCTTTTCCATAGATTGTGACAGTGAGATAAAAGAAACACATTGCCTGCAAATCTCACTGCAACGTGAATTCCTATTGATCGTCGTAATTCCTACATAATAGATGTCAGCGTCAATTATTGCAGGATGAACCCAAAGTGACCTTCCATTCGCCCTTCCAAGGGACAAATACATGGCTTTCCGGTGAATACGTTCCCGGCTTGCGCGGTGTTTGTGCCGCGCTGGGTTTGGCCTTCACCGGGTGTCTATCCATGCATGGGGTGGCAAAGGCTCAGGATAGCAGCACGCGAACTTCGGTTCTTGAGCTTTATACCAGTCAGGGCTGTAAATCCTGCCCACAGGCTGACAAGAATTTGGCGAAATACGCCGATGATGCAAACGTGCTCGCGCTGTCATTCCACGTCAATTACTGGGATTATATGGGCTGGCGCGATACGCTAGCTTCTCAGGACAATACAGATCGCCAGAATGCCTATCGCAATTCGTTCAATGCGAAGATGGTCTACACGCCTCAAGCGATCGTAAATGGCGCATCGGAAATGAATGGCGGCGACGCTGAGGTTGTTAAGCAGCATATTGCGGCGAGCAAGCTCAATGTTCCCGTTAGTATCGAGAAGCTTGATGACGGTCGTCTGTCTATCGAGATAGCGGCAGGCAAAAAGCCTGCAAAGCCCGTTCATGTGGTAATGTTTTACCTGCGCGATTCAGTGACAATCCCGATTGATAAGGGTGAGAACGCCGGGCAGTCAGTCACCTATCGCAACACCGTGACTGACATCAATACAATCGGCATGTGGGATGGCAAAGCTCTGAAGATTGAGCTGCCAGCCTCAGAACTCACGCGCAAAGACGTGACCGGCTGTGCGGTCGTACTGCAGGAAAGCAAAAGCGACAATGCTCTTGGCCAGATTCACGGTGCAGCTATTTTCAAACAGGAAGATCGGCTAGGTCTCTAGACTTCCCAGGCAGACACAATCCATGCTTGGTGAATACGTAAAATCTTTGATTTTTAGGAAGCGTTGCATCTGTCTGAGTGGCTAACGCGCAGTGCGCCCTTTTGGACGCACAAAGGTCGCTCTAACACTTTATATTTATGGCAATCTTTTACCTTAAACTGGTTCAAGTTTAAGGAATTACGCTGTAGGCCAGTAAAGGTTGGTTCGGTTCGGGCAGTCCTTTGGGCGGGGGGCTTGGGGTCGGACATACCCGAACCGAACCGTCTCAGGCAACGTGTAGATGCTGACGTCATAATCAGGCCGGAATGCGAAGTTGACAAGGCCAAAATGTGGCTGACAATCACCATTGAGAACAAGCATTCTCTTTTCGTGATCAACTAATATACAATAAATTGGGACCTATTTTTATAGGATAAGCTTGGCAGAAGCTGCCATAGAAGCTTCATGGTCTTGCAATCATTTTACAAAAGCATCACCTTACTGTCATGAGCTGATTTGATCGGTGTTCCCGCGTTTCCTTTACAATCAATGTCGGCGACGAAAGGAAGGACATGGATAGACCAAGCGCTGCGAACGAGGATGCGTCCTCTCATTCGCTTTCCCATCCTTCGGCATCGCCCAAGGTTGTACCTCTAGGGCAGATAAAACCGCCTGCTCCGACCGTCAGCTTCGACCGACACGAGCTTGGTAAAATCCTCAATATTTATGGCCGCATGGTCGCGACAGGTGCATGGCGTGATTATGCGATTGACCATCTCGCAGACAGAGCGGTGTTCTCTATTTTCCGCCGTGCGAGCGAGGTCCCGCTTTTCCGCGTCGAGAAAAATCCAAAGCTTGCCCAGAAGCAGGGTGCCTATTCTGTGATATCTGCAAGCGGTCTCATTATGAAACGCGGACACGAGCTTGAACGTGTGCTCCGCGTTTTCGATAAGAGCCTGAAGCTGGTTGATAATTAAGCCAGCGGCATCTCGCCAGGGTCAACAATGCAGCCTCCATTGAGCGACAGCTGCATGAGGACCGTATCAAGCCAGCGCCCATGCTTGAAGCCTGAGCCCTGGATTCGTCCGCAATGGATAAATCCCAAGCTCTCATGCAGCTTCACAGAGCCGATATTGTGCTCACCATCACCAACAACCGCCAGCAGCTGCCTGAAGCCTAATGCTGTCGCACGCTGGATGAGCTCGCCAAGCAGAAGCTTGCCGACGCCCTTCCCCTTGGCATCGGGTGCGATATAGATCGAATCTTCCGCAAGCCAGCGATAAGCCGGTCGGGTGCGGAAATAGCTGATATAGGCATAGCCCAAGACCAGTCCATTTTCTTCTGCAACAAGAATTGGAAAGCCTTGCTCGACAAAGATGTCGAAGCGCCGTGCCATTTCCTCAATGGTGGGCGGCTCGATCTCGTAAGAACCGGAACCGTTCAGCACGGCCTCCGTGTAGATCATCGTGATGGCTTCAATATCAGTAGGCTTGAAATCGCGGATATGGGGCATGTCGGAGGCCAAGACTCAGTTAAAATTGCCCGTCCAGCATGACTCCGGGCTGCCCGCTTGAAAAGCAAAAAGGGCAGCGTTTCCGCTGCCCTCACGTATTCTTCGTTTAGTATCTTCTCAGCAGGTCTTTAACCCAAAACTGGTTCCCAATTTTGGGAGACATGCTCTTAGTCACGGTTACCCATGAACTGAAGCAGGAACATGAACATGTTGATGAAGTCGAGGTACAGACGCAGCGCGCCCATAACAACCTTGCGGCCCTGCGAATCCGCAGAATCACCTTCAAAGTACATTTCCTTGATCGACTGCGTGTCGTAAGCGGTCAGGCCTGCGAAGATCAGAACGCCGATCACCGAGATTGCAAACTGCAGCGCGGTGGAGCCGAGGAAGATGTTAACGACCGAAGCGATGATCAGGCCGAACAGACCCATCATCAGGAACGAGCCCATTGCGGACAGGTCGCGCTTGGTCGTGTAACCATAGAGCGACAATGCGCCGAATGAAGCAGCCGTTACGAAGAAGGTGCGAACGATGCTCTGGCCGGTAAAGACTAGGAAGACCGACGACAGCGACAGACCAACGAGAGCTGCATAGCCCCAGAACACGGCGTTAGCGGTCGAAACCGACAAACGCTCGATGCGGAAGCTCAGGAAGAAAACAGCTGCGAGCGGAGCGAGCATAACCACCCAGCGCAGCGGCGATGTATAAAGTGCTGCACCAAGTGAGGTGAGCATTTTACCGTTTGCAAGCTGTGCAACAGCTGCCGACGGATCGGTTGTGGTTGCCAGCGATGAGACAGCCAAAGCAGCAAGGCCTGTAACAACCAGACCAATTGCCATCATGTTGTAGACGCCGAGCATATAGCTGCGGAGGCCCTGATCGATGTCAGCACCAACGCGAGCGCCACCTACCGGCCTCTGCTGTGCCTGAATATTGCGAAAGTCAGCCATGACTTAAATCCTTTTGCGTTGTCCCGTCCGGTGTCGGGGTCAGGCTCTTTTCGAGCCGCTCCCAGGCGCCGCTGGCGGGACCCCAGCATGCCTGCGTTTTATTATGGGGATTTTAGCGTTCTCACACAAGTACCAGCTGTAAAAAATCGTGATAAACGACTTGAAAACTGGATCGCATTATCCATGCGATCCAAGGGCTTAAGCGAATTTAAGCTGCAAGGTTACAAATGCTTCATATGGTTCGGAGCACGGTTGCAGGCTTCTGACCCAGCACGCGCCATGTGCCGGCCAGACCGAATCCAACGGTTAGAACGAGTGCCACAGCCACCATCATCAGCGCGACATCCGGCAAGAACTGCGCCTTCAGCTTCATGACTTCCACCACCACATACCAGCCAGCCACGCCACCTGCGACCAGCGCAAACACCGCAGTTGCCAGACCCAGCAGCATATATTCAACAATATAGGCTGCAATCAGCGTGCCGCGCGTGGCACCCAGCGTTTTCAGCACAACCGCATCGTGAACGCGGGCGCGGTTGCCTGCAGCCAGAGCACCGCCCAATACCAGAACAGAAGCCGCAAGAGCGATGGATGCAGCAGCCCGAATTGCCGTTGCAAGCTGGCTGATCAGATCATTCGCCACATCCAGCGCATCAGTCACGCTGACGGTCGTAACCGCTGGCCATGTTTTTGTAACCTGTCGCAGGACATCGGGCGCCAGGTTCTTCTGACCATCAGGAATTGTAAGCGTTGCTAGCCATGTGGCAGGCGCACCGGCAAAAGTGTTCGGCGAAAACACCATGACGAAATTCATCGCCAGCGTTTCCCATTGTAACTGCCGGAAGCTTGCAATCTTGGCATTGATGTTACGGCCAAGCACATTGACCATAACCGTATCGCCAAGCTTCAACCCAAGCTCCTTGCCTTCACGTTCTGCGAAAGAAACAAGCGGCTCGCCGGAGTAATTTTCGGGCCACCATTCGCCTTCGGTCAGCGTCGAATTTTCTGGAACTTTGTCAGCAAAGGTAATGCCACGATCGCCACGCAGAACCCAGGCCGCTTCTGGCGGAATGGTCATGTCACGAACATTGGTGCCGTTAAAAGCGACGATACGACCGCGCAGCATCGGACCGGAGGTGAGTTTGCCATCCGGGACAATGCCGCTCACAAGCTTGGTGAAATCACCGATGTCATTGTTCTGAATATCGACAAAGAAAAAGTCCGGAGCCTGTGCCGGAATATTCTCCGTCACCTGACGCCGCAGATTGCCATCAATGAGCGCAATCGCCACCATCAGCGTAAGGCCAAGCCCCAGCGAAAGCACCACGGATGGTGTCAGCGCGCCAGGTCGATAAATATTGCCAACTGCAAGCCGAACTGCTGTTGAACGCGTGCGCGGTGCGCGACGTGCGAGCCAGCGGATACCGTCCGCGACCAGCCGCAAAACACCAAACGCAGCAATCGATGATACGATAAAGATCGCAGCAATCCGTCGATCATAAGCGACGTAAAGTGCCAAGCCTGCCAAAGCAGCAATCAGCAAAACAGCAAGCGTTAGATAAAGAAGTGGCGGTAATCCGCGTTGTTCAAAGCCCTGTTCGCGAAATAGCGCGGTTGCCGGAATTTCACGCGCACGACCAAGCGGGATAATCGCAAAGGCAAGCGTCGTGATGAGACCGAAAACTGCCGCCAAAGCAAGTGCTTGCGGGAAGAAGCCGCCGCCACCTGCAACGGGCAGATAATTGGCGAGCGCCAAAGCGGCTGCATATGGGATGATCGCGGCAAGCACCAGACCAAGTATGATGCCGATAAGGCCAATCACCATAATCTGCACAAGATAGACCAGCACTGCAAAACGTGCAGGCGCACCCAATGATTTAAACGTCGCAATCACGCCACGCTTGCCATCAAGATAGGCACGCACAGCATTTGCGACACCAACGCCGCCAACAATAAGCGCCGTCAGGCCCACCAGCGTGAGAAACTGCGAGAAGCGTTCGATATTTGCGGTCAACGCCGGAGCTGCATTGTTGCGTGAGCGGATATTCCAGCCTGCATCCGGAAAATCTGCAGCTGCGCGGGTGCGAAGCTCAGCAATTGCGGAATCGGGCGCACCATCCGGCAATGCCACCTTATAGATATGATCGACAAGGCTTCCGGGCTGGATCAACCCAGACGCACGAAGGCCATCCATCGAAACCAGAAAACGCGGCGCAAAATTAAAACCCGACGACAGAAGGTCAGGTTCGCTTTCGATCAATGCACGCAGCTCAAAAGTTTCAGACCCAAGCAGAACTTTCGTTCCAAGCTGAACGCCCATGCGGTTGAGAAAATCCTGACTGACAGCGGCGCCATAGGCGCCATTCTGCTGTTTCGTCATGTCATCAAGCGAAAGCTCAGGCGTAACTTTTAATGCACCATAAAGCGGATAGACGGCATCCACCGCCTTCACTTCAACCAGCGACTGATCGGAGCCATCCGGCAGACGTGCCATGGAGCGCATCGTGGCACTTTCGGCAACCTTGCCCTGCTGGTCTATGAAAGCGCGCTCGTCGGCACTTGCCTCGCGCTGATTAAGCGCAAAGCTGACATCGCCGCCAAGAATACTCTGGCCTTCGGCTGCAATCCCTGTGCTGACCGAACGTGCAACTGAATTCACGCCACCAATCGCTGCGACACCCAAGGCGATACAGGCCAGAAAGATATAAAATCCGGAGAGCCCGCCACGCATTTCACGCAATGCAAAGCGGAGAGCGAGAGAGAAGGAAGCAAACTTGCTCATCGGCCTGCTCATTCGCCAGCCACCGCTGTTTCAAGCGCAGTCTCTTTTCGTGTGGGCTCCTCAATACGGCCTGAACGCACCGGAATTTCCTGATCGCATCGAGCGGCAAGCGATGGATCATGCGTGACAAGGACCATCGTCAATCCGTTTTCACGCTGCTTGGAAAACAGCAAATCGGCAATCTGACGACCTGTAGCCGTGTCGAGATTGCCTGTCGGCTCATCGGCAATCAGGATTTTGGGGCTTGGCGCAAGCGCACGGGCAATGGCCACGCGCTGCTGTTCACCACCCGACAGTTCTGACGGATAATGCGTGAGGCGTTCGCCAAGACCAACAGCGCGCAATTCACGTTCGGCCACCTCAAAGGCATCCTTGCGCCCGGCAAGCTCCAGAGGGACGGCGACATTTTCCAATGCGGTCATATTCGGGATGAGGTGGAAGGACTGGAAAACGATACCGATATTGGCGCCACGAAAAGCGGCAGCCTGATCCTCGGTCATTTGGCTGATGGTTTCACCGGCAATCTTGACCGTTCCCTGGTCGATATGCTCAAGACCGGCCAGAACCATCAAAAGTGTGGATTTGCCTGATCCCGACGGACCGACGATGCCAACAGACATTCCTTGGGCAATTGAAAGCGAGACGCCTTTAAGCACATGTACGGATGATGCCGCATGTCCCAGAGTCAGATGAACATTCTCAAGCTCGATGATCGGGCCATGATTTAGCGAAGTCACCTGTTCCGTCACGCGTTTTTCTTCCTATATGAATATTCAAGGCCAGAGCGCGCCACAAATTTGAACTTGTTTTGCGCCAGAAATTGAAGAGAAGTCCTCTGGGCGATTTGCCCACCTTTGCTAGATATGGGTTGCTAACGATGCGTTTCAAACTCTCGATCCCGGTATGGCTATCGATTTTTGTCATAGCTGCGTCTTTTATTGCTACCGGTGCGCGTGCGCAGGAAGATCCGACCGGTCTTGAAGATGCTTTGCCGACCGAACAGCTTGCACAGGTCAAGATCGTTGGCTTTGGCGACAGTCTGATGGCGGGCTATCTTCTGCCTTCTAACGCCGCCTTCCCGCAGCAGCTTGAAAAAGCGCTGGACGCCAAGGGTTATGAAGTCAGTATCGAAAATGCCGGCGTATCGGGCGACACGACAACGGGTGGACTTGCACGCATTGACTGGTCGATCCCTGATGGCACCAATCTGGTCATCCTGGAACTGGGTGCCAATGATGCGCTGCGCGGTATTTCCCCCGACATTACCGAGAAAAATCTCGATGAAATGCTGTCGCGCCTCAAGACACGCGGCATTTCCGTTATCCTTGCAGGCATGATGGCACCACCCAATATGGGCAAGGATTACGCCGAGAAATTCAACCCGATTTACCCGAAGCTTGCGCAGAAGTACGGCGTGCCGCTTTATCCGTTCTTCCTCGACGGCGTTGCCACGCAAAAGGGGCTACTGCTGGAAGACGGAATGCATCCGAATGAAAAGGGCGTTGAAACAATGGTCACCAATTTCATGCCGGTGATCGAGAAAACCCTGAAAGCTGAACAAAAGGCGGGGACATCGGGCGGCTGACACAATCAGGAGGCATAAACAGCTTGCTCAAAACAGCGAAGAATGATTCGCTGAGAGTTGCATCGGTAAGGGAAAAAGATTCGTTTTTCTGATGATCGGTGCATAGGCACTCTAACTCAGAGCGTCCTCCCGTGGCTTAGACCACACGACGCTCTGGCGCAGAACGATTCGAGGAGGATGCTTTATGCCGCGTCTCTTTACTGCCCTCGAAATCCCGCGCGACGCCGCGCTTTCGCTCTCGTTATTACGAGGCGGCCTCCCCGGCGCACGCTGGATTGATGTCGAAAATTACCACATAACCCTGCGTTTTATCGGGGATGTGGAAGGCCATGTGGCCGACGAGGTTGCCAATGCGCTTGATCGCGTGCGGCGCCCCGAATTCATGCTCAACCTGTCAGGTGTCGATGCTTTCGGTTCCAAGAAGCCGCACAGCATCTATGCGGGCGTATCCCCCTCGCCTGAACTCAACGCATTGCAAGGCGAAATCGAACGCATTTGCCAGCGGCTTCGCATTCCCGCCGATCCGCGTAAATTCACACCCCATGTGACTTTGGCACGGCTGCGAAATCCGCACATTGCGGATGTCGTGCATTATCTCTCATCAAGAGGTAATTTCTCAACAATGCCGTTCAAGGTGGGCCGCTTCGTGCTGATGTCCTCACGCGATTCTGTCGGCGGCGGACCCTATGTTGTCGAGGAAGCCTGGCCTTTGGTGCCTGCATCACGCCAGAACTGGTCGGCAAGTGCCTTTGATGAGGCCAGAACCATCCGGTAAACCTGTTCGAAATCCCCGGTATCTCCATAGTAAGGATCGGGGATTTCAACGGCTTTTCCTTCTGCAATTTCGGTGAAAAGCCCGATACGAGCGCTTGCATTTGCGGGCTGTCTTTGAGCGATCATGCGCATGTTATAGCGATCCATCCCAAGGATGAGATCAAAACGCGTAAAGTCGCCCGGCGTCAGCTGGCGGCAGCGTTGCTCGGAAATATCTAGACCATGTTTCGCTGCAACACGGATCGAACGATCATCCGGCTCTTCGCCGGTGTGGTAGCCATTTGTGCCCGCCGAATCGATCAGCACATGATCAATGCGACGCTCAGCCAGAACCTGAGCCATCACGCCTTCCGCAAGCGGCGAACGGCAGATATTGCCTGCACAGACAAATAGAATACTGGTCGGGGCTGATTGGGTCACGGAACTCTCGCGGCTATGATAAGTTAGAGCTGAATAGCCAACAACATAGGCAAAAGACAATGGCACGCAACAGGCTGACTGATGACGAACTGAAACAGGCACTTGGCGAGCTTACTGGCTGGCAGAAGGTCGATGACCGCGAAGCAATCAGCAAAAGTTTTAAATTCAAGGACTTCAACGCGGCGTTCGGCTTCATGGCCCGAGCAGCACTTTATGCCGAAAAGCTTGACCATCACCCCGAATGGTTCAATGTCTATAATCGTGTCGATGTCACGCTATCGACCCACAGCGAGAACGGAATTACCGAGTTGGACATCAAGCTTGCTCGCAAGATGAATTCGCTGGTTTAGAACGATCAAACTTTTGAAATATAAACGATTATCGGCTTTTTCTGATGTGTGAAATTGCCCTCGCGATTTCGCCCCATATAAGGGAGCGCTTTGGTTAGATCGATACGATCACTCCAGTTCTGACCGAGCGTTCCGCCATTGATGCTGCGAATGTAGATGTCACCGACCGCAACGGCTGAATGAAAAATGTGGCCCGCTTTCACGTCGTAGAAGCCAATCGCCCGCCCGTATGGAAGCGCCGAATAGCCGTTCCACAATTCACCGGCTTTGAAATTCAGCAGCGGAATCCAGTTTTGGCCCGATGTGCCGCGTAACGTGTGCTCGGAAATACCTGCCCCCAGCAGAAAACGCATATAGGCGGTGATGTCGTAGCAAATGCCATCCTTCACATCGATGGTGACATGATCGCTAATGTCCTGAGCCGCCGCCAGCTGATGGCCGCGATAGAACTGGCTTGACCGGTCACTGCGCACAAAGTTTTCGCCATAGCCGGTGAAATGCATCAAGGTTCTCCAATCAACCAGAGCATGTTGCGCTTAATCCTAGCTACCGCGCTCGCTCTATATCTTTATTTTTATGCGTGTCTTTATCGGAAAACCGGTTCCCACTTTTCCGCGACATGATTTAAGCTCGTTCACGCAGGCAAATCAGGCCGAAACCCGATTTTTCTCGAATCCATATTTTGTTGATTTCAGAGGCTTTTTGTAGCTGACGGTTCATGCAGGAAATGCATTCCGACTTGAAAGCTGGATGCAATATTCCCATTTCCAATGCTATTGTGGCCTTGCATTCGGCTTACTGGAGATTGCCCAAACATGGATAGCGTCAAGATTGATGAAATCCTGGAGCCCGGCAATGAAGGCGATTTCAATGATCGCAGCGAACGGGTGAAAAAAGGATTCTGGAAGACCGCACGTCGTGCCGGTCGCATGGTTCCGTTTATGGATGAGGTTGTGGCCGCCTATTATTGCGCGCTCGACCAGAACACGCCGACGCGTGTGCGCATGACACTGATGGCAGCACTTGCCTATTTCGTTCTGCCCTTCGATGTCATCCCCGATATGCTCGTTGGCATTGGTTTCACCGATGACATTGCAGTGCTTATGGCAGCATTGACTGCTGTTCGCACACATATAACGCCCGCCCATAGAATCGCAGCCCGTGAGGCTCTTCGCGACGACGGTGAGGCTGCTTAAAGCGGCCTCTCCCCTTCACAGCTTTGTTATGGGGCGACATCACGATCATCGTGCATTGACGCAATATGACAAACTCTTGCCGCTTTCTTTTGGATGAAGTTGGCAACGGGATCGCGGGGACTTAGGTCTACTCGTTCAAGTTTTCTTTCAAAACTTCACCGTTTGGTAACCCAGATTAAGGCACATTAAGGGTCACTAAACGGGACGGCGTGATGAACGGCGACATCCCGATATTCGACTTTGAAGCAAACGAAAGAGAACCGGTAAAAAACCATGCTTGGAAAATCGATCGTCGCGGCTTCGGTGTTTACGATTGCAATGGCGGGTTCGGCACTCGCCCAGACACCGACCCAGATTAAGCAGTTCGACGCCTGGGGCGCCTATAGCTATCAGTCAGGCAATGGCAAGGTTTGCTATGTCCTGTCCGTTCCGACGCAGAAAGCGCCTGCTAACGTTGATCATGGCGATAACTTCTTCCTCGTGAGCCAGAAGCCAGGACAGAACGTCAGCTTTGAACCACAGTTCATGGCCGGTTATGAGCTGAATACCAATGCGAATGCCAAGGTTATCGTGACCATCGGCAACCGCAATTTCACGATGTTCGTCAATGGCAAATCCGGCTGGATGGAAAATGCAGCGGAAGAGCCACAGCTGATCGCAGCAATGCGCGGCGGTTCGGACATGAAGGTGCAGGCACAGTCCAAGCGCGGCACCAAGACCAATTACACCTATTCGCTCAAGGGCATTTCGGCAGCGCTCGCAGCCATTCAGAAGTGCAAATAAGCCAATCGGTTCGAGTTAAATTATTAAGCCGGGGCTCCGCTCCGGCTTTTCTTTTTGACGTTGTGTTGTCACTTATGCATGCCTGCCGCGAAACACTGCGGGATGACGGATCGAATATTGTGTGCTATGAGCGCGCGCAAAGGGCTCGCATTTCAAATGAACGAGCCCATATATCCATGCAATCGCTAAAGCATGTCGCGTTCAATCAGATTTGGGCGACACGCTTTAAGCTTTTGTTTTTACGCATGTCTTCATCCCGAAACCGGTTCCCACTTTCGGGAGACATGCTCTAGATTTACCGGCGCGCTTTATGCGGCGTCCTCAACAGTTGAAAACAGATGTCCATTTCGTTCGACTTAACCATTGATGATACGCGCGACCAGCTTGCCCGCCATGTGCGCGCAAACATGGAGCAGAAGCCGTCGCTCATAGGCATGTCGCGCGAGGAAATGGCTGATGAGCTGATCAAGGTTGGCGTTCTGCCAAAGCAGGTCAAGATGCGCATTGCGCAGCTCTGGCACTGGCTATACGTGCGCGGCGTTTCCGATTTTGCTGATATGCGTAACATTTCCAAGGATCTGCGCGCTCTTCTGGCGCAGCATTTCACTATTGCGCGCCCGGAAGTGGTTGAAGAACAAATCTCGCAGGATGGAACGCGCAAATGGCTGTTCCGCTTCCCACCACGCGGTGCCGGGCGCCCTGTCGAAATCGAATGCGTTTATATTCCTGAAGAAGGCCGCGGCACGCTTTGCATTTCTTCTCAGGTTGGCTGCACACTTACCTGCTCCTTCTGCCACACTGGCACACAGAAGCTGGTTCGCAACCTGACATCAGAAGAAATTCTGGCGCAGCTGTTGACCGCGCGTGATCGTCTTGGTGATTTCCCGGATACCGACACACCGGATGGCGCTATCGTGCCTGCTGAGGGCCGCAAGGTCACCAACATCGTCATGATGGGCATGGGTGAGCCGCTTTATAACTTCGAGGAAGTGAAGAAGGCTCTCCTGATTGCATCCGATGGTGATGGGCTGGCACTTTCCAAGCGTCGTATCACGCTTTCGACCTCTGGTGTTGTGCCGGAAATCTATCGCACCGGCGAAGAAATCGGCGTGATGCTGGCGATCTCGCTGCATGCCGTGCGCGACGAACTGCGCGATCTTCTGGTGCCGATCAACAAGAAATATCCGCTGGAACAGCTGATCAAGGCTTGCCGTGAATATCCCGGCCTGTCGAATGCCAAGCGCATCACCTTTGAATATGTGATGCTCAAGGACATCAATGACAGCATGGAAGACGCCAAGCTGCTGGTGAAGCTGCTGCGCGGTATTCCGGCCAAGATCAATCTCATTCCGTTCAACCCATGGCCGGGCACCAACTACCAGTGCTCCGACTGGGAGCATATTGAACGCTTCGCCGATTATGTGAATGCGGCAGGCTACGCTTCGCCGATCCGCACGCCACGCGGCCGCGATATTCTGGCGGCCTGTGGTCAATTGAAATCGGAATCAGAACGTATGCGCAAGACAGAACGTCTGGCGCTTGAAGCGATGATGATCGCCGGACACGGTGAGTAATTTACGAGGACTAAGCGCGGTTGACTGATACGTTCGATTATATCTCGCGTTTTGTTGTTATTGTTTTCGGCTATTGCGTAGCCGTTCTGGCCGCCGGATTCTTTCTGGCGGCCATTCTGTATAGCCAGATCGATGTGCTCGGTTATGCGCTTTCCGATCCGTTCTTTCAGGATGTTTTCAACGAGATTCGCGACGCCTGGGATATGACCGGCTTTTATGCGGCGGTTCTGATAGGTGGCCCTGTACTGGCCACAATGGCGGGTGGTTTCAGCTTTTTCCCGGCAGTGGTGCTGATCGTGATCAGCGAAGTGCGTGGCTGGAAATCATCCCTGCCCTATTGCATTGGCGGACTTGTGATTGGCCTGCTGGGAGTGGGCGCTGGATCGCTACTTGCTGTCGCTGATCAACGGATTGCTGCAAGTATCGCTCTTCTGACCGGCGCCTTTGCATGTTCAGGCATCGTCGGCGGCTTCGTCTACTGGCTGATTGCCGGTCGCAACGCCGGGCGATTTTTAGAGCGCATCCCGAAAAGTGTGAAACGGTTTTCGGACAAAGATGCGCGGTAAAAAAATAAGTTAGAGCGCTGATCTGATCCAATCAGATCAAAACGCGCTCTAACGGACCGGCTGCGTAATTTCACTTTGCCTGTGCGGTGATAATTTTCAGCGCAAAAGCCGAGAAGACGCCCGCAAAAAGCCAATCGACAATTCGCGTAACAGTTGGGTTCTTTTTGAGAAGACCGGCGAACTTGTCGGCTGCAACCACCATTGGAATGGTGAAAGGCAGTGCCAGCGGAATGAAGGACAATCCCAGAAAGAACAGCTTTCCCATCGCATGAGGATCATGTGCCGAAACGAACTGCGGCAGGAAGGTCATATTGAACAGGATGATCTTCGGATTGAGCAGGTTGATGCCAAGTCCGGTCGCCCAGTTCTGAACCAACGTGTGCTTCTTGCCGCCATTCTTTTCCGGTGAAAATGCCGAACCTTTGCGGATGGCCTGTACTGCAAGCCAAACGAGATATACCGCACCCACCACCTTCAATGCGGTGAAGGCTGCAGGCGAAGCGAGGATGAGCGCTGAAAGCCCAAGTGCTACCATGCTCGTATGCACGACAATGCCGGTGCTTGCGCCTGCCATACAGGCAAAGCCAGCGGCCTTGCCTTCAGAAAGCGCACGACCGACGAAAAGCGTCATGTCCGGGCCGGGGGTGATGGATAAAATTGCAGTAGCGATCACGAACTGGACGAAAATGGTCCATTCGGGAATGAAGGTCAGGTTTGTCAGAAAAGACATTGAAAGGCACTCCGAGAATTCGCGGCAAGCTAACGCGAATTCAATTGCGCCGCCATAGGATTCTTTTAGCCCTCTCAGCGTCCCATATTTATGCGTAGGCAACCCACCCGCGATAGGTGAAAGATGCATAAAAAAGGCTCAGATCCTTGAAGCCCGCACCACGTATCAGCGCCTCATCCTGTCGCGGCGTAAGAATATGCAAACGCTCATTGATCGCTGTACCGGCTTTTACTGCACTTGCCATATCGACACCGGAATCATTCAAAAAGGCAGAATAGCGTGACAACCACAAAGCTCGCTCATCGGCACTGCCCTGCTCAAAACTGAAATGTGCCATGATAAATGGTGCGCCGGGTTTCAGGCGGCGATGGATGTCTGAAAGAGTTTGTTTGCGCGTTTTCTCATCCAGAAAATGCATGGTCAGCAAACAGACTGCTCCATCAAATGGCCCGAGAACTGCGCTATCGATATAACCTTCATGGAAGTTCACACGAGCTGCATTGGTGCCAAGGTTTTGCCGCGCCAATTGAAGCATTTCTGCGGAAGGGTCGACACCTTCAAAGGTCCAATGCGGGTGATTTTCCGCAAAGAGCTTGAGTTCAAGACCACCGCCCGCACCCAACACCAGAATGCTTGCAGTATCGGACACGATTTCGGCAAGCAGCAAACGCGTCATGCGCTGCATATCCCGAAAGCCCGGCACAGCTTTCGGCGGCCCTTCTGCGTAACGTGCTACGAGCTGCGGATCGGTAAATGGATTGCCAGAGTTATTCATGTAACTTTTATAGTTACAAATCAAAGTGACAGTCAAGACTGTCCATATTGGCAGATGAGGCTTTCTTTTCGCTGACAAAGTGCCATCCGGCTTGCGCGCCGCTTAGCAACTGATAAAAGAACTGCAACATCCTGTTCTACGGCCCTTTGGGCCACAATCGCATCTCAGACGGAAGTGAACTATGAGCAAGCTGAAAGACGTTAAAAAGGTCGTTCTCGCCTATTCTGGCGGTCTCGACACCTCGATCATCCTGAAATGGTTACAGACTGAGCTTAACGCAGAAGTCGTCACCTTTACCGCCGATCTCGGCCAGGGCGAAGAACTTGAACCAGCACGCAAGAAGGCCGAAATGCTGGGCATCAAGGAAATCTTCGTTGAGGATGTGCGCGAAGAGTTCGTGCGCGATTTCGTCTTCCCGATGTTCCGCGCCAATGCCGTCTATGAAGGCGTCTACCTTCTCGGTACCTCGATTGCCCGTCCGCTGATCTCCAAGCACCTCATTGAAATCGCCAAGAAAACCGGCGCTGATGCGATTGCGCATGGCGCGACCGGCAAGGGCAATGATCAGGTTCGCTTCGAGCTTTCCGCATATGCGCTGAACCCGGACATCAAGATCATCGCTCCATGGCGCGACTGGTCGTTCAAGAGCCGCACGCATCTGCTCGAATTTGCTGAACAGCACCAGATTCCGGTTGCGAAAGACAAGAAGGGCGAAGCGCCGTTCTCGGTTGACGCAAACCTGCTGCACTCTTCGTCTGAAGGCAAGGTTCTGGAAGATCCGGCGATTGAAGCGCCTGAATATGTGCATATGCGCACGATTTCGCCAGAAACCGCCCCTGATACACCAACCATCATCAAGATTGGCTTTGAAAAGGGTGATGCGGTTTCGATCAATGGCGAACGCCTGTCGCCTGCAACGCTGCTTGCCAAGCTCAATGATTATGGCCGTGACAACGGCATTGGTCGTCTTGACCTCGTTGAAAACCGCTTCGTCGGCATGAAATCGCGCGGCGTCTATGAAACGCCAGGCGGCACGATCCTGTTGGCTGCACACCGCGCCATCGAATCGATCACGCTCGACCGTGGTGCGGCGCACCTCAAGGATGAGCTGATGCCACGATATGCGGAACTCATCTATTACGGTTTCTGGTTCTCGCCAGAACGCGAAATGCTGCAGGCCGCTATCGATCTCAGCCAGCGTCACGTCGAAGGTGAAGTCACACTCAAGCTCTATAAGGGCAATGTGATTGTGACCGGTCGTGAATCGGACAAGTCGCTCTATTCCGACAAGCTCGTGACGTTTGAAGACGATCAGGGCGCCTATGACCAGAAGGACGCAGCAGGCTTCATCAAGCTCAATGCACTTCGTCTGCGCACATTGGCTGCACGCGACCGTCGCTAAGCTTTTTAAAACACGGCAAAAGCCCGCCTTCCGGCGGGCTTTTTCTTTTCAAGAACTAAACGGAGCGTGAGCCGTGTTTCTCTATCTTGCGATGCCTCTTTGCATTCTGCTCGGGATTTATCTGCTGGTCCGATGCATTTCCATTCTGTGGGGCATCATCATGCCAGCGATCCGGTATCGCTTTCCTGCCGACATTAAGCCGCATGTATTTCATTTGCCCAAAGCCGGGCGATACACCCTCAGTATCGTCTTTCCACCACTGACGATTATTTCGGGGATCGCATATTTCTCTGCGCAATTTGCAATCAGAGAGCGCGAGAGCGGTGCAGCAATCGCCTATCGTTCCACAAGCCGTTCGCTGCTCAGCGTCAGACGGACGGATATGCAGGGCTATGCTTCTCATGCCCTTGGTAATTTTGAATGCACGATACCCGGCGATTACGAAATTACCTGTCTTACGCCTGAAAAAATCCGGCCAAATTTTCAGCTGGAAATATCGCCTTATATTTCCTTTCTGAAACTCGCGCCTGTCATCATAGGAGTCATTCTGGCAAGCGGATTGAGCATCGGCGGAACGATTATCTTCGTGCTCTTGCTGGCAGACAAAATTTGATAATGTCAGACAGCATTTCTGATTGCTGCGAGCAGCTTTTCTTCACCAGGACGTAAGGTCAGCACCCGCACGCCATTCGACGTGACAGCGACGGTATGTTCAAACTGCGCTGACAATTTTCCATCGCGCGTCACAACTGTCCAACCGTCTTTTTCGGTCTTTACCTTGGCTGTGCCCTGATTGAGCATCGGCTCGATGGTGAACACCATGCCTTCACGCAGACGCTCACCCGTGCCCGGCTTGCCGAAATGCAGAACCTGCGGCTCCTCATGCATTTCACGACCAATGCCATGGCCGCAATATTCACGCACCACGCTGTAATCATGACGCTTTGCGTGACGCTCGATAGCATAGCCAATATCGCCTAGCGTAGCGCCGGGACGCACGGCAGCAATGCCCTTCCATAGCGCCTCATAGGTCACACGCACCAGACGCGAAGCAAAGGGAGCCACTTCACCGACCATATAGGTTTTGCTGGAATCAGCGATATAGCCGTCCTTCTCAAGGGTAATGTCGAAATTGATAATCTCACCATTTTCGATGACTTCGCTATCCGATGGCATTCCATGGCAGACGACTTCATTCCTTGAGGCATTGAGCACATAAGGAAAATCATACTGCCCTTTACTTGCAGGCCGCGCCTGTAATTCGCGGGTGATATAATCCTCAACCAGATCATTGACCTGCATCGTAGTCAGGCCAGCAAGCGGTGTATGATCGAGAAGTGTAAAAACGGACGCCAGTAGCGCGCCTGAAGCCGCCATTTTTTCCACCTCGGCAGGTGTCTTTGTCATGATGACTGCACCACCAGAACGGGAAGCACGACTTGTGCCGCGCGCAACTGCATCTGCACGATCTCATTGAAGGACAGTTCCGGATTTGCCTGCGCCAACATACCGATTTTCATCCAGTATTCAGCCTGCGCATTGATCGAACGGCACATGACATCACTTGCCTTGCGCAATTCCTCATGCAGTTCATCGCTGATTTTTACGATACCCATAATACTTTCCAGTTCAATATATATGAAACATATATAAACCGTATATGGAAGCCTATCAAGATGATCCAATCTCAGTCAGACGATCTAAACCATTTGCTTTTAGTATGGCGCCATACTATATGGCGACGTATGGAAATTATCGAGCAAAAACATCACGCGCTTTTGGGTGAACTGGAACGCCTCAGCAGCCCGTCTGCTGACGCGCTTAAAACTTGTTTTGAAATCCTGTCGCTTGCCGGCGCAATTGACCAAGACTGCGCCAACAGGCTTGCTCCCCACAAGCTTTCCGAAGGCAAGTTTGTTCTGTTGTTTCTGTTGCAGAATGCGCCTGATAGCCTTTCACCACACGAGCTTTCAGAGCGTGCTGGCGTGACACGCGCGACCATTACCGGCCTGCTTGATGGCTTGGAGCGCGATGGCTTTCTCAAGCGCCATGCGGACACGCAGGATCGCCGCAAACTGACGATCAGGCTGACATCCGAAGGAGCGCAACTGGCGCAACAGCTTTTCGTTGAACATACAACATGGATTGCGAGTCTGATGAGCGATCTTTCCGCCGATGAACAAGCGGTGCTCAGCACATTGCTGCGCCGTATTTTCAGCCGCACGGATGCCGGACGAAAGCCATGAGCAAATCGCCGCTGAAAATTTCCGATATCTCGGCCGAACGACTTTCTGCGCTACACAGCGGAACGGTTGAAACGACCGTACTGACCGAATGTCTGGCGATTGACTTTGCGAGCCTCATGCAAAACGCATTTCCGACTATTGGTCAGGATGCCTTGCAGACAATGCATGAAGCCAAAGATCTTGGCATTTCACGCCGCATGATGCTGGCAGCACAGCTTTTGCTCGCAAGCACTGGCGGTCAAGCAATCGGTTCTCTGAGTGCTCATCCGTCAGATACTGTGCGCGGCTGGGCCTGTTTTGCCATCGGCCAGTTAGAAAGCCTTGCTCTTTCAGAACGTCTGAAGCTCATACGCCCACTCGCAGATGATCCACATTTTGGCGTGCGCGAATGGGCATGGCTCGGTCTTCGCGAGCATATTTCTTCTGAGATTGACCAGACGATCCAACTGCTTACGCCATGGACTACCGATCCGTCCCCCTATATCCGGCGATTTGCCTGCGAAGCCACCCGCCCGCGTGGCGTTTGGTCGGCACATATCAAATGCCTGAAAGAAGCCCCTGAAAAGGCTTTGTCAATTCTGACACCACTTCGCGCCGATCCCGCACCTTATGTGCAGGATTCGGTCGCCAACTGGCTCAATGATGCGGCCAAAAGCCAACCCGAATGGGTCAAGGCGCTTTGCGCAGACTGGCTTGAAGCAAGCACAAATCCCGCGACTGCACGTATCTGCAAACGCGCACTCCGTTCCTTTTCTAAATAACGTCCCGGAAACGACATGACCCATTATCTCGCAGAACTCTATTCACCCAAGGCAAGCTGGCTGGCACTTGATCTTAAAGGTAGGCAGGCTTTCTTTGAAAAGGTCGGTGCTGGCATGGGCGGTCTGGCCGAACGTGGTATCGAGGCTCTGGCCCTGGGTCCTGTTGACCCAACCAAACCTTATGCGCCGAAGCAGAGCTTTTTCGCGATTTGGCGCTTCCCGGATGAGATGGCTCTCGACATGCTGATTGCCGGAATCACCGCCACCGGTTGGCATGATTATTTTGATACCGTCAATGCGGCAGGTGCTGGCACCGATCTTGGTGGCCATATCGCCCAACTGGCGGGAGTGCCTTTCAAAGAAGCCGCCTGATCTGATCAACCACGACCATAGATGCTTCCTTTCAGAGCACGATCTGAGAGGGAGCATTTTTCTTATCCACACATCCTCACAGCTGATCCCGCTTGACTCTTTGCGGACCCGATTCAATACTAGAACATAAAGTGAACAAATAGCATTCCAATAAAAGCGTGAAGCAGTTTACGTCTGGAATTGCATCCTTACAAACACAGGGTTTTGAACGTGAGCGGCATCGACATCACGGCGTTGCGGCGCATGGTTACGGCCATCGAAGGCAATGCCTCGCAGGCGAGTTTTACAGACGAGACCGGAACAGGCTGCGGGCGTGCAGGCAGTTTCACGCTCGGCCTTGCCGAAGCTGATGATGCTTTTCCGCATGGCCTGAGAGGCGATGCACTGCATGAGGTTTTTGCTGAAAACCCCGGCGCGCATATGGCTGCTACCGGTTTCGCGCTGGCCATGGCTTTGCGTGCATCCCCTTCAAGAAGACCAATCATCTGGATTGAGGAAGAAAGCGCCTCAAGCGAATATGGCGGGCTTTATCCGCCGGGACTTCATGCCTTCGGAATCAATCCGTCACGGCTGCTGATCGTGCGCTGCCCAACCGCTCAAGATGTTTTAAAAGCAGCGAATGATGCGCTTGAAGAGGCAAGCGGCAAGGCTTCGAACCTCATTTCCGGCGTGGTCGCCTCGATGAGCGGCCAGCCTAAATGTCTCGACCTGACCGCCTCGCGTCGCCTGCTTCTGGCAACCGAAACCGCACACTTGCCTGTCATCCTGCTCAGGAGCCACCGAACAGGCGTGCAGAGCGCTGCCGTCAGCCGCTGGCGGGTGGCGCCTGCATCCTCCCGCTCCAGTGGCGCGAATGCACCCGGAAAGCCGGTGTTTTCGGCAATTCTGGAACGCAATCGACACGGCACCTGTGGGCAATGGATCATGGAATGGAACAATGAAACCCTCGAATTTGGAACAGCCGAACAGAACGGCAGATCGCGTGTTCCTCGCCCTCTGGTTTCCGTTTCTGCCGACCGACCGGCTTCGCAACAACATTCAGCATGATGGCACAGAAAAACCGCCGCTTGTCGTCACCGAGCGCACGGCCAATGCGCTGCGCCTGACGGCAGTGGATGCTAAGGCTGCAAAGCTCGGTCTTTTCCCCGGCATGGCGCTAACCGATGCGCGAGCGCGGGTGGAAAGGCTTGACGTTGCAACAGCCGCACCGGAACGCGATGCAGCGTTGCTCAAGCGTCTTGCCCATTGGTGCGAACGCTACACGCCGCTTATAGCCTTTGACGAGCCGCATGGGCTGATGCTCGACATCACCGGCTGCGCACATCTTTTTGGCGGGCTTGCTGCCATGCGTGAGGACGCAATCATGCGGATTGAACGGGCTGGCCTGAACATACAGGCGGCAATGGCTGACAACAGCTTTGCCGCACGGCTGCTGGCACGCGGAACGCGCGGCGGCGTTTTCAGCAAGGCTGGTGCCGACCATTTTTTACCACGCCTGCCAATCAGCTCTCTTGAACTGAACGAGACTGCTGAGACGGGCCTTAAACGTGCCGGGCTAAAGCGCATTGGCGATGTGATGGCGCTGCCCCGCGCAGCCTTGACTGCGCGTTTTGGAACCGACCTTGCCACCAAACTTGACCGGCTGGCACGACAGGAGCGCGCACCGATTTCGCCCCTGCGTATCGTGCCGCTCAACATTGCCGAACGCCGCCTGTCCGAACCGGTCACGGTGATGGAGCTTGTTGAGCAAATTTTGCAGGAGCTGGCGCAGGAGCTGTTTGCACTTCTTGAAATCGAGGGAAAAGGCGCGCTTCTGATCGAAGCATCCTTCTTCCGTGTCGACGGCGAGGTGCGCCATATCCGTATCGAAACTGGCCAGCCTTTGCGTGAAGATCGGGTATTTCTCAGGCTGGCACGGGAGCGGCTCAAGGCTCTCACCGATCCGCTTGATGCCGGTTTTGGCTTCGACATGATCCGCCTGGCAGCACTTCGCAGCGGAGCAATCGCCCAGCGCCAGACAGGGCTTGATCAGCATGAAGAAGATGAAGCTGGCTTTAGCCAGTTGATCGACCGGCTTTCTGCGCGGCTGGGGCAGGAGCGTGTACTGGTTTCCTTCTCGCGCAACACGCATATTCCCGAACGTGCTTTTGGTCTGCGCCCGGCCCTGCAAATCCACAAAAGCGAAGGCGATTATGAAAGCAGCCCAACACTTCCCGATGATCCGCCCGCGCGACCAATCAAACTGTTTCGTCCGCCGCAGCCAATAGAGAGTATTGCAGAAGTACCCGACAGTCCGCCGTCGTTTTTCCTGTGGCGGCGTGTGCGTCATCATGTGCGCCTTGCCGAAGGGCCGGAGCGGATCGAACCGGAATGGTGGCTTTCCATCGGTCATGATGTGCCGCAGCTGCGCGATTATTACCGCGTGGAGGATGATAACGGCCAGCGCTTCTGGATTTTCCGCGAAGGGCTTTTTGACGGCTTGAATCATCCGCGCTGGTTTTTGCATGGGCTGTTTGCGTGATGTCCCGCTATTTTGAAATGGCGGTGGCCAGCAACTTTTCTTTCCTGAGTGGCGCATCGCATCCACAGGAGCTGGTCTTGCAAGCCCACGCGCTCGGGCTGTCCGGTATCGGCATTGCTGACCGCAACACGCTGGCCGGTGTGGTTCGCGCTCATGCTGCGTGGAAAGATATTCGCGACACATGCGACTTCCGTCTGTTCATCGGCTGCCGCCTTTCCTTCATCGACGGCACGCCAGACATGGTCGTCTATCCGCGTGATCGCGCGGCCTATGGACAATTGTGCCGCCTGCTGACTGAGGGCAAACACCGCGCTGTCACCAAGGGAGAATGCCATCTTGAGTGGGGCGATCTGCTATTTCGGGCGCGGCAGTTTCAGATCGCAGTCTTTGCTCCCGATGAAGATGATCCTGATTTTGCTGCACGTCTGACGGAGATCGCACAAGCCGCTCCCGGCTCTGCCTGGCTGGCGCTGACCATGCCGCATCAGGGTCATGACGGACGTCGCGCAGAGCGCATCGCACGCTTTGCAGCGGAAGCGAATGTGCCGTTGCTTGCCACCAATGATGTGCTTTATCACCATACGGATCGCCGTGCGCTGCAAGATGTGCTGACGGCAACACGGCATTACACAACGGTTTTCGCGGCAGGGCGATTGCTTGAAAAGAACGCCGAGCGGCATCTCAAGCCGCCAAATGAAATGGTGCGCCTGTTCCGCAATTACCCGGCAGCGATTGAGACGACCGCCGATTTCGTGGCCCCAATCACCTTCCGGCTCGATGAGCTGAGTTATGATTATCCTGATGAACCAGTGCCACCGGGCAAGACACCGCAACAGCATTTGCATGATCTGACATGGGACGGCGCTGCCCAGCATTATGGCGCGGATAGCATACCGCCGAAGGTGCAAGGACTGATCCGTAAGGAACTGGCACTGATAGAACAGCTGCAATATGCGGCTTACTTTCTCACCGTCCATGACATTGTGAGCTTTGCCAAAAGAGAAAAGATTCTGTGTCAGGGGCGTGGTTCAGCGGCCAATTCCGTTGTCTGTTTCTGTCTGGGCATAACGGGTGTTGACCCAACAGCGGTGGACCTTCTGTTTGAGCGCTTTATCTCCGCCGAGCGCAAAGAACCACCCGATATTGACGTCGATTTCGAGCATGAGCGGCGCGAAGAGGTGATGCAATATGTCTATGATCGCTACACGAGAGACCGTGCGGCGATTGTCGCGACCGTCATCAGCTATCGCTCGCGCAGTGCCATACGCGATGTCGGCAAGGCGTTGGGTCTGACTGAAGATGTGACGGCTGCACTTGCCAACACGGTCTGGGGCATATCTGGCGGCGGTATCGACAAGGAACATATCCGGCAGGCAGGGCTTGATCCTGATAACCCCATCATCCGACGTGCGGTCGAACTGGCGCTGGAGCTGATCGGTTTTCCACGGCATCTGTCGCAGCATGTGGGCGGGTTTGTGCTGACGCGTGACCGTCTGGACGAGACTGTGCCAATCGGCCCGGCAGCAATGGACAAACGCTCTTTCATTGAATGGGACAAGGACGATATCGACGAAGTCGGTCTGATGAAAGTCGATGTGCTGTCGCTCGGCATGCTCACCTGCATCCGTAAGGCTTTCGACCTCATTCATGCGCACAAACCGCAGCTTTATGGTGGCGAAAAGCTCACACTTGCCACTCTGGAGCGTGAAGACAAAGCCGTTTACGACATGCTTTGCAAAGGCGACTCGGTCGGTGTGTTTCAGGTTGAAAGCCGCGCACAGATGAACATGCTGCCGCGCCTGCGCCCACGAAAATACTACGATCTTGTGATTCAGGTCGCCATTGTACGCCCGGGCCCTATTCAGGGCGACATGGTGCATCCTTATCTGAGGCGGCGAAGCGGGCAGGAAAATGTCACCTATCCCTCGCCTTCCCCCGAACATGGCGAGCCGGACGAGCTGCGAAAAATTCTGGAAAAGACCAAAGGCGTGCCGCTGTTTCAGGAACAGGCCATGCGCATTGCCATTGAGGCCGCGAAATTCACGCCAGATGAAGCCAATCTGTTACGACGTGCCATGGCGACCTTCCGCAAGATGGGCACCATCCACACCATGGAAACCAAGATGATCGATGGCATGGTCAACCGTGGCTATGATCGGACCTTTGCCGAGAATTGCTTCAACCAGATCAAAGGCTTCGGTGAATATGGCTTTCCGGAAAGCCATGCCGCAAGCTTTGCGCATCTTGTTTATATTTCCGCATGGATCAAATGCCATCATCCAGAGGTATTTGCGGCAGCGCTTCTCAACTCACAGCCAATGGGGTTTTATGCGCCAGCGCAGATCGTGCGCGATGCCTGTGAGCATGATGTGAGGGCATTGCCTGTCGATGTGAACTTTAGTCAGTGGGACAATATTCTGACAGAAACGCAGGACGGGAAACTTGCGCTTCGGCTCGGCTTTCGTCAGATCGACGGGTTTTCCGGGCGCAACGCCGAGCTCCTTATGGCTGGCCAGCATGACCCTTATCGCAGCATTGAAGACATGCACCGCCGTCTGCGGCTAGACCGGCGCGCATTCACTCTCCTCGCTGATGCCGACGCTTTCGGCTCACTCGACATTGACCGCCGTGTCGCATTATGGGCCGTGCGGCGCCTGCCCAATGATGAAACATTGCCGCTGTTCCGCGCCGCCGAAACAAGCGAACTGGCGGAAGAACCGCGCACGAAACTTCCTGAAATGGCTGCTTCCGAACATGTGATTGCCGACTATGAAACAACCCGGCTCTCGCTTAAAGGCCATCCGCTGCAATATCTGCGTGAAGGATTTTCTGCGGAAGGTGTTTCCACCTGTCGGGCCGTGCAAGAAGGCAAGCAGGGAAGCCACATGAAGGTTGCGGGTATTGTCACCGTGCGCCAGCGCCCCGGTAGCGCCAAGGGTGTGGTGTTTCTAACCATCGAGGACGAAACGGGCATTGCCAATATCGTCGTCTGGCCAAAGATCATGAAGACCTTCCGCCGCGAGGTGATGGGGGCACGGCTTATTCTTATTGATGGGCAGGTTCAGCGCAGCCCGGAGGGCATCGTGCATCTGGTGGCGGCAAAAATTCAGGATCGTTCCGCGACACTGATTGAGATGAGCGGGCGCGAACCGCAAAGGCTCATTGCGCCCTCACAGACGACCGCACGTCATCCGCGAAATGTAAAGATTATGCCGAACTCACGCGACTTTCATTAGGATTGAAATTCAAGTCCCAACAACAAACACCGCACAATAATGAAGTGCTGCGCCGACCACGACAAAACCGTGCCAGATGGCATTTTGAAAACGCAACCGTTCCCAGACGTGGAAGATCACGCCCAGCGAATAGACCATACCGCCTGCGGCGATCAGCCAGAAGACGGCAGGCGGCAGTGATTGCACCATGGTGTCATAGACCATGACGCCACTCCAGCCGAGCGCCAAATAAAGCAGGATCGATAGACGATCAAAGCGTCCGGGCATGAAGAGTTTGAGAAAGATACCGACAAACGCCACGCTCCAGACAAAGAGAAGCAGCGGCAAGGCGCGATCACCCATATGCATGGCAAAAGGCGTATAAGTGCCAGCAATCAAGAGATAAATGGCCGAATGATCGAAACGGCGCAGGAACCATTTTGTCGGCGAAACCGGCCAGATATTATAAACTGCTGAAATCCCGAGCGCACCCAGAAGACTTGCCAGATAAACGCTCGAAGAAATCGACGTGGCTGCCGACATATTCGGTAGAAAATAGAGCAACATGGCAATTGCACCGGCAAGCGCCAGAGCAACACCCAGCACATGGATGACGCCATCGGCCCAAAGCTCAGCCCGATCATATTTCCATTTAATTGGATAAGGCAGTTTTACATCCATCTCACGCGCTCTTGTCTTCTAAAGGTGGGAACCGGTTTTGGGATAAACCGCGACACGCTTTTGTTAAGACAGCAAACTGCCATCGCTTTGCAGCGTCAAGATGACAGTTTGTCGGATGAACTTATTGCGCGGAAGGCGTATAGGAAGCCTGAATCGGTGCGACACCCGGCAACGGAGCAGCAGCTGCATCTGGCAGAGTTGTCGTTTCGGATGACGCCGCTGCGGCATCGCGGGTTGGACCACTACGCTTCCAGCTGCCATCAAGTCCGGTTTCCTGCAGCAATCCCTTGCGCTTGGCATCATAATAATAACCGCGTGCATAGAAACGAACAGCTTGGCTTTCGTCTCCACCAGCAACCTTATAGGCGCCGGAGAGGTAACGAACCGCATATTTCAGGTTCGTCTCAGCATCGAGAAGACCCTTGGCATTGCCCTTGTAGCCCATACCGCGCGCGGTTGGATGACTGATCTGCATCAGACCCCAATATGGTCCATTGCGCGCACCCGGATTAAAACGGCTTTCGCGATGTACCACGCGGCGTACCAGACGCTCCGGCACATCATAGGCAACAGAATATTTGGTAATCAGCGCGTCGAGTTCTTCCGGTGCGTGATCAGGTGTTTCAAATACCATATTGGCAGCCATGGAGGCTGGGGAGGCTTCCGCCTGCGCACCGGCATAAGCCATCATCGGCTCAGACTGACCGCGAATGCCCGGAATCGGTACATTGGTAGGAAGAACCGGGCTTTCGAGCGATGCAACTGCCTGCGTTCCATCAGCAGGAGCAGTCGCGTCAGCAACTGCGGTGGCGCCTGCGGCTGGAGTTGCCGTGTCGCCCGTTGCAGATACGGTTGCGGTCGTCGTTGAATTTTCAGTCGGCGAAATCAGCGCGGTCTTTGCAGACTTTCCGTCACTTGTCGTGTTGCAGGCGCTGAGAGCAACTGCACAACCGAGGAGGAGAGCACCTTTAAGAAAGGTCATAGAAAGCGGCTTTGATGGAGCTTGTGTGCGCATGAGTGACCGATCCTATGAATCGAAATCTTGTTCGATGCGTTTTTCGAGTTCAACCAGATCAGCTGGCAGAGGCATACCTGTGGCTTTGAGCGTGTTAAGCTTCTCACGAACCGTTTCACGAATCTCATGAACGTCCTGCGGCTGGTTTACCATCTGCTCGAAAAGCAGGGCGATTTCCGCTTTGATGTCCTCGAATGCCATAAGACCCTCTTGGCTTGAGCGGTCCGTTTTGCGGCCCGGTTCAGACAATATTCTTTCAATCGATGACAGTCATGTACCACGCAAAATACGCAAAGCGGAAGCCCAGAACGTCAAAGGCGCGTCAAAATGAATATTTCAAAGCGTAATAGAACGATTTTAAGCCTCACAGAATGCGAGGCAGCATTGTATCTATCGCATTGAATTCATGTGCAAAAATTCCGAAGTCGTCAAAACCGAGACCACCATCTGGATCAAACAGATAAATGCTCATCCAGATGAGCGCACATGTCAGCAAAATCGCCAAAATCGTCAGAAGCAGAAGGCGGCGACCGAGAGCTGCCTTCTGGCCCGCTCCCTCAGGTGGGTTCTTATTCATATTCAATCGTCATTCGTGGCATTCAAATCTTCTGGCGGTGTACCATGTTCTGGCTCTGCTGCAAGATAGCCCTGATGCACGAGCGCCTTTCGGAGAATGAGAATAATTGCCTCAGTCTGATTGAGGCCCGGATGCGTCTCATGAATGAAACGTTCGAGAGCGTCATGCACGTCAGTGGGGAGATAGGTGCTCATCGTTCCTCCGTTATCAGAGCGCTTTCCAATGAGGCCAGCGCTCCGTCTTTCGTTCTTAGCATTACCCTGCACAAAACTGATGCGCAGTTTTCACCCAAATGCTCGGAGCCCCCTAAGCCAGCCTAGACAACCTTTACAGAAATTGACCCAACGCCGCCCACAGACCCTTCGAGAAGATCACCACGCTGGACAGGTCCGACGCCTGCCGGTGTGCCAGTGTAAATAAGGTCGCCCGGTTGAAGCTCAAACAGAGACGAAAGATAAGAAATCGTTTCGGCAACCTTCCAGATCATCTGATTAAGATCGCCCGACTGGCGGGTTTCTCCATTAATTTTCATAGAAATTTCAGCCGATTCGGGATGGCCGATTTCCGATACGGGCACAATGGCTGAGCATGGCGCGGAATGCTCAAAAGCTTTCGCCACTTCCCAAGGACGACCCGCCTTCTTTGCAACGGCCTGCAAGTCACGGCGCGTCATGTCGATGCCGACTGCATAACCATAAACATGGTCCAGTGCCTGTTCGACTGCAATGTCCTTGCCGCCTTTTTTGAGGGCCACGACCAGCTCAATCTCATGATGCACGTCTTCGGTCTGCGGCGGGTAGGCAAAATCACCGCCTTCAATCACAAGGCTATCCGGGTTTTTCTGGAAGAAGAAAGGCGGATTGCGCGTTGGATCACCACCCATTTCAATCGCGTGATCGGCATAGTTCTGACCGACGCAATAAATGCGATGCACGGGAAAACGCGCTTCGGTTCCCTTAACCGGCACGAAAGGCTGTGGAGAAGGCGCGAAAACATAGTTTGTCATGAAAGGCTGATCCCGTGATAATATAACTGATATTGAATATCATGCAGGCAGGAATCATCTGCGGCAAGCCTTGGCGGTGCAATTTTCCGTCATGCGTTATTATGCCGTTGTGACGATGTAATTCGCATCGCGTGAGGATGAGACCACGAGTTCGGCATTGGGAATATCATTGGAAAGTGCGCGCTGACGTGCTGCGTCTTCTGTGTGTCCATGATCAAGCCAACGCTGGATGAGGCGACGTTCAAGCTCGGAAAAAGGCACTTCCAGAAAGATCGTCATATCGAAAAACGATGCGAGTTCCGTCCAAGGCTCCTGATTGAGCAAAAGATAATTGCCTTCCACCAGCAGAATTTGATGATCGACGCGCACAATTGCTGCGCCAGCGCGTGCAAGATCAAGCGTGCGATCAAAGGCCGGAATGATGACGTCTTCCGAAGCATTTTTCAAACGCCCCAGCAGAGCTGCAAAACCTGCGCAGTCAAAAGTGGGCGGCGACCCTTTACGGCTTCGAAGGCCGCGCTCTTCAAGGATTGCATTGTCCAGATGAAAGCCGTCCATCGGCACAATAACGGCTGACCCTACTCCGCCTTTATTGATCGCATCCCGCAGATACTCAGAAATCGTGGATTTACCTGCTCCGGGTGGACCAGCAATCGCAACAATCAAACGGCCGTCTGTATTCGAAAGCTTTGAGAGGATTTCTGCCGGCAGGTTTTCTGTTGGGCAAGGCTTCATATGAGGGCACCAGAAATGAAAAATAGACGTGTTTCTGCAGAACAGCACACAGTTTGTTATTTTCAAACAATAAGTTTGATCTATCTTGTCTTGCAATGACCGCAAAGACTGATCACTTGCTAGTTCAAATCATTGAATCGAACGGGAAAAATATGACCGTCAAGACAGTTGCAACCACGCCCTTTCAGGATCAGCAACCCGGAACATCCGGTCTGCGCAAGAAGGTTCCGGTTTTCCAGCAGCCCAATTATGCTGAAAACTTCATCCAGTCGGTTTTCGATGTGCTGGACGGCTTTGCGGGCAAGACGCTCGTGGTTGGTGGTGATGGTCGCTTCTATAATCGCGAAGTGATCCAGAAAGTCATCAAGATTGCAGCGGCCAACGGTTTCGGCCGCATCATGGTTGGTCAGGATGGTATTCTCTCCACACCTGCAGCTTCCAACATGATCCGCAAATACAAGGCTTTTGGTGGTCTCATTCTCTCCGCCAGCCACAATCCCGGCGGCCCGAACGAAGATTTTGGCATCAAATACAATATCGGCAATGGCGGTCCTGCGCCTGAAAAGATCACCGAAGCGATCTTTGCGCGCTCGAAGGTGATCGATCAGTACAAGATCATAGAAGCAGCTGATATTGACCTCAACACGCTTGGAACCGCCAAAGTTGGCGACACAGAAATCGTGGTCTTTGATCCAGTCACAGACTACGCCGAACTGATGGAAAGCCTGTTCGACTTTGATGCTATACGCGCCATGATCAAGGGCGGCTTCGGGTTGAAGTTCGATGCCATGCATGCTGTTACCGGCCCATATGCCAAGGAAATTTTTGAGCACCGTCTTGGTGCGCCGGAAGGCAGCGTGATGAACTTCGTTCCGCTGCCAGATTTTGGCGGACATCATCCCGATCCAAATCTCGTTTATGCCAAAGAGCTTTACGACCTTCTTATGTCGGATAATGCACCGGATTTTGGCGCGGCATCGGACGGCGACGGCGACCGCAATCTCATCATCGGACGCGGCATTTTCGTAACCCCTTCCGATTCTTTGGCAATGCTTGCGGCCAATGCGCATCTGGCCCCCGGTTATAAGGACGGCATCAAGGGTATCGCCCGTTCCATGCCAACCAGCGCGGCGGCTGACCGCGTTGCGGAAAAACTCGGCATTGGCATTTACGAGACACCAACCGGCTGGAAATTCTTCGGCAATCTGCTCGACCACGGCAAGGTGACGATCTGTGGTGAGGAAAGCTCCGGCACTGGCTCTGACCATGTGCGCGAGAAAGACGGGCTGTGGGCAGTTCTGCTTTGGCTCAACATTCTGGCGGTGCGCAAGGAAAGCGTGAAAGCCATTGTCGAAGAGCATTGGGCGCGTTTTGGCCGCAACTATTACACCCGTCACGATTATGAAGCTGTTGATTCCGACATCGCAAAAAAGCTGGTTGCTGATCTGCGTGGCAAGCTTGCAAGCCTGCCGGGCACCAGCGTCAACGGTCTGAAGATCGAAAAGGCCGATGATTTCGCCTATCATGATCCGATCGACCATTCGGTAAGCGAACATCAGGGTATCCGCATCTATTTTGAAGGCGGTGCGCGTGTCGTTCTGCGTCTTTCCGGCACAGGCACATCGGGCGCCACCATCCGCATCTATATCGAGCGCTATGAGGCAGATCAGGCCAAGCATGATCTCGACACGCAGGAAACACTGGCAACGCTAATTGATGCAGCAGAACAGATTGCCGAGGTAAAAAAGCGCAGCGGGCGCACTGAACCGTCGGTGGTCACATAATTTAAAAAGGGCCCTGTCGGGCCCTTTTCCTTTTGCGGGTTATTCAAACACGATCGTCGGAGCGGGCTTTCCAGCTCCCTCACCCGACTTCATATTCCCCCAAACCTTGGCTGCAATATCACGATAGATTTTCGCGTGTTCGCTGTCGGGTTCAACGACCGTGATCGGTGTGCCGTTGTCGGAATGCGCACGCACATCCATATGCAGCGGCACCTCCCCAAGGAATGGCACGTTGAGGCGCTCTGCTTCCTTGCGCGCGCCGCCATGGCCGAAAATGTCATAGCGCTTGCCAGTATCGGGTGCGATGAAATAGCTCATATTCTCGACAATACCCAAAAGCGGCACATCGACCTTACGGAACATGGCCAGTCCTTTGCGCGCATCAATCAGCGCCAAATCCTGCGGTGTGGAAACAACGACTGCACCCGCCAGCGGCACCTGCTGCGCCATGGTGAGCTGTGCATCACCGGTGCCGGGCGGCATATCGACGACCAGAACGTCGAGATTACCCCATGCCACTTCGCGCAGCATCTGTGTCAGCGCCGACATGACCATCGGTCCGCGCCAGATCATCGGCGTGTCTTCATCCACCATGAAACCCATCGACATCACCTTGACGCCGTAGTTTTCCATTGGCTTGAGAATGCGGCCTTCAACAGTTTCCGGGCGACCAGAAAGACCGAGCAGGCGTGGCATGGATGGGCCGTAAATATCGGCATCAAGAATGCCGACCTTCAGGCCATTTGCGGCCATACCGAGCGCCAGATTAACGGCAGTGGTGGATTTACCGACGCCGCCCTTGCCGGACGCAACAGCAATGATTGCGCCAACGCCGGGAATACCAGGCTTGGCTGCCGGACGCGGTTGTGGTGGTTGGCGATTTGGCGCTGCTGCAGCCTGTGCGGGACGTGGCTGTGGTTTTGGTGCCGGGGGCGCATCATCACTTGTGCGACCGCCCTTCTTTTCCGCAGTCAGCGTGACCAGCGCACCGGACACACTCGGAATTTCCTTAACCGCCTTTTCAGCAGCCAATCGCATTGGCTCAAGCCCGTTTGCGCGATCCGCAGGAACTGTGATGGAAAAGAAGACCTTGCCGTCGGCAATGAAAATATCCGACACCAGACCAAGCGACACAACATCGCTTTCGAAATCTGGTCCTGTCACGGCTTTCAGCCGTTCGAGAACCTGTTCACGCGTTACGCCTGACATTATTCCAACCTCGTCTGCGGCAAGCTCTCCGCTTGCCCGCTTTGCATGTCTTGAGATAATCCAGTTTTAGCCAAAAGGCCAATAGAACCAAGCAAAGAGTTTTGAGAGACAGGTGACATAATGGCCAAAGCCATCCACACGATGATACGCGTTCTTGATGAGGGAAAGTCTGTTTCCTTCTATGATCAGGCTTTCGGTCTGAAGATCGCCGAGCGCATCGATTTCGAAAGCTTTACGCTTGTTTATCTGCGCAATGACGAAGCCGACTTCGAAGTAGAGTTGACCATCAACAAGGGGCGTACAGAGCCATATAATCTTGGCGATGGCTATGGCCATTTAGCTTTTGTGGTCGATGCCCTTGATGCAGAACATGCTCGTTTCACAGGACTGAACTTCAAAGTCGGCAAGCTGGTGGACTTTAAGAATGGTGACGTGCAGGTCGCGCGCTTCTTCTTTGTCGAAGATCCGGATGGCTACAAGATCGAAGTCATTCAGCGCGGCGGGCGCTACGTTTGAGTAAGAGGGTAAGGGGGGCCCAGGCCTTCTTTGAGCGCAAGCAAAATTCCTGGCACTGAGCTCCCACCCTATTCTCTACTGCCTTAAGAACGCTTCTATTTGACGCTTGGCAAAGACAGCCACGTTGGAATAGATAAGGTCGATCCTGAAGGAGATTTTTCGGTTGAACACGCGCGCAGTCCAGTTACGGGCAACATTGGCGATACGTATTCTGAGCGTATTGGCACTGATGCTTGTCGCTTTTGGGCACAAGCCTGTTACGCTCGCTTCTCCTGAACAATTGCTCCTTGCAGAATATGTTCTGCCTGATGGTAGTTATCCCATTCTCTGTATCACCGATCACGCAGTCGATCAGGACGGGCATGATCGGGATCAACATCTGCATAACAGTAATATCTGCGATGCCTGCCGTATTTCGTCGGCATTCCTTTGCCCTACCCCCGCACCATCAACGGGTGCTGCACCGAATGTTGCCGCTGCTGACATTGTCGTACCGTCAGAGCCAATCTTACGGCAAACAGCCTATCCACCGTCTGCGCCGCCACAAGCGCCGCCCTTTGCCTGAAATCAATTTTCCTGCGCACGCTTAACAGCGCTGCGTCCCTAAATTTGATTATTCAGGTTTCTTACGATGAAAAACACTCGTTTTCTTACATCCGCTATTTCGGTTCTCGCACTTTGCGCTTCAGCCGGCTTTGCCAGTGCCCACTCGTCACTTGAACAGAGCGAAGCCAAGGCGGGCGGTTTCTACAAGGCGGTTGTCCGCATCCCGCACGGCTGCGAGGGCAAAGCCACGACCGCTGTAAAGATTGAACTGCCAGAAGGTTTTGTTTCAGCTCAGCCACAGCCAAAGGCTAGCTGGAAAGTTGAAACAGCCAAGGGCGACTATGCGCAGAGCTATAAGATCCACGGCAAAGACATAACCTCCGGCGTAAAGCAGGTCACATGGAGCGAAGGCGAGTTGCCAAGCGACTTCTATGATGAGTTTGTCGTGGTTGGCCAGCTTGCCAAGTTCGATAAGGACACGACCCTCTCCTTCCCAGTCACGCAGTTCTGCGGCACAGATGATTCCGTCGCATGGACCGAAATTGCAGCCGAAGGCCAAAACCCCCATGATCTGGAACATCCGGCACCACAGCTTCGCGTGATGGCTGCGTCTGGCGCCGATGAACATGCGGGCCACGGTGGGCATGGTGACCACGGAAACCACGGCGATCATGCTATGGCCCCAACCAAGGTCGGCGATCTTAGCATCAGCGGCCCATCAATCCGCGCCATGGTTCCAGGTGCAAAAGTCGCTGGTGGCTTCCTTACCATCAAAAACGACGGCAAGGATGCAGACAAGCTGGTCAGCGTCACAACAACCGGTGTCAAGCGCGTTGAAATCCATGAAATGAGCATGGAAAATCAGGTCATGAAGATGCGCAAGCTCGACGGCGGCTTGGATATTCCAGCTGGCGAAACGGTTGAGCTGAAATCCGGTGGCTATCACCTGATGTTCATTCAGCCAGACCAGCCTTACAAGGAAGGCGACAAGGTTTCCGCGACGCTGGAATTCGAAAAGGCTGGCAAGATCGATCTCGAATTTCCTGTGACGCCGCAGAGCGGCAAGTCCGACGATCATTCAAACCACTAATATCGTAAGACGCCACAGCATAATTCCTTAAATCTGAATCAGATCGAGGTAAAATTATGCTGTAAATATAGAGTGTTAGAGCGACATTTGTGCGTCCAAAAGGGCGCACGGCGCTCTAGAGCAAAGGGCGGTGATGCGCCTCTCTCCGTGCGTTATGCGCCCGTTTGCCGCAACCGCTACCCAATTGTAGCGGTTGCGTTCTTCGTTTATTGCTATAAACATGACTTTAATAGTCTAGAATAATTCTACACTGTTGAAATAATTCACTTTTCTAAAAGCTGAGTAATTGACTCCAGATCAATTTAGGGCTTTTATGCGCGAGAGTTATTTTGTGCAGCCTTTGATGTTTGGGCCTTGAACCCGTTCGATTGGAGGACCTATGATCGGTCTCAGTGAGTGCCGGTCCGCAAATGTGGATGGGTTGCCTTGGCAACTTCATCTTATGCCGACCGGATATTGCAATGCGCGAGGGGAAACTGAACGCCTCGCGAAGCAAAAGCAGCAAAGCTGCGCGTCAGTTCGTACCTCTGAGTGGAGGCGAACATGAATATGCGCATAACAGAGCTGAACGGCGCCAACAGCGTGGGCTATTATGATCGCCTGCCTGAGAAGCTCGTGCTGGAAGGCTATCGCCGCTGGACAGCCGGTTTTGAAACCGGATCGATCATTCCTTGGGAAATGACCTGGGGCCTCTATTCGGAATTGCTTGGACCATCGGAAGCAAAGCGTGCTGTGGGGGAGCTCTCGCAGTTCATTCGCGTGCTGCGTCATTGTGCAAGCTGCCAGCTACGCGCCTTTCCATTCGATTCACAGCATGTCTGCCGAGAAGAGTGCCTGACGCTCGGTCTGATTTCAGGCTTGCAGAATCAGGATGGCTTACTGCTCCAAACCTGCCTTGAAGCAATCGCCTGCAAACGGCGTTGCGACGATGTGGCAGATGCAGCCCGCAGTTTTGCCGATACTTTGGCCGATTTCGGACAGACTTTGTTGCCAATACCGATTCACGCCATCGACAGTGCTTTGAACATAAACCGGCGCGCGACCTTTCACTGATTTCAGGAACGCTGCGTAGGAAATGAATTTGATTTAGGCCGCAGAAAGCGGCGCGAGGAGAACGAAAATGCAAGCCAGAACCGAACGACGCCTCGGCTTTGTTGCTGCTATCGCACTAACGACGGCAGCCTTTGCCATGCCAGCAATATCGACCCAGATGGCGCAGGATACGACTGCACCAACCACCCTTCATGCATCGGTCGACAGCATGAAGATCGAGCTTTCTCGCCTTGTTGCTTTTGCTGACACCGCGACCAAGCCGGTTCATTACGAATAAGCAAAAGTAACGATCAGCCGGGCGAAACGCCTCCAGTCCGTCCGGTAAAAACGAGAGCGCGTACATAGATCATATGTGCGCGCTCTATTTTTTGCCCATCGGTGAACCGATCATCCAACGATGATCGGTGCCTGTCCCTGAACACGATTATAAAGATCGATAATGTCCTGGTTCATCAGGCGGATACAGCCCGAGGACATTGACTGACCAATCGACCACCATTCCGGCGACCCATGGATGCGGTAGCCCGTGTCGCGGCCATTCTGGAAGATATAAAGCGCACGCGCGCCCAGCGGATTTTGTGGGCCAGGCTCTTGACCATTGCGGTATTTTTCAAGCTCCGGCTTGCGCTGAATCATTTCCGGCGGAGGCGTCCAGCGCGGCCATTGCTTCTTGTATTGAACATTGGCGCGGCCCTGCCATTCAAAGCCAGCCTTGCCGATGCCGACGCCATAGCGCAGCGCTTCGCCACCCGGAAGAACGTAATACAGGAAGTGATCCTTGGTGCTGACCACGATGGTTCCCGGCGCCTCGCCTGTCGGATCAGGCACGATCTGACGGCGAAATTCTTTCGGCACTTTCTGATATGGAATGGCTGGAAGTGCATAAGGCCCTTCCTGCACCGAAGCATACATCACATCCGGCGTCGTAATGTTCTTATCGACACTGATCTGCGGACGCATCGGCGAAATGCCGCTTGTGGACATCGGGTCGATGTTCATCTGAAAAGCAGACATGTCCATGGTTTGCGAACAGCCCGCGACACCGCCAAGCATGGCAGCGCCGGTGCCCAGCAGAAAATGACGACGGCTTAATTTCTCACTCAACTTAGACATACAAATCGTCCAACTCGAAACAATCGGCAAAATGCCCTTTTATCGTCCCAACAATTTGCGTCCTTATGGTTGAAGAAGCGTTAAATCACTCGCGTAAACGTTAAGAAAAATGGTTACCGTGAGGTCGATATAATAAAGGCCGGGGAGATACCCGGCCTTTTTGATCAAGCTGTGCTGATCGATCAGTAATCTTTTTCGTAGAAGATACCGCCGCTGGAATCGCCTTCTGATCCAAGCGCGCCCTTGACCTTCAGGTTGCGGGAAATGTCTAAATTGACGGTGCCTTTGGTCGATCCGCCAGAACCGGCTTCAACACCCAGATAAATATTGTCCCGAATATAGCGACCCGCACGGACGGCAGTTTCGCCCTTGCTGTCAGTCACGACATCAATATCGTCGAGACCTGTTCCCTGACGCAGTTTACCCATCAGCGAGTTGTTGGAACCGCCGGCCAATTCTGCCGCTGCTGCTGCAAGCTGTGCAATCTGAAACGCCGACAATTCGCCGATTGAGCGCTTGAAGATCAGATGCGCCAGCACTTCGTCCTGCGGCAATTCCGGTGAAGACGAGAACACGATATTGAGATTATCGACCGTGCCGGTCACCGTAACAATTGCCGTGATGTCATCGCCTTCACTGCGTGCAACAAAGTTGATTTGCGGATTAAGGTCGCCAACGAGCGTGACATGTCCTTCATCGAAGGTGATGCGTTGGCCGAGAATGCCAATGCGACCGCGAATAAGATCAAATGAGCCAACGGGCTGGATGCCGGTCACAGGACCTGTCAGCCGTACGCGACCGCCAAGCTCAGTATCAATGCCACGACCACGAACAAATATCTGGTTTGGCGCGTTTACAACGACATCAAGACGCGGAACTGTCGGGCGAGCAGTGGGCGTCGGCACCTTGCTGCGGCGCGTTTCCACTTTAGCGCGATCGAGCGTCGCCTGAACGTTCTTGGGCGTATTGATATGGCGCACCGGAACATAGGTTGCACCACCGCCAAGATTCTCCGGCACAGTAATTTCGGCACGATCCACATCGATGCGGCCTGCGATCAGCGGGTCACGCATCAGCGGCCCGGTGATCGTAATGCCACCATTCACCGTTGCCACCACCAGCTTGCCGTCGGCATAGCGCGCACGATCAAGTTTGATATCAATATTCGCCGGGAAATTGGCTGCAGCATTAGTCGAGATCGTACCGGTCGCAGAAATCGCGCCACCACTGCCAAAGGCTGCATTGACCTGACGGAGCGTGATGGTTTCACCCTCCATCGCGCCCATAATATTGATGTTGTTCAGACGAACATTGGTTTCAGGATCGATAAACTGCGCACCTGACGCCGAGAACATCCCGCGAAGCTGTGGCTTATCAAATCCGCCTGAAACACTTGCCGTCAACGAAAGCGTACCGCTTGCCTGCGCACCACGGTCCGCAAGGAAGCGGTTGGCGAGTGCTAGTGGAAGACTGCCAGAAACATTGACACCAAGGCCCTGTCCCGAGAATGGAACCTTGCCGTTGGCTGTGACATTGAGGCCCTGCGGACCATCAACAGTCAGCGAAGAAATATCGACCGCCTTTGCCGCATAGTTACCAGCAGCTTGCAGGCTCAGCGGCGCAAGGCCGTTGTCGCGCAGAGGCTTTGCCGCCAGTCCTGTACCACGCAGATTGAAGCTTGCAGCAGGATTGGTCAAAGGTCCGGTGACACGCGCTGTACCCGTGACATTACCCGCAAGGTCCTGCCCTTTCACAGCGCCATTCAGTGCAGTCAGTGGCAGATTGGCGAGATTGATATCGACCGCCATATCGCCCTGTCCGAGCGGAACACTACCCTTTGCGGTCACATCAATGCCACCACCACCAGTAACATGAGCATCCACATTCAGACGATTATTATCCGAGCTACCCTTGGCATCAGCATTGAGCGGCGCGATGCCCTGATCTTTTAGCTGTGCCGCCGTGACGCCCCGCGCGGCAATATCGAAAGCAGCATTCGGGTTCTCACGCGTTCCTGTGACGCGAGCCGTGCCATTGAGCGTGCCGCCAAGACCAAGATCAGGTTTGAAGGTATTAGCGAGCGCCAAAGGCAGATTGGAAAGTGCAACCGAAAGATCGAGACGCTCTCCAATCGCACCATTGACCTTTACCTGACCGTCACCGGTATTGACGATGATATCGCCAAACGAAATGTCACTGCCTTTCATGGCGATGGTTGCAGGCGCTGCTAGTACCGCTGAAAGTGAACCCTGCCTCACATCGGCAGATGACAGCCCCAGCTCAAAACCACCATCCTTCGGCTCCAGCGAACCGGATGCGTTGGCCAAAGTGCCAATCTTGAGCTTGGTGCTCGCAGTGAAGTCGGTCTTTGTTCCCGTTGCATTGGCCTTTGCATCAAAATTGTCGATGCCTAAAGTGCCAACGAGAATATCGCGCGCTGCCGCTGTGCCATCGACGACCGGTACACCAAACAGATCCTGTGCCGTTAGCGCAATATCAGCCGAAGCAATGTGATTACCATTGATCTTGAGACTATTGGCCTTGGCATTAACAGTTGCATTCTGGCGTTCGCCATTGGCATCGAGCGTAATGTCGGCATTCGCCGCACCCGTTGCATCGGCGAGGAAAAGTGCCGCGGCGGTCGAGATATCCGGTGCATCCACATTGAGCTGGCCAGCAAGAAGGCCTTTGGCGTTCTGTGTAACATTGCCAGAAAGATGCGCGCCGCCTGCATTGAATACAAGGTTGGTCAGACGCTTCTCGTCATTGACGATATCGATTACTGACCCGAAATCAATCTTCTCGCCATTGAGGAACGCACTGCCTGCAAGCTTGCCGGAAAGCGATGCACCCGTCGTTGCATTGCCGTCCAGAAGCGCGTTGAAGTCGAGAGCGCCATCGGCGAGCTTGCGGTCGGCAAGCGTTCCCTGTGGTGCATCGGCACGAAGGGCCAAAGCAATAAGCTTATCATCGCCACGCGCGCTGCCCTTGATCGTCATGCGACCGGAAGCTTTGTCGGACAGAAGCTTGAGATCAGACAGCATGACGCCAAAATCGAAATCGGCTTTATCGGATGCAAATGAGCCATTGGCAGTGATTTCGCTCAGCTCATTGCCGATGCGGAAATCACGCGCGGAAAATCCTTCCGCGCTGCGCCCCAGAGCGCCACTGAGGCGGACTTCACCGTCGAGGATATTATCCACGGCTTCGGTGCCGATACGCATTTTCTGCGCCGTACCATCAAGATTGAGCTGGAATGCGCCGCTGATCGGCCTGACAATGCCGGATGCCTTCACGTCAATGCTGCCAGCCAGATCACGTCCGGCAAGCTCGGCATAAGGAGCAAGGCTCGCAACCTTGGCAATGATATCGCCGTTGAATGCAAAGTCATCAATGTTGCCCTGAAGCTCAAGGCTCAAACCATTGCCCTCGATGCTTGCCTTGGCGAGCTCAACAGCCGAACCGGCGCGCCAGCCGCCCGCAATCGCCAGATCGATTTTCTGACCCAGCGCTTCGGCAACTTTTGCATCCGTAGCATCAATACCGCTGATGCCGCCGTTCACATTGAAAGTGACGTGGCGATTTGTAATATCACCAAGATTTTCAGCAACGCCGCCCATATCCAGCGCGATGCTGGAAGCGGATACGGTCGTATTCTTGAAACCTGAAACCGCAAGCTTACCCGTCCAGTCATTGTTTGGACGATCACCATAAGAGATTTGCAGTGTGGCGTTGTTGATAGTCGTATCACCACCCTTTACCGGCAGGAGTACCTCGCCCTTGCTGTCATCCTGAATGGCCGCATCAACGCGAAGCTTGTTCAGGAAGCCATCATTTCCGGATTCAGCTGAAGCTTTTATCTTCAAAGCAGCGGTATTCAACGCCAGATCATCAAGGCGGAAGCCACCGCCGTCTTTCAGCAAACCATTGGCGACAAGTGCAGTCTCTGCACCAAAGAAGTCGCGAAATGCTGGCGGAACCAGAACCGCGATAGGTCCATCGACACGCGTTGCAAAAACGCGTCCATCAGCCTGACGAACCAGCGTAAAGCCGCCGGTGAGCGTACGGCTGCCATTGGTATCAAGAGCCAGATCGATCTTGAGGTCGTCGAGCGTGCCATTGCCGGTCAGCGTTAGATCAACAGGCGGACGGCCATCAATATTGAGCACATTGGCAACAATACCATTGGCAGGTTCCGCAACCTTCAGATCGAGATCAAGTTTCTGATCGGCATTGGCATAAGCTGCCCGGAGAGAAAAATTGCCACCCGGACCATCAAGGCGTTTGATATTGAAAGCGGAATTCAGCGATCCATCGGCCAGCGACAGATTACCGTTGAGCGAAACTTCCGATTGCAGGCCGAAAATATCCTGACCAAAGTGCAGGCTTGAGACGTCGAGGCTGTCGATATTGATCGAAAGCGGCAGTTCCGGCAGGCTGAAGCTTGATGATTCAGGCGAAGGCAGACTGTTATCCGGCAACGGCTTGCGGATCAGGTCAATACGCTCTGCCACCAGCGACTGAATGCTGAGTCGGCCAGTGAACAGCGCCGTGCGGCTCCAGTTGAGTTTTGCATTTTCAATTCGCAGCCATACACCTTCACGGTCGGCAATGGTAATTGCGCCGACACTCGCTTCAGATGACAGAAGACCACTCAGACCCGAAAACTGGATACGACGGTTTGGCGCGGAAAGCTTGCTCTCCACGAATGAAATGAAATACGATTTTTCCTCTTCCGCCTGCTCCTGCGCGACCACAGGAATAGCGAATAGAATGAAGGCTAAGAGTGCAAAAAATCTGGTCAAAACGCCTGTCCTATGCCTACGTAGAATGCATAGCTCGGATCGCCCGAGCGGCGGTTAAGCGGGAGTGCGACGTCGAGACGGATCGGCCCAAGCCCCGTCAGATAGCGTAAGCCGAGACCCGCGCCGACACGCATTTCTTCCGAAAAATCTGGATAGGATTGCTCACCCACATAGCCCGCATCGACAAAGCCGACGACACCGATGGAATCGGTGACACGTGCGCGCACTTCACCCGATGTCTCAACCAGCGAACGGCCACCGATGACATCGCCCGTCGATGTTTCAACACCGACACCGCGATAGGAATAGCCACGGATGGATCCACCGCCACCCGCAAGGAACAGCTGGTTGGGCGGCAGATCTGCAATATCGGCACCAACAACCGAACCGACCTTTACGCGACCTGCGAGAATCACGCGGTTTGTTGCTCCAAACCCGTAATAGGCACGGCCCTCAGCTGTAAAACGGGTTGCAAAATTGCCGCGTTGAAACTCGTAGAACGGCTGAATATTGCCTTCGAGATAGACACCGGAGCTTGGGTCGGGCTTGTTGTTACGGCCATCATAAAGAAGATTGCCTTCAAGCCCGCCTGTCGTGAATTCACGCGTTCCGAAATAATCGTCATCGAAGCGGCCATGGCTGGCCTTGGCATAAAGCGCTCCCGAAAGCTCATCACTGAAAATCTGCGTGAAGCCGGTCTTCGCATTGATCGATGTTTCGGTATAAGCGTCGAGCACTTCACGCTTTGCATCGAGTGCTGCGACGAAATCCGTGTCTGGCGTATAAACCCCAGGCTTTGTGAAGCTCGTGCCAAGCGTATAAGTAAAGTTGGCCGGATCGAACGAGTTGTCTTGTGAGCCACCTACACCACTGACCTTGGCATCAAAGCGCAAACGTTCGCCTCTGCCGAACAGGTTGCGGTGCATCCAGTATCCGGTGACGCCGAAGCCATCAAGCGTTGAATATTCTGCACCAAAACCAAAGCGGCGTGGCTTGCGCTCCTGAACATTGAGCGTCATTGGCAGACTGCCATCCGCCTCAATTTTCTCGGCTTCCTCGAAATTCATCGCACGGAAGACTTCCATGCGACCAAGCCGCTTTTTAGCCTTCTCTATATCGTCAGGATCGTATTCCTGTCCCGGCTTCAAGCCCGTCATCCAGGCCACGAATTGCGGGTCCATACGCGCTGTACCAACCACACTCACAGGACCGTAATGCGCCTTACGACCCGGATCGAGCGAAACGTCAGCGGCAAGTGTATTGCCGTCGTGATCCGCAACAATGTCTTCACCGGTTACTTTTGCCTTCGCATAGCCCTGCTGACGCCAGGCCTCGACTGCCAGACGCTCTGCCTTCAGGATCGTACCTGAACGGGCAACCTGACCGGGTGCAAAGCCAGCTTCTTCCGGCGACTGCACTTTATCGCGCTTGTCGACAGGCGGCGGCGCAATGTTGGAAATTGCTGTGCGCGAGAACAAAAACTGAGGACCGGGATCAACTGAAATGTCGATCTTGGCATTGTCTGGTATATCGGCATCAACGGGAATATCATTGGCTTCACGACCATCAACCTTGATGGAGATCGTGCCACCATATCGACCTTCGCCATATAGCGCTGATAGAATGCGGCGATAATCGCCACGCGCCTTGGCCAAAAGCCCTGCTGAACCTGATGCTGGCTTATCTTCATCCGATACGAGGCCAGAAGCGCCTTCGATAACGGATTTCACGTCAGCATCGCTACCGTCAGCATTTTTGCGACTGCCCGTTGCCTCGACGTTGACCGAATAATGCTTGGGATCGGAGATGACCGCATCGGCATCCTCCGTCTTATCCTTGCCCCAGAGACGGACACCAAAAATCTCGAACGCCAATGCAGGCGACACCGTCATCGAAGCAAATTGCACCGCAAGCGCGAGCACAATAAGACTTCTTCCCTGTATCGTCCTGTTACTCCAAGTCATACACGTTACTGTCCGGTTTCTGTTTTACGACCGCTCGGGTAGCGCTTCGTCCTCCCCCAAATCCCAGGACGATTCAGGGATTAACATAGAGTAGTGGGAAGGCCAAGCTTCAACCCAGATGCGTTAAGACATTTCAGGCCCGGACGAGATTTTATCTAAGCAAAACCGAAAATACACATCGGCTCGATCAGAATCTCAAAATGCTTCCAAAGCCCAAACATTCTTTATTCCCTATTTTGAATAGATTGAGTCAATGGAGGGTTAATATGCAAAGCGAACATTGCAAAATGATTGCGGCCCACTGGAGGGAGGAGTTTCCAGTGAGCCGCGGATCAGGCCATCAGGAGGGGAGGATAACGACCTGATATCGATTGATTTACAGCGGTTCCAGCTAAGAATGTACCGTTGGAACCGCTGTAACTGTTTGTTTTTACGCATTATCCGATGCAAAACCGCTTCGCACTTTTGCTGGAAATGCTATAAGTAATTATTCCTACCGTCCGGCATGCATGGGACGCATGTTTCCAAAATGCATGCCGCCAACACCAAAACCGCCACCAAAACCACGATTACCGAATGCTGGTCGGTTAAGCCCGCCGAAGTGACCCTGACCAGATGTGAAGCGCGGCCCCACAATCGGACCAGGCCCCCAGTTACCGCGAACCTGGCCCTGCGGCCATCCACGGCCACCCCATTGTGGACCATGGCCCCAGCGAGGGTTCCAGCCATTGCGCCCACCGCCACGATTGGATTGGCAATTGCGGCCAATACAACCGTTGTAATAGTTTGGCCCGCCTCGCCAACCTGGACCGCCCCAACCCGGCCCCCAATAGCCGCCACCTGTTGCCCAGCCGAGACCTAGACCAAGACCGAAACCAGGGGCCCAACCGTCGTTGTAGCCATCATTGCCGACAATTACAGTCGTGTTAGACGGAGCAGCATAAGCGTTGCCGTTATAGGAGCCAAAGCGAACATAACGTGCAGAAACAAACCCAACTCTGTTGCCATTATAAATCTGGCACCAGCTTCCACGACATGACCCCACATTCACGCTAACACCTGCGGGCAGAGCAGCCAAACGCGCATAATTTGCGCCGGGTCCACTGCGAACATTTACGTTTGCAGTCACAGTTGCAGAGGCTGCAAACGCCAATGCCGGAACTGCAACAGCCATAGCAAAAGTCAATCCCCCAACAAACTTATTATTAAGTACTCTCTTAAATAAAAACATCGATACTTCTCCAAATATGCAACTACACAAATGCAATGCGAAGAAATTAACGAAGCAAAACATACAACATTAAATAGATTAAATCAAATAAGTCTGTTTATGATGGTAAATATCATTATTGTTGATGCGGAATTATAAACACAAGAGCCGCATTACGGATATCATCCAGCAATAAGGATCGAAATTTTATTAAAATTTTATACAAGATAAACTTGGAATAAATGACTCATCTTCTTACCAAGTAAAATGAAAGCGCCCCGGAGGGAACCGGGGCGCCACGCGGCTTTTAAGGGGGGAGAGGGAGGAAAAAAGCCGCGGAACCGGGCCGTCAGGCCAGGTATCTGGTATCAAAAGGCCTACAGAAACATGCCCTTTGAAGTTTGATTATGGCAGATTACGTGCATCATCCGGCGTCATATACATCGGCATCATATTGGTATCGAGGTGATGCATGACCCAGATGGAGCCAGCAAGCACGATGGCCAGAATGATGACCGTGAAAATGAGCGCCAGGATGTTCCAGCCATTTTCCGACTTCGGATCAAGATGCAGGAAGTAAACCAGATGCACCAGGATCTGAACGACGGCGATACCGAGCACGATGGCTGCGGTAGTCGCAGGCGTGAAGTAACCGTTCATGGCCAGCATGAAGGGAACGACGGTGAGAATAACCGCCAGCACAAAGCCAATCAGATAAGACTTCAGGCTGCCATGTGCGGCTTGATCATGTGTTTCGTGTCCAGAGCTCATCACAATACACCCAGCAGATAGACAAGGGTAAAGACGCCAATCCAGATGATGTCCAGGAAGTGCCAGAAGAGGCTCAAGCACATCACGCGCGTCCGGTTCTTTTCAGTCAGGCCATCGCGCAGAAGCTGGGCCGAAAGCACCAGAATCCAGACCAGACCCGAAGTAATGTGGAGACCATGCGTTCCGACCAGCGCAAAGAATGCCGAAAGGAATGCTGAGCGGTCAGGGCCTGCACCTTCCACGATCAGGTGATGGAATTCATAGATTTCCATAACCAAGAACGCCGCACCAAGCAGGAAGGTTACGCCCAACCAGAACAGAACGCCTGCACGGTTATTCCTGTACATCGACAGCGTCGCCAGACCATAGGTCAGGGACGACACCAGAAGCAGCATGGTTTCAGTCAACACAAACTGCAGGTCGAAGAGTTCACGGCCGGTTGGACCGCCCGCGAACTGATGTGCAAGAACAGCATAGGTTGCAAAGAGACCCGAGAAGAGAACGCAGTCGCTCATCAGGTAGATCCAGAAGCCGACCAGTGTGGTCGACCCTGCATCATGATGGTCTTCGTGAGCGGGATGCTCGTTTCCGCCCTTGAAAGGGCCGGTAGTCGTAACAGTCGCGCTCATGGATCATGCCTCCTGAGCATTCAGTTGCCGGGTATAGGCGTCTTCGACGCGCTGTACTTCATCGGCCGAGACATAGAAGTCCCTGTCATTGTTGAAGGAGTGGGCGATAGCAACTGCGAAGACAGCGATGAACGACGCAATTGCCAACCACCAGATATGCCACACCATGGCAAAGCCAAATGGAATGCACAGGATACCGATGATGAAGCCAGTTCCGGTGTTCTTTGGCATATGAATGCGCGCGAACTTTTCGGTACGACGAACATAATCGTTCTGCTTCATATCCCACCAGCTGTCGTGATCGCGGACATGCGGCACTTCAGCAAAGTTGTAGAATGGCGGAGGCGACGAAATCGACCACTCGAGTGTACGACCTGTGCCCCATGAGTCGCCATCAACAACGCGCAGCTTTTCGCGATCGCGGATGGAGATCATGATCTGCAGAACCTGGAACACAATACCGCAAAGGATAATCGCGACACCGATAGCAGCAACGATCAGATAGATGTGCCATGCCGGGTTTTCGGTGTGGTTCAGACGACGGGTCATACCCATCAGGCCGAGCACATAGAGCGGCATGAAGGCGAGAATGAAGCCAACGAGCCAGCACCAGAATGCCTTGCGGCCAAGACCTTCATGCAGCTTGAAACCAAATGCTTTTGGCCACCAGTAGATGAGACCGGCAAAGCAGCCGAACAGAACGCCCGAGATGATCACATTGTGGAAGTGGGCGATCAGGAACACGGAGTTGTGCAGTACGAAGTCTGCAGGCGGAACAGCAAGAAGAACGCCTGTCATACCACCAACAACGAAGGTACACATGAAGCCGATGGTCCACATGACCGGCGTTTCCATGCGAACCCGCCCCTTATACATGGTGAAGAGCCAGTTGAAGACTTTTGCACCGGTCGGGATCGAGATGATCATCGTTGCAACGCCGAAGAAGGCGTTTACGCTTGCACCGCCACCCATTGTGAAGAAGTGGTGCACCCAGACAAGGAATGACAGAATGGTAATGGCAACGGTCGCGTAAACCATCGATGCATAACCAAACAGACGCTTGCCAGAGAAGGTCGCAATGATTTCAGAGAAAACGCCAAAGCAAGGCAGAACCAGAATATAGACTTCTGGGTGACCCCAGATCCAGATCAGGTTCACATACATCATCGGATTACCGCCACCATCATTGGTGAAGAAGTGGAAATCCAGATAACGGTCAAGCGACAGCAGAGCGAGCGTGACGGTCAGGATCGGGAACGCAGCCACGATCAGGACGTTCGAGCAGAGTGCGGTCCAGGTGAAAACCGGAACCTGCATCATGCCCATGCCGGGTGCACGCATCTTGATGATGGTTGTGATCAGGTTGACGCCCGAGAGAAGCGTACCCATACCGGAAATCTGCAAGGCCCAGATATAATAGTCGACCCCGACATCTGGACTGAACTCCTTACCGGAAAGCGGTGGATAGGCCAGCCAGCCGGTCTTGGCGAACTCGCCAACGCCGAGCGAAACGTTGATCAGAATCGCACCAGCAACTGTCAGCCAGAAGCTCAGTGAGTTGAGGTACGGGAACGCAACGTCGCGCGCACCGATCTGAAGCGGTACGGCAAAGTTCATCAGACCGACGATGAAAGGCATTGCCACGAAGAAGATCATGATCACGCCATGGGCGGTGAAGATCTGATCGTAGTGATGTGGCGGCAGAAAGCCTTCATTAGCGCCAGAAGCAAGAGCCTGCTGGGCACGCATCATGACAGCGTCCGAGAAGCCGCGGAACAGCATCACGAAAGCCAGAATAATGTACATAATGCCGATGCGTTTATGATCGACAGAGGTCAGCCAGTCGTTCCATAGTGGACCCCACTTTTTATAGTAGGTAATGGCTGCGAGAATAGCGAGCGCCCCACCAGCTATCGCGGTCAATGTGACCATGATGATAGGCTCGTGATACGGGATCGCTTCGAGCGTAAGTTTTCCGAACATTTCTATTCTTACTTCGATTGGAGTGCGATCAGCGGTTTAGCCCCGGACAACTTCCAGGGCTAAGCCGCATCGGCAAATCAGTTTTCAAGCTGCGACAGGCGCTGCGGCTGAATGGCGCAAATGATGTCATTTGCCCAAAGGCTGAAATCGACTGGCGAAGACTTGCGTAGATTTGCGCGAGCTTCACGAACCATCTGAGCCTGATGCATCTGATCATCCAGGCAGACCGACTTGCCATCCCAGCAACGGTTTACGATGTTATGAAACAGTGCCTTGTCGTTATAAGCAAAATGCTGAACCGGAGCTTTTTCACTTGGCTGAACCAGCGAAGCATAACGCTCACGCGACAGTTCCTGACCAGAAGCCTTTGCATCAGCAACCCACTTGTCAAAGCCAGCCTGATCCAGCGAATGCGCCTTGAAACGCATCTGGGCAAAGCCCTGGCCGCTATAGTTTGCGGAAATGCCGTCGAACACACCTTCGTGGTCAGCAATCAGGTGAAGCTTGGTCTGCATGCTAGGCATGGAATAGACCTGGCTACCGAGTACCGGAATGAAGAAGGAGTTCATGATATTGCTGGAAGTCAGCTTGAAATTGACAGGCACACCAACAGGCATTGCCATTTCGTTGACAGAGGCAACACCCTGATCCGGATAGATAAACAGCCACTTCCAGTCGAGCGCTACGACTTCGACATTGATTGGCGGAATATTTGATTCCAGCGGACGATAAGGATCGAGCTTATGCGTGCTGATCCAAGTTACCGTTCCGAGAACCACAATAATGGCGCACGGAATAAGCCAGACTGCGGCTTCAATCTTTGTAGAATGATGCCAGTCAGGTTTGTATTCTGCTTTATCGTTGTCGGCGCGATACTTCCACGCGAAGTACAAGGTCATAAAGATGACCGGCAGCACGACGAGAAGCATCAAACCAGTTGCGAAAAGCATGAGATCGCGCTCAGCCACACCGACCTCTCCTTTCGGAGAGAGCAGGACTTGGTTCTCGCAGCCGGCGAGAAACGCCGTGAGGGCCAAGACGGCGAACGAAACGATCGTCCGGGGGGTGCCGTGTTTCATTTGTCTTTCCATCCTGCGCGCAGAGCTTCAGCTCCGGCGCATGCGTCATTTCCTAGTTTTCGGTAAATTCTGAAAATTCCAAAGGAACCGTTATAACGAATAATTCCGTTTGTCACCTGCCTGGAGCAAAATGTACTGGTTCGAAATGTCGCGGCCGGACACGCCACATGAGTCAGAAATGACTCGGAGAACGACAGAATTGATATAGTTTGCCGTAAGTTAGCCATAAATCATGATCTTTTTTAAAACAGATAAATAAAAAAAGGAAAATAACCCAATCGTGATAGAAATTTACTGACGTGAATAGAAATTAATAATTAAAAATTCGAAATTTGTCCAAATTTAAAATTTAATTTACTTAAATAAAAAAAGAAAAACTAATGATAAAGCCGACATGATAGCGACGCATATTTTGTTAAGTGTCAACGCAACGGCGCGGAAAGACTCTCAACCAACATCAGCTTTACAGCTTCTATCTGGGAAAATATTCGTTTTCTGAAAGAGATAAACTCCATCGTTGCGAATACCGGTCGTTTCTTAACGATCTCATTTCAGATAAGAGTTCTGACATTATCGGGTAACTTTCATGAAATAGCGACCAAGAGATACGTTCATGATTTTCGCTGAGTGGGCGATTGACGAGGCAGAGGGTGCAATACTGGCTTATACGCTGGTGACGAAGGCGGAGAGTGTTCGCAAAGGTACCTTGCTGACCGAAAATCACATCAAAGCTTTGAAACGGGCGGGAATCAACCGCGTTGTTGCCGCTCGGCTGGAACCCAATGATATTGGCGAAGATGAAGCAGCCCTCATAATAGGACAAAGCCTGATTGAAGATATGATTGAGGCAGGCCCTGCCACAACCGGCCGTGTCAATCTCTTTGCCCGCAGCAACGGTTTGTTTAGTGTTGATGTTGCTGGCATCGATACAATTAACTTGCTCGACCCGCGGATATCAGTGGCGACGTTGAACAATCTTAGCCGTGTTGAACGCGGGCAAATGGTTGCAACCGTCAAAATCATTCCGTTTGCCGTTCCGGGCTCTCTTATTGGAAATATTCGCACAGTCCTCGAGACAAAACAGGTTCTCAAGGTTTATTCGTTTGAGAAAACGAGACTCGGCGTCATTCAGTCACGACTTCCTTCCGTTCGCGAAACAGTACTCGATAAAACCCACGAATTGATCACGAAGCGCGTGCAACACAATTGCGGTTCGGTGATAGCGGAGACGCGTGTAGCACACGAAATAGCTCCCTTGTCTAAGGCCATAAGTGAGCTGAGCACCAGTTGCGATCTGCTGATTATTTTCAGTGCTTCCGCGGTTGCGGACGAGATCGATATTGTGCCGAGGTCCATCGTTCAGGCAGGAGGAGAAATCCTCCGTATCGGTATTCCCGTTGATCCCGGCAATCTACTCTCGCTCGGAAAGCTCAACGGAAAGTACATAATCGTGGCGCCGGGAACAGCTCGAAGTGCGCGTGAGAATAGTCTCGACCAAGTGCTAGACCGATTAATGGCTGGCTTAGCACTTGATTCAGACGCCCTTGCACGAATGGGCGTCGGTGGACTTCTGCTTTAAAACGATCAAAAGGTGTAATCGAAAACCAAAATCCCAGCAAGGCCGCCTTCTGCGGCTTCGACCAGCGCTTTTCCGACTTTCGCGTGCTCTGGGTGGGGCAGATAAGCGTCGCGCGCAGCCGAGTCCACAAAGTCCACAACAAAGCCGTGGCGAAAGCCTTTTTCCAGATTTTCCGGACTGTTGTTATCACCAACACTTACGGCAATGATGCCCTCAATTTTATCTTTCAGAGCGACAACTGCATTCAAAGCAGCGTTAATGCTCGCGCTATCGAGTTCGGCTTTGAATTTAACAAGAACTATATGGCGTATCATGATGAAAATCCGTGCTGTGATAACGTCGAATTAATACTAGCTTGGGTTAACACCCGCGCCAAACCGGTCTTCCGAGACTTATAGCATTTCCAGCAAAAGTGCGAAGCGCCTCCACAGGGAAATCAGTTCGCCGGACTGATTTCTTTTCCTGCTGCGATGCGTCGGATAATGCGTAAAACCAAACAGTTACAGCAGCCCCAACGATTCAGTCTTAACTGGAGCCGCTGCAGGATAAATATTGCATGTCGGGAATAATTATCATCGCAAAAGTTCATTAACAGCTAAAAACGAAAAAGGCCGGGGTGAACCCGACCTTCCGCTCTCATTTATGTTGCGCCAGTACATCCGTGGTCGCATCACCAAATGAATTCCCGATACAATATGGATATAGCAGCCGAGCATTTCAAGATTGTGACACTCTCAGGGAAACCTTACCGCCGGTACACCAAGAGTGGATTTCACAATCAAAGATGCCAATTAAGCCGCCATCGGTGTTTCGATCGGTTCTGGATGGTTATAATTCCAGACTTCGATCAGGCATTGCTGCATGAGATCAAGATCAACCGGACCAATACGGCTTAATACAAGATCAAGCTCATCCGGCTCCACGCCTCTATTGAGAAGCTCAACGATTGCTTCGATCAGAACTTTTTTATCGTCAAATCTATAGCGCTGCATAAACCTGCTCCGCTAATTGCCCCATTTTGATACATATACACTAAACGCTTATGGTTAACCGAAGCTTACCTGTTGACGATCATTTGAGCTAAAACTGAAATTCTTCGAGCTATAGCGAGCAAATGTCCGATCGGGTCAACCCTGATAACTCAGACAAAAATCAAACATATATTCTCAACGAACAATATTAAGCCTCAATATAAATACATAAAAATCTAAATCAAAGAATAAATGAAAAACTTCTTCATTCAACAATCCTCTTTTAAAGAAAAACATGAACTTCTTCAAAAGATACGCCAATTTCTCGCTCAACCACGTCCAAATATTAAGTCTCAGCGGCTTAATCGGCGCTAGCTTCTTGGGCGGCTATCTTTTTGCGATTCAATACAAAGGTAATATCCATACGATTGTAGCGGGGCAGGCATATCGATCCAACCAACCCGATCCGTCTCGCATCGCTAAATTAAAAGAGCTTTATGGTATTAAAACAATCATCAACCTGCGCGGCGCAGAGCCTGGCGCGAAATGGTATGACGACGAAGTTACAACTTCCAGTGCTCTTGGCATCAAGCTTACGAACTATGCGATGTCGTCCAGTCGCCAGCTGACGCCAGAGCGGACACGCGAGCTGATTGCACTCATGCAGACTGCTGAAAAGCCAATTCTCATTCATTGCAAAGCTGGATCAGACCGAACTGGTCTTGCCGCAGCACTTTATGTCGCCGCCGTAGCCAAAGGTGGCGAACGCAAGGCCGAAGGGCAAATGTCAATCGCTTATGGCCATTTCGGAATTCCCTTCAGCCCAACCTATGCGATGGAAGAAACTTTTGAGGCCATCGAAGCCGAGCTTGGCTTTCCGAACTCGTAATTCTGCAGCAATTCTTTCGTCTGAAACAAAAACGCCGGGGATAAAACCCCGGCGTTTTCACTTGCTTTAAATCAACAATTAATCGAGACCGACGATCTTGCCATCCGACCACTTGAACACGTCGAAGCTTGGTGACGACAGATCACCAGTTTCGCCATATGTCAGCTTACCAATAACGGTATCGATTGGCTGACCGTCGCGGAGGGTCTTCGCAACTGCGGCGGAATCATCCGTCGTACCAGCGCGTTCAATACCACTCGCGAGAACCTGGACAGCGGCATATGCATTCATGGTGAAGGCTTCAACCGGGATTTTCTTAGCCGTCAGTGCATCGACAGCTTCCTTGGAAGCTGGGTTCTTCGTCGCGTCAACAGCATTGGTGAAGAGCGTGCCTTCAGCATTGGTGCCGCCGATTGCCCAATATTCGGTGTTGGACAAGCCTTCGCCGCCGAGGATGAGAGCCTTGAGGCCCGCATCATGTAGCTGACGGGAAAGAAGACCGCCTTCACCATGATAGCCACCGAAATAAACGATTTCAGTGCCTGCGGCTTTCAGCTTGGAAACGAGCGCGCTGAAATCCTTGTCACCAGGTGTAACCGAATCATATTGAACTTCGGTGATGCCGTCTTTGTTGATTGCAGCCTTGAAGGAATCTGCAAGACCTTTGCCGTATGCGCCCTTGTCATGAACGATTGCGACTTTCTTGTCTTTGAAGTTCTTCAAGAAATACGCAGCCATGACGTCAGCCTGCTGGTCATCGCGGCCGCAGGTGCGGAACACGTTTTCCAAACCGCGCGCGGTCAGATCTGGACCGGTTGCGGTTGGCGTAACCATCAGAACGCCATTTTCCGAAAGAACATCAGAAACAGGAATTGCGACGCCGGTCGTAACCGGACCAACCACGAACTTGATGCCGTCGCCAACGATCTGGTTCGCTGCCGAAACACCCTGCTTTGGTTCACCTGCATCGTCAGCAAACTTCAAGACGATCTTTTCGCCCTTGATGCCGCCCTTCGCATTGATGACTTCAACGGCGGTTTCCGCACCCTTCTTAACCTGATCACCATAGGCCGCAACCGGACCTGTCAGCGGTGCAATAACACCGATCGTGATATCTGCATAAGCGGCACCGGCAAAGCCAAGTGTTGCGGCAAAAGCCACGCTGGAAAGCAGTTTCAGATTCATTCTTTTTCTCCTTTGGCGAGGTCTCGCTTTTTCATCGATGACCTCAGACAACCCATGCCGGTCAAATCTCAGCACGATTGCGCTGCCGAAATGCCGGGCCCTCCCTTTTTTCCATCGTATGATCTCAAAGGGTTAATCTAAAAGCACGCCGCGCCATCATCCATTTAAGGTGCCAGAGCCATAATATTATCCGAAATTGCATCTGCTCTTTCGGAATCATGCTCCAGAACGGGAGCGAGCTTTCATGATGTAATAAGAATGCATTTCCGGCTTCCGATTGCAAGGGGCCAAGTGCCCGCAACTACAACGAAAATCGGCCTCCCATTAAATGCCTATCCTCCTCTTCTCCATGATGGTGATTGCTTTGCAAAAAAGGCCGCAATTCCCTCTGCGGCCTCTGGCGTTTCCCATGTATCCGCAAGGCGGATAAGCGTCATTTCGATGACGGCCTCGTCTATCGGACTTCCCAGCGCATGAACCAACCGCTTTGAGGCAGCAACCGCTGCCGGGGCAGTTGAAAAATATGGCCTGATCTCAGCCTCTACCGACGCATCGAGTTGCTCTGCTTCGACTACCTGATGCAGCAATCCGATATGCTTTGCTTCGTCTGCACCAAACAACCGTGCCGAGGTGAAAGTTCTTAGTGCATGGGCCTGACCGATACGCGCAACCACATAGGGGCTGATCGTTGCCGGGATCAGGCCGAGCTTGGTTTCCGTTAGCCCGAAGCGTGCACCGGTCACACCAATCGCGCCATCGCAAACGCTGATCAGTCCAACACCACCGCCATATGCCTGCCCATTCACGCGCCCGATAAGAGGTTTCGGCAAGTCGCGCAGCGCCTTCAACATCAGCGCAAGCTTGCGCGCCGCTTCGATACGATCAGTACGCGTCGCGTTTATCTGCTCTCGCATCCAGCCAAGATCACCGCCAGCGCAAAAGCTGGTGCCGCTGCCGGTTAACACTACGATACGCACCGCATCATCATTTGCTAATCGAAGCGTGGCAGTCAGAAGCTCATCAATCATCAGACCGGAAAGCGCATTATGCTGCCTGGGCCGGTTGAGCGTTAGCGTAGCAACGCCACGCTCGTCAGTGGCAAGCTGGATGGTTTCAAACTCTGTCATGCGGCTTTGTCCTGCCGAAGTGCCTGCGCAAACGAAGCTGCTGATCGCAGCTTTTCAATATCAAGACCTGTTTCAAAGCCAAGGCGTTGCAGCATTTCCGCGACTGCCACAGTATCGACATTGCCTTTGGCGCCGGGTGCAAAGGGACAGCCGCCAAGCCCGCCGACGGATGCATCGAACACCCTCAAACCTCTTTCAAGGCTGATCTGAATATTATCAAGCGCTCGCCCATTGGTGTCGTGATAATGGCCTGCAAGACTATGCGCTGGTGCCACATTCAAAACCGCATCCAGCATGGCGCTCACAGTTTCGGGTGTACCACGCCCAATCGTGTCACCAAGGCTCACTTCGTGACAGCCAAGCGAAAAGAGCTGTTCTGTGACTTCGGCAACCGCCTGCGGCGCGGTCGGTCCATCATAGGGGCATTCGACAACGCAGCTGACATAGCCGCGAATGGCCAGCCCATCATTGATGGCCGCACCAATCACTGGTGCAAGCCGCTCTATGCTCTCTGCAATCGTGCAGTTGATATTGGCTTTGGAAAAACCTTCGGATGCTGAAATGAACACCGCGATCTCATCGACATTGGCGCTCGCTGCGAGCTCATAGCCCTTCATATTGGGCACGAGCACCGAATAGCGCACGCTGTCGGCACGGCGGATACCGGCCATAACTTCAGTCGCATCGGAAAGCTGGGGCACCCATTTGGGACTGACGAAGCTCGTTGCCTCGATGCGGGAATAGCCACAATCGGACAGACGGTCGATCAGCGCAATCTTGTCGGCTGTTGGCACAAAACGCTTCTCGTTTTGCAGGCCGTCACGCGCAGCCATTTCGACGATTTCAACGTGTTCAGCCATGCTCTTCCTCCAACTCAACCAGCAAAGCGCCTTCATTGACCTGCTCGCCAGCCGCGACGCTCACAGATGCAACCTTGCCATCACGCGGCGCAGTCAGTGAAAGCTCCATCTTCATCGCTTCCATCGTGACAAGCCTATCGCCTTTGGAGACGCTGGCACCTTCAGCGACAGAAACCAGCCGCACAAGTCCCGGCATCGGCGACAGAATGCGGCTTTCGCTCGAAGCCTCCTCCTCTGCACCGGCTGACTCAACATAATGAAATATGGTATCGCGGCCTTCGAACTGCACGGTCACGTCATGGCCGTTGCGCGCGACTGTCGCCTCCGCAACGCGGCCATCAACGGCAAAGCGAACCTGACCGTTTTCGTGATTGCGGACTTCGAGATCGCCAAAAGCAAAACCGAAATGCCTGTCGCCCTTGGTCGTGAAGTTCACCGTATGACGCACGCCATGATCATCAAGTAGAACCGAACGCGATGCCTCCCCCCAAAGGCGGAACCCACGCAGGCTGCCCCGTGGGTCGCCTTCTTGTGGCGCATTCAGAAGACCAAGCACACCCAATGAAGCCAGCGCAAAAGCGATATCTGACGGTTGTTCCTCCCTGAACAGCACAGCCGACTCACGGGCAATAAGCCCCGTATCAACATCGCCCGAGCGAAACGCTTCCAGCTTGCAAAGGTCGGATAAGAACTGGCGATTGGTGACAAGCCCGGCGATACGTGTCTTGTTCAACGCGCCTTCAAGCCGGTTCAACGCCTCGTCGCGGGTAGCGCCATGCGTGATAATCTTGGCAATCATCGGATCGTAGAACGGTGTGATGGTGTCGCCACTGCGCACGCCGGAATCAACCCGCACATTTTCAGGCGCTGCAAACAGCGCAAGCTTTCCGGTCGCAGGCAGAAAATCACGTGCCGGGTCTTCGGCATAAAGCCGCGCCTCAAAAGCCCAGCCATGAATGGCAAGCTCGTCCTGACGCTTCGGCAGTGCTTCGCCGGACGCCACGCGCAATTGCCATTCGACCAGATCGAGGCCAGTGATCGCTTCCGTCACCGGATGCTCAACCTGCAGCCGCGTGTTCATTTCCATGAAGAAGAATCGGTCGGATCGCAGCCCTTCCGAGACGTCGGCGATAAACTCCACCGTGCCTGCGCCGGAATAACCAATGGCTTGTGCGGCCTTCACCGCCGCCTCGCCCATGGCAGCACGCATATCCGGCGTCATGCCAGGCGCTGGCGCTTCCTCGATCACCTTCTGGTGGCGACGTTGCAGCGAACAGTCGCGCTCAAATAAATGCACCATATTGCCAAAACTATCGCCAAAGACCTGCACCTCGATATGGCGCGGCTTGGTCATGTATTTTTCCACCAGCACGGCGCTATCGCCAAACGATGCTTCCGCCTCGCGTCGCGCACTTTCAAGTGCCACTGTAAACTCGTCAGGATTATCGACCCGGCGCATACCTTTGCCGCCGCCACCAGCGCGCGCCTTGATCAGCACGGGATAGCCGATCCGGCCAGCCTCGCTTTTGAGGAAGGCTCCATCCTGATTATCGCCGTGATAGCCGGGCACGACTGGCACCCCCGCCTTTTCCATCAACGCCTTGGCCGCATCTTTTAGCCCCATGGCGCGAATGGCTTTTGCCGACGGGCCAATGAAGGTGAGGCCCGCCGCTTCGACAGCATCTACAAAACCGGCATTTTCCGACAGAAAGCCGTAGCCGGGATGGATCGCCTCTGCTCCGGTTTCAAGTGCTGCTTTGATGATCGCCTCGACATTCAAATAGCTTTGCGCAGATTGAGCGGGACCGACGCGCACGGCCTCGTCGGCCATTTCGACATGAAGCGCATTGGCATCCGCGTCGGAATAAATCGCGACAGTGGCAATGCCCAATTTACGCGCCGTGCGAATGACCCGACAGGCGATTTCTCCGCGATTGGCAATCAGTATTTTTTTGAACATCTGATCGCCCTCTTTACATTCTGAAGATGCCGAAGCGCGTCGGCTCTATTGGAGCATTCAGCGTTGCAGAAAGCGACAGGCCGAGCACTTCGCGGCTCTTGCGCGGATCGACAATGCCGTCATCCCAGAGCCGTGCCGAAGCATAAAGCGGATGGCTCTGGCGCTCGAACATTTCCAGCGTTGGGCGTTTAAACTCCGCTTCATCTTCCGCCGACCATGTTCCGCCGGTGCGCTCAATGCCTTCGCGCTTGACGGTGGCCAACACCCCCGCCGCCTGTTCCCCACCCATCACAGCAATACGGCTGTTTGGCCATGTCCACAGGAAGCGTGGTGAATAAGCCCGCCCCGCCATGCCGTAATTGCCCGCGCCATAGGATGCGCCAATCAGCATGGTAATTTTTGGCACATTGGCGGTCGCAACAGCCATCACCAGCTTGGCGCCGTGCTTGGCAATGCCCTCAGCCTCATATTTGCGACCGACCATGAAACCGGTGATATTCTGTAAAAACACCAGCGGAATATTGCGCTGGCAGCAAAGCTCGATGAAATGCGCGCCCTTCAAGGCGGCCTCGGAAAACAACACGCCATTATTGGCGATAATGCCAACCGGCATTCCGTAAAGGCTTGCAAAACCGCAAACCAGCGTGGGACCAAATCGCGCCTTGAACTCATCGAAGTCAGAGCCATCGACCAGTCGCGCAATCAGCTCGCGCACATCATAGGGAATGCGGGTGTCAGCCGAGACAATCCCGAGAATTTCTTCCGCGTCATAAAGCGGTGCCGCACCATCGCCACTTGGAATAAAATCGCGCTTTTGGCTGTTGAGATTAGCGGCGATGGCACGCGCGATTTGCAGTGCATGAGCATCGTCATTGGCGAGATGATCCGCGACACCGGATAGCCTTGTATGCGTATCGCCACCACCGAGATCTTCCGCGCTCACCACCTCGCCGGTTGCAGCCTTCACCAGCGGCGGTCCGGCCAGAAAAATAGTGCCTTGATTGCGCACGATCACCGTTTCGTCGCTCATAGCAGGCACATAAGCGCCGCCAGCGGTACACGATCCCATGACGACCGCGATTTGCGAAATGCCAGCCGCCGACATCTGCGCCTGATTATAGAAAATACGCCCGAAATGGTCGCGATCCGGAAAAACCTCATCCTGATTGGGCAGGTTCGCGCCACCGGAATCAACCAGATAAATGCACGGTAAGCGGTTCTCGCCTGCGATCTCCTGCGCGCGTAGATGCTTTTTCACGGTGATCGGATAATAGGTGCCGCCCTTCACCGTCGCATCATTGCAGACGATCATGCATTCGCGGCCAGATACACGGCCAATGCCGGTGATCATACCGCCGGAAGGTGCTGCACCATCATACATGCCATGTGCTGCCGTCAGCCCCACTTCCAGAAACGGCGAACCCGGATCAAGCAGCTGTGCAACACGATCGCGCGGCAAAAGTTTTCCGCGTGCAAGGTGACGTTCACGCGCTTTTTCACCGCCACCATCTATGGCAGTACGTGATGCTTGTGCCACCACGTCAATCGCTGCAAGCATGGCTTTGCGGTTGGCTTCAAATGCAGCACTGCGTGTCGAAATTTCAGATTTCAGAACCGGCATCAACGGGTCTCCTGAAAGAGTTCCCGTCCGATCAGCATCCGTCTGATTTCCGACGTACCCGCACCGATTTCATAAAGCTTCGCGTCACGTAAGAGACGCCCGGTCGGATAATCATTAATATAGCCGTTGCCGCCCAGCGCCTGTATCGCCTGCAACGCCATTTGCGTAGCGTTTTCAGCTGCATAGAGAATGCAGCCCGCTGCATCCTTACGCGTCGTCTCGCCACGATCACACGCCGCTGCCACCGCATAGACATAGGCGCGCGAAGCATTGAACAGCACATACATATCGGCAAGCTTGCCCTGCATCAGCTGGAACTCGCCAATCGGCTGGTCGAACTGCTTGCGCTCATGCACATAAGGCACAACCACATCGAGACAGGCCGCCATGATGCCGAGCGGACCGCCCGCCAGCACCACCCGCTCATAATCAAGCCCGGACATCAGCACATTGACGCCCTTGCCTTCCGCTCCAAGCAGATTTTCGGCTGGCACTTCGCAATTCTCAAACACCAGTTCGCAGGTGTTGGAGCCGCGCATACCGAGCTTGTCCAATTTCTGCGCGGTGGAGAAGCCTTTGAAACCCTTTTCGACGATAAAGGCACTGATCCCACGCGAGCCCGCTGCTGGGTCGGTCTTAGCGTAAACGACCAGTACATCCGCATCAGGACCGTTGGTGATCCACATCTTGTTGCCGTTGAGAACGTAACTTTCGCCGCGCTTTTCGGCGTGCAGCTTCATCGAAACAACGTCAGAACCTGCCCCCGGCTCTGACATGGCAAGCGCGCCGACATGCTCGCCGGAAATGAGCTTAGGCAGATATTTTGCGCGTTGTTCGGGGGAACCATTACGATTGATCTGGTTGACGCAAAGATTGGAATGCGCGCCATAGCTCAGGCCAATCGAGGCCGACGCGCGGCTGATTTCCTCCATTGCCACGCAATGCGCAAGATAACCCATGCCTGCGCCGCCATAGTCTTCATGTGCGGTTATGCCCAGCACACCGAGATCACCCAGTTCACGCCATAGATGCATAGGAAATGCGTTATTGCGATCGGTCTCAGCGGCAAGCAGCGCAATGCGGCTTTCCGCAAAACGGCGTACCGTATCACGAAGGGCTTCGATCTCCTCGCCAAGACCGAAATTCATGCCCGAAGCAAACATACTCGTCCTCCACAAGTTCTGCCCGGCTGCTGTTTTTGAAAACAGCTATGTTCGGGTCAGAGTGTCCCGTGGCGGACGAATAGGCAATGGCTTTGCGCGGCGTTCTGTGGCTATTTATTACCCTATTACGAAATTTTCTTTCGCGTCACGTTCCGCATCAATCCTCCTGAAGCTCAGCAATCTCGCGATAAAACTCCAGTGCCTCCGCGTTTGCCAGCGCTTCACGGTTTTTCACCTCCCGCCCATGCACAATGTCACGCACGGCAAGTTCGACAATTTTTCCAGACTTGGTACGCGGAATATCGCTAACAGCGACTATCTTCGCAGGTACATGGCGCGGCGTTGCGCCAGTGCGGATTTTGGTCTTGATACGCGCTTTTAGATCGTCATCGAGCGAGGCACCTTCAGCAAGCCGCACAAAGAGCACCACACGCACGTCATTATCCCAATCCTGCCCGATGCAAAGTGCTTCTGCGACCTCTGCCATCTGCTCGACCTGATTGTAAATCTCCGCCGTACCGATACGCACACCACCCGGATTAAGCGTCGCATCTGAACGGCCATGAATGATGATACCATCATGTTCGGTCCATTCAGCAAAATCGCCATGGCACCAGATATTGTCGAAGCGTTCGAAATAGGCCGCCTGATATTTCGCTCCGTCCAGGTCGTTCCAGAATTGCAGCGGCATGCAAGGGAAAGCTTTAGTGCAGACCAGCTCGCCTTTCTCGCGGCGCACCGGCTTGCCATCGTCGTCCCAGACCTCGACGGCCATACCAAGACCCGCGCCCTGAATTTCGCCTTGCCAGACTGGCTCTGTCGGCACGCCCAGCACGAAGCACGAAACGATGTCCGTTCCGCCCGAGATGGATGCCAGATGCACGTCCTTCTTAATCGCCTCATATACAAAAGCAAAACCTTCCGGCGACAGCGGCGAGCCGGTCGAGGAAATGGTGCGAAGTGCGGACAGATCGTGGGTTTCACCGGGACGCAGCCCGGCTTTCAAAACGGCGTCGATGAATTTTGCCGATGTGCCGAAATAGGTCATGCCTTCGGATGCCGCATAATCGAACAGTACATTGCCATCGGGATAGAACGGCGAGCCATCATAGAGCAACAGCGTAGCACCCGACGCGATACCTGACGCCAGCCAGTTCCACATCATCCAGCCGCAGGTGGTGAAATAGAAGAATCGGTCGCCTTCGCGAATATCCGCGTGCAGGCTGTGTTCCTTAAGATGCTGCAACAGCACGCCGCCAGCGCGATGCACAATGCATTTCGGAATGCCGGTGGTACCCGACGAAAATAGGATATAAAGCGGGTGGTCGAATGGCAGGCGTGTGAACTCGACAGCTTTTGCAGTGAACGAGGCGAGTGCCGTATCGAGCGCGATGCCGTTTGCAGCCTTGCTGGTGACCGCCTCCGCTTCGCCGAGATAGGTGACGATAACTGAGCGCTTGCAGCTTGGAAGCTTGGTTGTGACTTCGGCAATCTTGTCGCTCACATCAATGCGTTTGCCATTGTACCAATAGCCGTCGCAGGCAAAGAACAGCTTGGGTTCGATCTGGCCAAAGCGATCCAGTACGCCTTGCGCGCCGAAATCCGGCGAGCACGAAGACCAGACAGCACCAATAGACGAAGCTGCCAGCATCAGCGCAACCGCTTCCGGCATGTTGGGCATCATGCCCGCAATGCGATCTCCAGGCTTCACCCCTTCTGCCAGCATGAACTGCTGGAGCTTTGAGACCAACGCGTGCAGATCATCCCATGTCATGCGGCGCTCGACCTTGTCTTCGCCACGAAAGATGATCGCCTCGCCATCGCCTTTATGGCGCAGGAGGTTTTCCGCAAAATTGAGTTTGGCGTAGGGGAAGAATTTTGCCTCACGCATATGACCTTTATCGACCAGCGCCGCTTCCCCGCGTTCGCCGATAACATCACAAAAGCCCCAGATGAGTGTCCAGAAGGCTGCGCGATCTTCAATCGACCAGCGATGCAGGGCCTGATAATCAGCCAGACTTTGCGCCGTAAGCTTTTCCGCGCGTACACGGAATTGCTCCAGATTACTTGCCGCAATGCGTTTTGCATCCGGTTGCCACAATGGCTGGCTGTCAGCGGAAACGGCCTCGATATTCATCATTCCTCCCAGAATCATGCTCGATCACTTGCAGGGCAAGTCATCAATGTGTGGGCAAATTTCTATGGGAGTGTTGAGGAAACGTCCACGGGTTTTAATGAAGGAAACGAAGCAGTACTCAAACTGAGCCTTGCTTACTTGTCCCATTGTTTTCTGAAAAAAATCGGCAGTTTTGCCAACCGATCAATAACTTATAATGAAATCCATATTGCAGGTGCATCGTTTTGGGTTGCCGATAAATACCGGGTCAACGATGACTGATAATAAAGGCAGTTCAATTAGGATATCAAACAGCGGATCTTCGCCCATCTGAAGCATTTCCTGTTCAGATTGTGTCATTGGAAATGCTCTATACATTTGTTTTTACGCGCATCTTTTTCCGAAAACCGCTTCGCACTTTTCGGGATGCGCTCTAAATTAACGCTATCTGGGGTTGGCGTTCTGTCAGGCTGACTGTGTGGGAGAAGCCGTTTCCACAACGATATCAGGCGTCCGGTTCTCCCAAGTATTAATCTTTGCCACCAGCCAGCGATTAACCGGGTTTTCGAAAAAATGATAAGCGACGATGGCTGCCCCGATGCTTACGAGAACACCTGCACCGATCAAAAGAACTGCTTCGAGCGTATTCTGCCCCCAGCTTTTAGGCAGTGCATTGAAGAAAAATAGTCCGATCAGCGGATGCAGAATGAAAATTCCAAAGCTGTAGCGGGCGAGTTGGACAAAGCCGCTCCATCGCAACGGCGTATAGAGTTGCTGTGTGCTGGCGGCATAAAGCATGTACATGCAGAAATAGAGGAAGAGGAGCCGTTTTGGCCCTTCCAGCGTTGCAGTATCAGTATCATTACCCGACGGGTGATAAAACAGAAACACGATCATGCAGGCTGCAAGCGCGATCTTGATAAGCCACTTTGGCAAAGCGCTCTGCTCGCGTCTCGCAAGCCACATACCGAAAAGGAATGACGGCAGAGCACGGAACACACCAACATCGGCAAACTGGATTCGGGTGAGAGATGATGCGCCAAGTAATCGCGCCAGATAATCACCGCCAATGATTGCAGCGACAATAATAACGAGAAGCCAGCCTCCCAGCCGCTTGCATAGAATATCAAATAAGGGGAAGCACAAATACATCATGAAAAGCGCGCTGAGCGACCAACTGACATAATTATAGGAGAAGGTCTGCCCCATCCCCCAATTGTGAATCAGCAGCAATTGCGCAAACCCGGTCCACCACCTCATGTTCGGCTGTGTAGAGGGGTGCAACATGCCCCAGGCGGTCAGAACGGATATGAGAGCGAAGCAGGAAAACACCACGGCATGAAGCGGATAGATGCGCGCCAAGCGCCTTCCTACAAAGCCTGCATAGTGGCGAGCACCCCAAACATAATTGCGACGCCGCCCAAGGAAAAGACCGGATACAATGAAAAAGATATCCGTAAAATAAGCAAATGTTAATATAACATTTTGGATAGCGTCGTTCTTTACGGAAATCCGAAAAGAATAATGAAAGAGCGCGATTCCGATACACAATAAAAATCGCATACCGTCGAAATCAGAAAGTCTTTTCATTCAACGTATCGCAGAGTTTTACTTCATTGATATGTCAGTAGCAACTTTTTGGGAAAAGTCGAGATGCGTTACAACCCCTGCGACCATTCGGTCGTGTACAATTCTCTATCGTAAATCTCGATATAAATGATTTGGAAATTTGGTGGAGCCAAGCGGGATCGAACCGCTGACCTCTTGCATGCCATGCAAGCGCTCTCCCAGCTGAGCTATGGCCCCATCAGACCTCTTTCGAGGTGGGCCAGACAGGAATTTCTGTCCGGTGTGGCGGCTTATTAAATGGCTCGTTACAGAAGATCAAGAGCTAAATCGCAACTCTTTTCGTATCGGGCAAATTAATTTGCCGGTTGTGCAGATTCGCTCCGTAATCTGGAACAGAACATTGCCGTTAACCCGCCTAAATGCATAAGGGCGGCCCATTGGACCGCCCTGCAAAAAAGCTTGGTGAAGAAGACGATCAGCCTTCTTCGTCTTCACCACCGACGCCGCCGCCGAGAATGCCCGACATGTCGTCGTCTTCATCTTCCTCTTCTTCAAGGAAGGTGTCTTCATCGTCGTCGCCCAGATCGACATCGTCGTCGATATCCGGAAGATCTTCGCCACCCTTCGATTCGTCGTCCGCGTCCTCAAGGGAAACGAATTCCGGCTTTTCGAGTGCCGTATCCAGTTCTTCCTCTTCGGTTTCCTCTTCGACCGCACGGCTTTCTGCTACGGTCGCTTCGAAATACGAACGCGGGTAAGAAATGCCGGTGTAAGGCGAAACAATCGGATCACGATTGAGGTCGTAAAACTTCTTGCCCGTTTCCGGGTCAATGCGCTTGGTACCAAGTTCAGTTTTTGCCACGTTTAGCCTCGTGAGTTTTTATCCCTGTCGTGCCTGTGGCACTCCACGCCTGATGTTTCCCCCGTAGCACTTGCAGCATTTCTGCCACTTGTTCACCCGGGGACACAAATTCATTCAACCGCGCCTGCCATGACTACATACATGTTGCTCGCCATCATACTCAATAACCTTAAACGGTCGAGAGAAGGCGTAAGGCGCGCCTTACGGTGTTGTTCGGTGCATAAACGCAATTTGCAGCTTTTGTCAAAGCTAAAGACTCATTGCAGCCCCGATAGTCTTAAAGAGAGCTCTCTTTAAAGGCGTATTCGCGGATGACCCCGCCCCGTTCATGTGCTAGGAAGCTGCCGCTTTGATTAATCCAGCGTGAATAACGCCAAAATGAGACAGTGAAGAATCCATGTCCCATTCCGCTACCCCGAAACCTGCAATCGCCCGCCGCTCGGAGGCTTTAACGGGCGAAATCCGCATTCCGGGTGACAAATCCATCTCGCATCGTTCCTTCATGTTCGGCGGCCTTGCTTCGGGTGAAACCCGCATCACCGGCCTGCTCGAAGGCGAAGACGTCATCAATACCGGCCGCGCCATGCAGGCGATGGGTGCCAAGATTCGCAAAGACGGCGATATCTGGGTCATCAACGGTGTCGGCAATGGCTGCCTGTTGCACCCTGAAGCACCGCTCGATTTCGGCAATGCCGGAACCGGCGCCCGCCTGACCATGGGCCTTGTCGGCACTTACGACATGACGACAACCTTTATCGGCGACGCATCGCTGACCTCACGCCCGATGGGCCGTGTACTCAATCCGCTGCGTGAAATGGGCGTACAGGTGAAGGCCGCAGAAGGCGACCGTCTGCCACTAACGCTGACAGGCCCAAAGACTGCAAACCCGATCAGCTATCGCGTGCCTATGGCGTCTGCTCAGGTGAAGTCGGCAGTTCTGCTCGCCGGTCTCAATACGCCAGGTGTCACAACCGTCATTGAACCTGTCATGACGCGCGATCACACCGAAAAGATGCTGCAGGGCTTCGGTGCCGATCTCACCGTCGAAACCGACAAGGATGGCGTGCGCCATATCCGTATCGTCGGACAGGGCAAGCTTACGGGCCAAACCATCGACGTACCGGGTGATCCATCCTCGACCGCCTTCCCGCTGGTTGCGGCTCTGCTGGTCGAAGGTTCGGATGTCACCATCCGTAACGTGCTGATGAACCCGACCCGCACCGGCCTTATCCTGACATTGCAGGAAATGGGCGCAGACATCGAAATCATCGATCCACGCCTTGCTGGCGGTGAAGATGTTGCCGATCTGCGCGTTAAGTCATCGAAGCTCAAGGGTGTCACGGTTCCTCCGGAACGCGCACCATCGATGATCGATGAATATCCGGTTCTGGCGATTGCGGCTTCTTTTGCCGAAGGCGAAACCGTCATGGACGGCCTCGACGAGCTGCGTGTGAAGGAATCAGACCGTCTGGCAGCTGTTGCGCGCGGCCTTGAAGCCAATGGTGTCGATTGCACCGAAGGCGAGATGTCGCTGACGGTTCGCGGTCGTCCAGACGGCAAAGGCCTTGGTGGCGGTACAGTGGCAACGCATCTCGATCACCGCATTGCGATGAGCTTCCTCGTCATGGGGCTGGCCGCTGAAAAGCCAGTCACGGTCGATGACAGCACGATGATTGCAACCTCGTTCCCGGAATTCATGACCATGATGCCCAGCCTTGGTGCAAAAATCGAAGTCAGCGAGCAGCAATGACAAGTTTCGTCGTAGCCATCGACGGACCAGCAGCTTCGGGCAAGGGAACCCTTGCCCGGCGCATTGCCATTCATTACGGCATGCCGCATCTCGATACCGGCCTTACCTATCGTGCAGTGGCGAAAGCTCTGCTCGATCAGGGGCTGCCGCTTGATGATGAGGCGATTGCCGCAGATGTGGCGCTTCATCTTGACCTTCATCAGATGGACAAGGCTGTTCTTTCAGCCCATGCCATTGGTGAGGCGGCATCGAAAGTAGCAGTGATGCCTGCCGTGCGACGCGCTCTTGTTGAAGCCCAGCGCGGTTTCGCCAATGCATTGCCGTCAAGCGTACTTGATGGCCGCGATATTGGAACGGTGGTTTGCCCGGAGGCTGATATAAAGCTTTTTGTGACGGCCTCTCCAGAAGTCCGCGCCCAGCGCCGCTTTGAGGAAATCGTTGCCAAAGGCGGAACGGCTGATCTCGATGAAATTCTGGCCGATCTCAGGAAGCGCGATGAGCGTGACATGAACCGCACCGATTCTCCGCTTAGGCCCGCTGAAGACGCGCACTTGCTAGATACGAGCGAAATGAGTATAGAAGCGGCATTTCTTGCAGCAAAAAAGCTGATTGATCACGCTTTCGCGCAGCACAAGGCATAATATCGGGACAGTTTAACGACTTTCTGATAAGATAGGCCTTGGAAATGCTGGATAATTCCGGGTTTGTTCCTATATAGGTCTCACCCATATTTATAACCTGACTTCGCGTTCCATGCGCCGGTTGTCTCAAAGAGACGGAGCCGAAGGACAGGCCTAACGCAACTCTAACCCCCGGCGCCGCATCCGATGTTGTTTCATACCGGATGCATCAGGAGTATTTATGTCTGAATTCAATCCCTCCCTCGCAGACTTCGAGTCGCTGCTGGCCGAATCCTTTGCCAACAATGACCTTGCAGAAGGTTATGTTGTAAAGGGTCGCATCGTTGCCATCGAAAAAGACATGGCAATCATCGATGCTGGCCTCAAGGTCGAAGGTCGCGTACCGCTGAAGGAATTCGGCGCGAAGGGCAAAGACGGCTCGATGAAGCCGGGCGACGAAGTTGAAGTTTACGTTGAGCGCATCGAAAACGCACTCGGCGAAGCTGTTCTGTCGCGCGAAAAAGCACGTCGTGAAGAAAGCTGGGGCAAGCTCGAGCAGAAATTCGCCAATGGCGAGCGCGTCGACGGCGTCATCTTCAACCAGGTCAAGGGTGGTTTCACCGTCGATCTGGACGGCGCAGTTGCATTCCTTCCACGTTCGCAGGTCGACATTCGTCCGATCCGCGACGTTACCCCGCTTATGCACGTCCCACAGCCTTTCGAAATCCTCAAGATGGACAAGCGTCGCGGCAACATCGTTGTCTCGCGTCGTACCGTTCTTGAAGAAAGCCGTGCGGAACAGCGTTCGGAAATCGTTCAGAACCTTGAAGAAGGTCAGGTTGTTGAAGGCGTTGTCAAGAACATCACCGATTACGGTGCGTTCGTTGACCTCGGCGGCATCGACGGCCTCCTGCACGTTACCGACATGGCATGGCGCCGCGTCAACCATCCATCGGAAATCCTCACCATCGGCCAGACCGTTAAGGTGCAGATCATCCGTATCAACCAGGATACCCATCGTATCTCGCTCGGCATGAAGCAGCTCGAGAACGATCCTTGGGATGGCATCGGCGCGAAGTACCCGATCGGCAAAAAGATCACCGGTACTGTCACGAACATCACCGACTACGGTGCATTCGTCGAAATCGAGCCAGGCATCGAAGGTCTGATCCACGTTTCGGAAATGTCGTGGACCAAGAAGAACGTGCATCCAGGCAAGATCCTGTCGACCACTCAGGAAGTCGAAGTTGTTGTGCTCGAAGTTGATCCGGTCAAGCGCCGTATCTCCCTCGGTCTCAAGCAGACCCTCGACAACCCATGGACGACCTTCGCTCAGAAGTACCCTCAGGGCACGATCGTTGAAGGTGAAGTTAAGAACAAGACCGAATTCGGCCTGTTCATTGGTCTCGACGGCGACGTCGACGGCATGGTTCACCTCTCCGACCTCGACTGGAACCGTCCAGGCGAACAGGTCATCGAAGAGTACAACAAGGGTGAAGTCGTTAAGGCTGTCGTTCTCGACGTTGACGTTGAGAAGGAACGCATCTCGCTCGGCATCAAGCAGCTTTCCGGCGACAAGGTCGGTGAAGCAGCAGCTTCGGGTGATCTGCGCAAGAACGCCGTTGTAACCTGTGAAGTAACCGCTGTTACCGATGGCGGTCTTGAAGTTCGCCTGGTCGATCACGACCTCGAAAGCTTCATCAAGCGCTCGGATCTGTCGCGTGATCGTGACGAACAGCGCCCAGAACGCTTCACGGTTGGTCAGAAGGTTGACGCTCGCGTCATCGCTTTCGACAAGAAGACCCGCAAGCTGCAGGTCTCGATCAAGGCGCTCGAAATCGCTGAAGAAAAAGAAGCAGTTGCTCAGTACGGTTCGTCCGACTCAGGCGCTTCGCTCGGCGATATTCTTGCTGCAGCAATGAAGAAGTCGGAAAACAACTAAGTTTTCCGTCCCTTCGACTGAACATGAGAAAGCCCGCCAAATGGCGGGCTTTTTCTTTATCCTGATCGCGGACAAGCATTGGAAATGCGCCGATCTGCATTTTCCATAGACATCAGGCTACAGACGTTTGTTCCGCAGCCACCTGATCCAGAATTTCCTGACGCTGCTCTTTGGTCAGATGATCGAAAAACAACACACCGTCCATATGGTCGATTTCGTGCTCAAAACATGTTGCCAGAATACCATCAGCTTCGATCTGGTGTTTCTCGCCCTCAAGATCGGTATAGCTGACAGTAATACGCGCTGGACGTGATACCGAACCCCGATAAGGCCCGACCGAAAGGCAACCTTCATCGTAGCTGCTTTGTTCCTTGGAGGAAGCTAAGATCTCTGGATTGATCGCAATCAGCGGCTTGCGTTCGCCATCCCGGTAATTCACGTCAATGGCCGTGATACGCAGGAGCTTTCCCACCTGAACTGCGGCAATGCCGACGCCACCCGAATTATACATCGTATCAAGCATATCCCGTGCAAAACCGCGAATATCGTCGTCGATGGTTTCGACAGGCAGAGAGACCTCGCGCAAAAACGGATCTGGGATTTTGGTAAGCGGTAATACTGCCATTTCTAATCTCGCAAGTCGTTGATCAGCTATGACTTATCGCAGCATTTTTCCGCAGCCCGGACAATCGCAAATCTATTCTGATGAACCCGACAATTGGCGTCAGACAATGTTCAGCATATGGATCAGGCCCAGACTGATAGCGCCAAGCGCCAGCAGCGACAGAATAGCTGTCAGTGTCACCCGCCCGCCAGCGGAAGCCACAGAGCGCACATCGACGCCCAGACCAAGTGCCGCCATGGAAATGATCGTCAGTGCGGTGGACGCAACCTGAATACCGGGAAGAATGGCTTCGGGGATCAGGTGCAGCGAACGCAGTGCCATCATCACCAGAAAGCCGATGATGAACCACGGAACTAATTGCAGGAAGCCGGGTTTTACTTTCGCGTCCTTGTTGCCAGCCAGCACGGAGAGCGCCAGAATAACAGGGCCGAGCATCAGCACGCGGACGAGCTTGACCAATGTTCCGAGCTGCACGCTGATTGTGGCGATTGGAGCAGTGGCAGCCAAAACCTGCGGCACGGCATAGACCGTCAGCCCGGCAAGAACGCCATATTGCGTGAAAGACAATCCCAGCAACGGCACCAGCAGTGGCAGGAGCAGTACAACGACGACACCCAGAATGGCCGTGAATGCAATGGAAGCTGCAACGTCTTCACTGTCTGCACCAATGACGGGAGCCGTTGCCGCAATCGCCGAGTTACCGCAGATGGAATTGCCACAAGCAACAAGAACAGCCATGCGATGCGGCAGCTTCAGTAACCGTCCAATCCCGTAGCTGAATGTAATGGCCATCACCACAACGCAGGCAATGCCAAATATAAGGCCGGGACCAGCATCGATGACGGCACTTGCACTGATCGAAGCGCCAAGCAACACGACCGCAATCTCCAGCAGAAGTTTCGCGGAAAAGCTGATGCCTTTGGAAAATTGCTTGCCGGGGCGGAAAATGGTTCTGACGGCGGTGCCAATCAGAATTGCCAACACCAGCGCTTCCAGCCAAGCTTTCCCGGTATAATGCTCCTCAATCTTTTCAAGCCCGATCGCCACAGCCGAAACAGCAAGGCTAAGTGCAAGCCCCGGGAGAATGTTCTGAAATTTTGTGGCAGTTGCGGTGGTCATCGGAATCAGCATTCAAATCTTGAGAAATATTTTCCAATGAGATGCGCTAATTCTTCTGTTCATTCCATCGCATAATATGGCACAATTCATTAGATAAAATCGAACGATTTAAGCTATGACACTGGAACAACTGCGTATTTTCATCGAAGTGGCCGAGCGGGAACACCTCACCCGCGCTTCGGAAGCACTTAATCTCACGCCATCGGCGGTGAGTTCAGCTATTCGCACGCTCGAAGAACGCTATGGCGCGATGCTTTTCAATCGCATCGGTCGTCGTATCGAGCTGACAGGCGATGGCCGCATATTTTTAGATGAAGCACGCGCTACGCTGGCCCGTGCACAATCGGCCGAGCGCATGCTTTCAGAACTTGGCGGCGGGAAACGCGGAATTCTCTCGATCCATGCCAGCCAGACTATCGCAAGTTACTGGCTACCGCCTTATCTGGCACGGTTTCATGCGACGCATCCGATGATCGACTTGCGCCTGACGCTCGGGAACACCGAGAGTGTCACGCAGGCCACGCAAGAAGGACTGGCGGATATCGGTCTCGTGGAAGGCGCTGTGCAAGCTCCCGCCCTCACGATGCGCAAGGTTGGAACGGATCAGCTTATCGTTGTCACAGGCCCTGCCCATGAATGGCGCACCGCCGCTAAACTCTCATGGGATACGTTGTTCAGCGGCCAATGGATATTGCGTGAACATGGATCAGGCACTCGCAGCGTGTTTGAAGATGCGATGCGGGTTGCGGGTTACAATCCTGAACGCCTCAAAATAGCTCTGGAACTTCCATCCAACGAAGCGATCTGTTCGGCCGTACTTTCCGGCAACTACGTGACTGCAATTTCGGAACTCGTCGCAGCACCGCATCTTGCAGCAGGCACACTCGTCAAGGCCGATTTTACTCTCCCACAACGCCAGTTTCTGATGCTGTCGCATAATGACCGCTATCAGACAAAGGCGCTTAAATCTTTCGCTGACATGCTGATGAGAGAACCGGACATGTCGCGCACAGGACAACTCTCCGACCGATAACCACTGTACGCTTCTTCCACGGGTATATCCCCGCACATCCCGGCCCACTATGTGCGGATCGGGACCGATCCGCACGTCGATCTGGAGGAGGTAGACATGAGCAGGAATAGAGGCGTTGTGTATATGCGCCCGGGTAAAGTCGAAGTTCGAGATATTGATGATCCGGTGTTGAGCGCTCCCGATGGGCGCAAGCTGGACCACGCCGTCATCCTGAAAGTGATCACCACCAATATTTGCGGCTCAGACCAGCACATGGTGCGTGGTCGTACCACCGCAATGCCCGGCCTTGTGCTCGGCCATGAGATCACCGGCGAAGTGATTGAAAAAGGCAGCGATGTCGAAATGCTCGAAGTTGGCGACATCGTATCCGTACCGTTCAATGTCGCCTGCGGGCGCTGCCGTTGCTGCAAGTCGCAGGACACCGGCGTTTGCCTTACCGTCAATCCATCACGCGCTGGCGGCGCTTATGGCTACGTCGATATGGGCGGCTGGATCGGCGGACAGGCACGCTATGTCATGGTGCCTTATGCCGACTTCAATCTGCTGAAATTCCCGGACCGCGAACAGGCCATTGAGAAAATTCGCGATCTGACCATGCTGTCCGATATTCTGCCCACCGGTTTCCACGGGGCGGTGAAGGCAGGCGTCGGCGTAGGCTCAATCGTCTATGTGGCGGGTGCTGGTCCTGTTGGACTTGCTGCGGCAGCATCTGCTCGCATCTTAGGTGCTGCGGTCGTCATGGTCGGCGACTTCAACAAGGAGCGCTTGGAACACGCCCGCAAGGTCGGTTTCGAGCCGATTGACCTTTCAGCCAGTGATCGCCTTGGCGATATGATTGCCGAAGTCACAGGCAGCAACGAAGTGGACAGCGCCATTGACGCGGTTGGCTTTGAAGCGCGCGGCCATAGCGGTGGCGAACAACCGGCCATCGTTCTCAACCAGATGATGGAAATCACCCGCCCGGCAGGCTCTATTGGTATTCCAGGTCTTTACGTGACCGAAGATCCGGGCGCTGTCGACAGTGCTGCCAAGCAGGGAAGCCTGTCACTGCGCTTTGGTCTCGGCTGGGCAAAGGCACAATCTTTCCATACCGGTCAGACGCCGGTGGTTAAATATAACCGCCAACTCATGCAGGCTATTCTGCATGGTCGTCTGAACATTGCCGATATCGTCAATGCGCAGGTGATTTCATTGGAAGAAGCACCGCAAGGCTATGAAAGCTTTGATCACGGGGTGGCCAAGAAATTCGTGCTCGACCCGCATGGTATGCTGACAAAGGCTGCTTAAATGATTGATGCCGGGAGTTTTGGCTCCCGGCAATCCATTTTAGCGGATGGATTTAACCAGTTCGGGCTGGGTAAAGCAGGTTGGCGCCAGTCCATTCTTTGACTGCCAAAGACCAATCGAACGACGGGTTTTGAAGCCCGGCAGACCATCGGCCTTACCAACATCGTAACCCTGCGCCTGCATACGCTTCTGCATCGCCAGAATGTCGGAGCGATACATGGTGCCGACATTACCCCATTGCGTCTGAAAATCACCCGCGCCATAGGCAATACGGTCGCCAACATGACCGATGAAGAGCGCATAGAGATCGCTCATATTGTAATCTTTGATGACGTAGAAATTCGGCGTCACGATAAAGGCCGGTCCATAACGACCAGCGGGCATGAGCAGAAAGCCCTCGCCGCGCATTTCATTGGCCGGAAACGCCTTGCCATTGGTACGGGTGATACCGAGCTTTGCCCACTCGGCAAATGTCTTGCCCTGGTCTGGCCCTTCCAGGGAACAGGAAATATTCTGAGGCACATTGACTTCATAGCCCCAATCGCGCCCCGACTGCCAGCCGTGGATTTTGAGATAATTGGCAATGGAGCCAAGCGTATCGGGCACCGAATTCCAGATGTCGCGCTTGCCGTCACCATCAAAATCAACGGCATGTTTGAGATAGGATGTCGGCATGAATTGCGGCTGACCCAGCGCACCCGCCCACGAGCTTTTCATCGAACCATTGGAGATGTAACCGCGTGATGTGATCTGGAGTGTTGCAATCAACTCCTTGCGAAACATATCTTTGCGCGTTGCCATGAAGGCCTTAGTGCCAAGCACTTCAAAGGCGTTGTACGGAATTTTGACCGTGCCAAAGCCCGACTCGCGCCCCCAGATTGCCACAACGATGCGGCCCGGCACGCCATATTGCTGCTCGATGCTTTTAAGCAGGCTTGCATTCTGACCAAGGCGCGCTTTGCCGCCGCTTGTGACAGAACCAATCGTTTTGGCATTGAAGTATTTGCCCGGCGCGCCGAACTCCGCCTGTTTCTGCTCTTTCGGCGTTGTTGGCTTTTCGCCCGGAATGACAAGATCAGGCAGCTTCCAGTTGATCGTAACACCTGCAAAAGCCTGCTCAAAAACAGGGCGCGAAACACCTGCCGCCTTTGCTTCGGGCCAGAGGTCTTTTTCAATCCAGTTGCGATACTGGCTCTCAACCTGCGCTTTGGAGGGGGCTGCAAAAGAAGGCGCTGCAGATAGGGACGCAGCCACACAAAGAGCCGTGGTCAGGCCTCGCTTCCAGAATGCAGCCTTCATACACGTCTCCCAAAACAGAATAATTGAAGATTAAAGGGTCGTTCGCGCTCGCAATGCAGCCGCAAGCGTTCCTTCATCGAGGTAATCAAGCTCACCGCCAACAGGAACGCCATGCGCAAGCCGTGTTACACGGACTTCAAAATTAGTCAGCTGATCGGTAATGTAATGCGCTGTCGTCTGGCCTTCGACTGTCGCATTCACCGCGAGAATCACTTCCTTGATGTCGCCCGTTGCAACGCGCTCGACCAGCCCTTTGATGTTGAGATCATCCGGGCCAATGCCATCCAGAGGCGACAAGCGACCGCCCAGCACATGATAGCGCACATTCATGGTGCCTGCGCGTTCAAGCGCCCAGAGGTCTGACACATCTTCCACGACGATCAGCGTCGTAGAATCACGACGAGCATCAGTGCAAATGGTGCAGGGGTCAGAAGTATCGACATTGCCGCAACATGAGCAGATACGCACTTTTTCAGCAGCCTCTTGCATGGCACCGCCAAGCGGCACCAGAAGCGCCTCTTTTTTCTTGATCAAGTGCAACGCCGCACGACGCGCAGAACGCGGCCCCAATCCCGGCACACGGGCCAGAAGCTGGATCAGACGTTCAATTTCGGGACCGGCGATACGTTTGGACATGATTTAAGGCAGTAAGGCAATAGGGGAGTAAGGCAATAGGGAAAATGCAGGCAGCAGGGCTTTTAGCAAATAAAACTTACTGCCCTACTGCCTTATTCACTTACTGCCTTAAAACGGCAGTTTGAAGCCCGGAGGAATTGGCAGACCGGCGGTGAGCGACTGGGTCTTTTCAGCCATTTCAGCTTCGAGCTTCGCCTTGGCATCATTATGAGCTGCAATGATCAGGTCTTCGAGGATTTCGACCTCGTCTTCCTTGGCAAGCGAAGGATCGATGCGAAGAGCCGACAAAGCGCCCTTGCCCGAAAGCGTGACAGTAACCAGACCGCCACCCGAAGAAGCGGTTGCTTCAAGATTGGCAATCTCGTCCTGCATGGCCTTCATCTTGGCCTGCAGTTCCTTTGCCTGTTTCATCATGCCCATCATGTCACGCATGGGTTCACTCCATCATTTTTTGAACGCGCAACTTGCTCCGAAAACCGCTTCGCACTTTTCGGGATGCGCTCTAAAATTCAATCATCGTCAGAAGGCGCGCCGGGCACGTCTTCGACAGTATCAAGGTCTATATCGTCATCATCGCCCTGTTCTGCAACGGCAATGCGGACATCTGTTATCTTCGCACCCGGAAAAGCTGCAAGAATGGCGGCAACATCGGGATCAGCGCGCGCATCGGTCACGAGGTTATCGCGACGCTCGGTTTCAGCTTCTGCAACCGTTTGCCCAGAAACGTCACGCGCAACTGTCACGACCCAGCGAATGCCGGTCCAGTTGTGCAGGCGCTGCGAAATATCGCTTGGCAGCGATTTCGGTGCATCGTCGGTCAGGCCGATCTCAAGCCTTCCGGCAGCGATGGAGGACAGGCGCACGCAGTTCTTGACCAGAATCTTGAACTGCATGTCGCGAAACTTATCAGCCAGCGCAACGATATCATTGAGGCTGTTGATCTGAACCGAAGGCTGTGGTGTGCTATCGACAAACTGCTGTGGAGCAGGCGGTTGAACCGGCTGCGGCTGTGTTTCCACCAGACGCATGGCTGTTGCAGGACCACCCGATGCAGGCATCATGGTTGAGGCGGAAACCGCATCAACACTGCCGCGCGCTTCTGGCTGCGAACCGCCATTTGGCCTTGCGCCGCTTGGAGATTGCGGACGAGTAACCGAAGCAGAACCGTTTTCAAGCCCACGCAGTGCTTCATCAAGCGTTGGCAGATCAGCGGCATGGGCCAGACGGATCAACAGCATTTCTGCGGCCTGCACAGGCCGCGTTGCCGTATCGACTTCGGCAATGCCCTTAAGCAGCATTTGCCATGTCCGAGACAGCACGCGCACCGACAGCTTCTGCGAGAAATCACGACCGCGAACGCGCTCATCTTCCGAGAGCGATACATCTTCCGCCACATCCGGCGTAAACCGCAGACGTGTCACCAGATGATTGAAATCGGCCAGATCAGTTAGTACGACCGATGGGTCGGCTCCGACATCATATTGCGCACGAAATTCGGTCAAAGCGCCAGCAACGTCCCCACGCATGATCATCTCAAAGAGATCGATAATGCGCGCGCGGTCTGCAAGACCGAGCATTGAACGCACGGCTTCCGCCGAAACATGACCCGCGCCATGCGCGATGGCCTGATCGAAAATGGAGAGCGAATCGCGTGCCGACCCCTCACCCGCGCGCGCAATCATCGCAAGCGATGTGTCATCGACTTCGATTGCTTCTGCTTCTGCAATGCGCTTCAGATGTGCAGCCAGCGTACCCGATTCGATGCGACGCAGATCAAAACGCTGACAGCGCGATAGAACCGTGATCGGAACCTTGCGGATTTCGGTGGTGGCGAAGATGAATTTCACATGCGGCGGCGGCTCTTCAAGCGTCTTCAACAAGCCGTTGAAGGCTTGATTGGACAGCATGTGCACTTCGTCGATGATATAGACTTTGTAGCGTGCCGAAACAGGGCGATAGCGCACCTGCTCGATGATTTCGCGAATATCATCGATACCTGTATGCGAAGCCGCATCCATTTCGATCACATCGACATGGCGGCCTTCCATGATCGCCTGACAATGCTCACCCATTACGGAGAGATCAATCGTCGGCTGATCGATAGAATCGGTCTTGTAATTAAGCGCGCGCGCCAGAATACGCGCAGTTGTGGTTTTGCCCACACCGCGAACACCAGTCAGCATCCATGCCTGCGCGATACGACCGGTCTCGAACGCGTTTTTCAGCGTGCGGACCATCGGCTCCTGGCCGATCAGATCATTGAAATTCTGGGGGCGATACTTGCGGGCGAGAACGCGATAAGCGCCAGTTTCGGATTTTGTGTCCATTGCGACCCTTCCGTTCCCTGTTCGCTTGTTCCGATCAACAAACTCTAAACAGTTTGGACCAGAGACGAAAGTGACTTCGACGCTGGCTTATCAACCATCAACAGCCATAATCGTCATGAAAGAAAGGTGGGAGGCTGGCACGATGACCCGTGCCGTGCTCGTTGGGGCTGCTTCCTTCCGGACCTGACCCGGTTGGCGAGTGGCTCGTCCACCACCAACCTCCCACGCTGCATATCGTCAATTATGAAGCAAAAAGCAAGAAGGGCATGGCGCAAAAAACAAGCGCAGAGACGAAAAAACTGATAAGAATTCTATTATGGAACAGTTTGAACTCGATAAACGGCTTTCCGCCGACACTTTTTCAGTGGTCCCGCTCGGCCTTTGCGAGCTGCGGCTCATGAATGACAAGCGCTGGACATGGCTTATCCTCGTTCCGCGCCGTGGCTCTTTGAGCGAAATTCACGACATGACGCCGCTTGATCAGACCATGCTGACCTTTGAAACCGGCATTGTTGCGCAGGCGGTCAAGAAAATGACCAATTGCGAGAAAATCAATAGCGGCGCGCTTGGCAATATCGTACGCCAGCTGCACATCCATGTCATTGCACGCAATGAAGGTGATGCAGGCTGGCCCGGCCCCGTCTGGGGGCACGGCACCCGCGAACCCTATAGCGATGTTGACGCACAAAAGCTGATTGAAGAAATCCGCGAAGCACTCTGATTCCCTCCCAAACATTTTCCCGAGAACATCATGGCTTTTCGCCTTTACGACCTGCCGGAAACAGAACCGAGCCGTCTTGTCGGCTTTGCAGGCAACCGCATAGACCGCCTTTCCGAAAAGCGACAGGACGATTCCGCTTTTACAGCGCTGGAGTTGCCTGAAACGCGCGTAATGGTTTTAGGTGGCAATAAGCTTCTACTTGATTATACGCAAGAAAACGCGCCCCGCGCCCTGTTCTCACTTGAACAAGCACAGGCATTTTCGCCTGATCTCAATGAGCCGGTACTGCTTGGATTGCAAGATGGCGCACCGATTGTGGCACTCATGGCACCGCTCGATCCGGATGCTCTTGCAGAGCCATTTCGGGCGCAGGACTATCGCAGCATCTACATGGAAGGGCTCGTACCTGCAGATATCGTCGGTGCTTTGGCACAAGCCGCAGCACTGACCGCATGGCACAGCAACCACCGTTTTTGCGGGCGTTGCGGCACAAAAAGCGAAATGCGTGCCGGTGGTGGCAAACGTGTGTGCCCGAATTGCGGTGCCGAGCATTTTCCGCGCACTGATCCCGTTGCGATCATGCTGCCTGTTCGCGGTGAGAAATGTATTCTCGCACGCAGCCCACATTTTACCGCAGGATCTTACTCTTGCCTTGCTGGCTTTATCGAGCATGGCGAGACAATCGAAGCTGCAGTGCGTCGTGAGAGCTTTGAGGAAATGGGGCTCAAAATCGGCCGCGTCGCTTATCATGCGAGCCAGCCATGGCCATTTCCCTATTCGCTGATGATCGGCTGTCATGCCGAAGTACTGTCTGACGACTTCACTATTGATCGTTCAGAACTGGAAGACGGTCGCTGGTTCGACAAGGTGGAAGTGCGTGCCATGCTTGCAGGTACACATGAAAATGGGCTGCGTGTACCGGCATCCGGTGCCATCGCAACCCACCTGATCAAGGCCTGGGCGAGTAGTTAACTATTCAGCCGCCAACAACTGCGTGCCGCGCGTATCAGCCCCTTTATAGACGCCGAGAATGCGCACTTCCTTGGTGAAGAAGCGCAATTCTTCCAATGCGAGCTGAAGGTTCTGGTCTTCCGGATGGCCTTCGACATCAGCATAGAACTGCGTCGCGATGAAACGGCCACCGATCTGATAGCTTTCCAGCTTGGTCATGTTGATGCCGTTGGTAGCAAAGCCACCGAGCGCCTTATAAAGCGCGGCTGGCACGTTGCGAACACGGAAGACAAAAGTTGTGACGATGCGCTCGCCGTTTTCTGGACGTGGCTCCCATTTTTTGTTCTTGGACAGAACGACGAAGCGGGTCACGTTGTCTTCCGAATCCTCAACATTCTCCTCGAGAATATCAAGACCGTAGAGCTCAGCCGCAAGACTTGGCGCAAGCGCCGCCATTGAGCGATCTTTCATGTCAGCAACGAGGCGTGCAGCGCCCGCCGTATCGCCTGCAATCACTGGCTTCCAGCCATTGCTACGAATGACATTGCGGCACTGACCGAGCGCATGAATATGGCTGTGAACAGTCTTGATTTCTTCGCGCTTGACGCCCGGAAGCACCATAAGCTGGAAGTGGATCGGCAGGAAATATTCACCAACGATATGCATATCAGCAAGCGGCAGCAGATAGTGAATATCGGCAACGCGGCCTGCGAGCGTGTTTTCGATTGGGATCATGGCAAGATCCGCAACACCGCTTTCGACCGCATTAAAGGCATCCTCAAAAGTCGGGCACGGCAAAGGCTCCATATCGGGAAACATGTTGCGGCAAGCCGTATCGGAATTGGCGCCCGCTTCACCCTGAAAGGAAATCCGGTTGGTCTTCATCGTGTCCGTACTTTCTGAAATGTTTCGCAACAATCGAAACTTACTTATCACAAACCCTTTGCGATAATTTCCCGTGCCCGGTCAAGATCAGCTTGCGTATCAACGCCAAGCGGAACGGTCCGGACAATCTCGGCTTCAATGCGCATACCATCTTCAAGTGCGCGCAATTGCTCAAGTTTTTCGCGCTTTTCGAGCGGCGAAGGACCGATCTTCACAAAACGCTCCAGCGCCGCACGGCGATAGGCATAAAGACCGATGTGATGATAAAGCGGACCATCACCATAAGGGGCGGTGGCGCGCGTGAAGTAGAGCGCGCGCAGGCGTTCGCCATCATTCATCGGCGAACCAACGATCTTGACCACATTGGGATTGATCTTTTCTTCATCCACGGTGATCTCGACGCCAAGCGTTGCGATATCGGCAGGTCCATCGACCAGCGGCAATAATGCACGGCGGATTGTTTCAGGGTCGATTGTCGGCAGATCACCCTGCACATTGACGATCGCCTCCATCTCGCCATTCGGATCGACTTTCTGCAGCGCCTCATAAATGCGGTCCGAGCCCGACTCATGATCGCTGCGCGTCATAATGACCTCATGACCATGTGCCTGAACGGCTGCAAAAATCTCTTCGCTGTCAGTCGCCACGACAGTACGACCGAGCTTGGCTGCCGCAGCACGGTCGGCCACATGCACGATCATCGGCTTGCCGCAAATGTCCGCGAGAGGCTTGTTTGGCAGGCGTGTGGAGGCCATTCGCGCCGGAATGAGTGTCAGTGTTTTCAAAGTCTGAAGCATGATCGCCTCTTGGTGTTTAATGTGGCCGTAAAAGGTCTGATGTTGCTTCCTGGCGACCTTTATCTGCATAGCAAATGCAGCAAAAGTGTCAAAAAGTCACGGGGGTAGCACCCCTTATAGGTGTTGCACCCCCCCTGTAAAAGACCTAGTTTCCGCCCAATGCCGGGGAGAGACTTGCTAGCCTTTTACACAGGTTCTGCATGCCGGCTTTGGAGGCGTTGAGTAGAGGGAGCGCTGACCGGCGATGAATTCAACCCGGACTAATAAGTTTATCATGGCTTTTCTGGCAACGGTTTTCGTTGTCATGACAACGGGCATTCTGTCCGATACGCTGTTTCATGCACCCGCACCTGAAAAGCCAGGTTTCATAATCGAGGCGGCAGAAGCTTCGACTGGTGGTGAAGCTGCACCTGCCAAGGAAGAAGTGTCGATTGCAACTTTGCTGCAATCCGCTGATCCTGCACGCGGCGAAACCGTCTTCAAGCGTTGCGCGGCATGTCATACCGGTGAAAAGGGTGGCGCCAACAAGGTTGGACCACATCTTTGGGATGTGCTGGACCGTCCGGCTGCCTCTGTTGAAGGTTTCGGCTATTCGGCTGCGATGAAAGAATTTGGTGCTGCTGGCAACAAGTGGGATTACGAACATCTCAACAAGTTCCTCACCTCGCCAAAGGGCTTCATCAAGGGCACAGCCATGGGCTTTGCTGGCGATAAGAAGGACAATGAGCGCGCCGATCTGATTGCTTATCTGCGCACGCTTTCCGACAATCCTGCCCCGCTTCCGACTGCCGATGCAGCGCCTGCGGAAGGTGGCGAAGCAAAACCTGAAGGCGCGGCGCCTGCAGGTGAAGCTGAAAAGCCTGCAGAACAGGCTCCAGCGGGCGGCGGTGAAGCACCTGCGCCGGCACAGCCTGCGCCAGCGAACTAAGCTGATTGAAATATCGAGAAAAAGCCGGGTTTCGACCCGGCTTTTTTATTGCCTGCATGTTTTTTCAACTTGTGCCTTTCTTCCTCCGCAAAAACCCATAAAAATCGCTCCCAAAATATCCGAAGCAGAAACGGAGATGCTGGATGAGAGGTTTTTGGGCGGGAGCGTTCGCAGTAGCCATGCTGGCGAGCACGGTATCGTTTGGTCATGCCACGGATGCCGAGCCTCAATGGAGATATGCTTCCAGCCTTATCGGCGAGCCCAAATATCAGGCAGACTTCAAACACTACGACTATGTGAACCCTGATGCGCCGAAAGGCGGCTCACTCAATCAAGTGGCAGTCGGCACATTTGATAGCCTCAATCCGTTTGTGGTTCAGGGCGTGCCCGCAGCAGGACTCGCCGATTTTGGCGGCGGAATGCTTTACGATACACTGATGACGGACTCGCTGGATCAAGGATCGACACAGTATCCGCTGATTGCCGAGGCTTTGCAGTATCCCGATGATTTTTCCTGGGTGAAGTTCAAACTCAATCCCAACGCCAAATGGCATGATGGTGAACCGATCACTGTCGATGACATCATCTGGTCTTTCGATATCCTCAAGAAGCAGTCGCCGCTTTACAACAAATATTATAGCGATGTGGAAAAAGCCGAAAAGACCGGTGACCATGAGGTGAAATTCACCTTCTCGCAGACCGGCAATCGCGAGTTGCCACAGATTGTTGGTCAGCTTGCCATTCTGCCAAAGCATTGGTGGGAAGGTAAAGATGCGCAGGGCAAGCAGCGCGATATCAGCCGCCCCACATTGGAAATTCCGCTCGGCTCCGCCGCTTACAAGATCAAGAGTGTCGTGCCCGGCCGCTCCATCATCTGGGAACGTGTAGCCGATTATTGGGGCAAAGACTTGCCTGTAAATGTCGGACGCAACAATTTCGATGAAGTGCGCTACGAATATTACTTCAACGAAGATGCGACATGGGAAGCCTTCAAGAAGGGCGGTCAGTACGATTACCGCAATGAGAATCGCGCACAGCGTTGGGCCGAGCAGTATAATTTCCCGGCGGTGCAACGTGGCGATGTTGTAAAAAAATCATTCCCGTTCAATGCGGTCGGTCGAATGCAGGGGTATTTTCTGAATACCCGCAAGGATAAGTTCAAAGACCCGAAAGTACGTGAAGCACTGACCTATGCTTTCGATTTTGAATCGATGAACCGCCTTCTGTTCTTCAATCAGTACACACGCATCAACAGCTATTTTGCTGGTAACGAACTGCAGCTGAGCGGAGCGCCAACGCCGGAAGAAACGGCAATTCTTGAAACCGTAAAGGACGCGCTACCGGCCGAGGCTCTGACCGAAGAGTTCAAGCTTCCGGTTTACGATACGCCACAGGCAACACGCGATAATCTGCGCAAGGCGTTGCAGCTTTTTGGCGAAGCTGGCTGGAAATTGCAGGGCAACAAGCTTGTTGATGCCAAAGGCAATCAGTTCACGATTGAATTTCTGGGTAAAGACCCAACCGACGAACGCATCTATAATCCGTTTGCAGCAAGCCTGCGCAAGATCGGTATTAACGCGACGGTCCGCATCGTCGATACCGCGCAGTATCAAGCCCGCGTTAATGATTTTGATTACGACGTAATCACCTCCGTCACCGCACAGACCGCCTCGCCAGGCAACGAGCAGCGCGATATGTGGGGTTCGAAAGCCGCGGACTTCAAAGGTAGCCGCAACTATGCGGGCATCAAGAATCCGGCCATCGACAAACTGATCGACCGAATCATCTATGCGAAGGATCGCGAGGAGTTGGTCGCTGCATCTCATGCCCTCGACCGCGCATTGCTGTGGAATTATTACGTCATTCCGCAATGGTATTCCGACCACATCAACGTGGCCTACTGGAACAAATTCGGTATGCCGGAAGAGCAGCCTGAATATATGGGGATTGACCCATTTTCCTGGTGGATAGACCCTGCGAAGGAAACCAAGATCAAGACTGGCACTGAATAAGGACGGCGAAAATGACCATCCTACTTATGGACCGTCGCCATTTTCTAGGTCTTTCAGGCAGTGCCGCCATTGCGGCCTGCCTTCCAGAAATGGCCTTTGCCAAATTGCCAACCCAAAAAGCATTGCATGGATTATCGGCATTTGGCGAACTCAAATATCCGGCAGATTTTACGCATTTCGACTATGTGAATCCCGATGCGCCAAAGGGCGGAACATTCACTCTGGCACCGAACACATGGTTCTGGAACCAGAACACACAGACCTTCAACACGCTCAACACTCTGACGTTTAAAGGCGATGCGCCGCCGCGCATGGAACTCACTTTCGACAGCCTGATGGCCTCAGCACTCGATGAACCTGATTCCATGTATGGTCTGCTGGCGAAGAGCGTAACTCTGTCTGAAGACCGCCGGTCTTTCCTGTTTGATCTTCGTAAAGAAGCACGCTTTCACGACGGCTCACCCATTGAAGCGAAGGACGTGGTCTTCAGCTATGTGACGGTCAAGGAAAAGGGGCATCCGCTCCTTCGACAATCGCTGGCGGCTATTGAAAAAGTGGATGCGGTCGGAACGTATCAGGTGCGTTTGCGCCTTGCAGAAGGTCGAAATCCGCAGGCAGTTCTTGATTCTCTTGAACTCCCTATCCTTTCTGCAAACTGGTTCAAAGATCGCAATTTTGATTCGGCCAGCATGGAAGCCGTTCTTGGATCTGGCGCTTACCGGGTCGGAAAAGTGTCTGCTGGGCAGGCAATCGAATATGAGCGTGTAGAGGATTATTGGGCGAAAGATTTGCCCGTAAGGCGCGGCACCAGCAATTTTGATCGCATTCGGATTGAGTTCTATCAGGATCGCCAGCCGGAGTTTGAAGCCTTCAAGAAAGGTGCCATAGACTTTCGCGAAGAGAATGTCGCAAAGAACTGGGCGACGACCTATGACTTCCCCGCCGTTCAGCAGAAAAAAGTCATCAAGCGCACTTTTCCGAGAGAGAAGCGTCCACTGATGCAGGCATGGGCGCTCAACCAGCGCCGCGAACGTTTCCGCGATCCGCTCATACGTGAAGCCATCAATCTTTGCTTTGACTTCGAGTGGACCAACGCAAACCTGTTCTACAATACCTATGAGCGCTCGCAATCATGCTTCAACGGCTCGGATTTCGAGGCGACGGGAGCGCCGGGATCAGACGAGTTGAAGATCCTCGAACGCTACCGTGACAAGCTTCCGCAGGAGATTTTTGCGGAAGTTCCGGTCATGCCGGTTTCCGACGGCACCGGACGAGATCGCAAACTTTTCTCGCGTGCCGTTGATCTGATGCAGCAGGCAGGTTTTGAACGCAAGAACGGTCAGTTCCATGACAAGAGCGGGACGAAATTCTCGCTGGAAATTCTCAGCAACTCAGATGCCTTTGGACGCATTTACAATCCCTTTGTACAGAAGCTGAGGGCAATTGGCATTGATGCGAGCCAACGATTGGTCGATGCCAGCCAGTATCAGGCAAGGTTGCAGAATTTTGATTTCGATATGGTCGGCATGGCGATCCAGTTCAGCGCGACGCCAACCAAGGATTCGCTAGCGAGCATGTTCGGATCAGAATCGGCAAAAACACCGGGCACTTATAACTTTCCGGGCACGTCTGATCCCATTATCGACGCATTGATCGAGGATGTGGGCAAGGTTTCCACGCGCGATGACCTGGTCGCAACGATCCGGGTGCTTGATCGGTACTTGCGTATCCGGCGCGAGTGGATTCCAAATTGGACTGTAGCGAATCACCTGGCGGCCTATTGGGACCGTTTTGGTTTCAAGGAGCCAAAGCCCGATTATGGCTTCCCGGTTGAAACGCTTTGGTGGATTAAAACATAACCCCAGAAGGGGACCCGTTTTCGGGCAAGATCATGATCTTGAAAAACAAAAGGGCAAAAGCTGTTGGCAAGCCATAAGAGCAACCTGAATTTCCGGAGCCGTGAAGGCTGATGGGCGCTTATATTTTACGCCGCCTGCTTTTGATGATCCCGACCATTCTCGGCATCATGGCCATATCCTTCGCCGTTGTTCAGTTTGCTCCCGGCGGGCCTGTTGAGCGCGTGATTGCACAGCTTTCCGGTCAGGGCGGCGATGCACTCGACCGTCTTTCGGGCGGTGGCGGTGATTTCGGCCAGAACAACCTAGACAGTGGTTCATCCAACTCGAAATATCGCGGTGCGCAGGGGCTCGACCCACAGTTCATTGCCGATCTTGAAAAGCAGTTCGGCTTCGATAAGCCTCCCCTCGAGCGCTTCGGACAGATGCTCTGGAACTATATGCGCTTCGATTTTGGTCGCAGCTATTTTCGCGACATCAGCGTGATCGACCTCATCAAAGAGAAAATGCCGGTTTCCATCTCGCTCGGACTGTGGCTCACCTTCCTGTCCTATCTGATCTCTATCCCGCTTGGCATTCGCAAGGCGATCAAGGAAGGCACCCGCTTCGACACATGGACCAGCGCCATCATCATCGTCGGCTATGCTATTCCGAGCTTCCTGTTCGCCATCCTGCTGATCGTGCTTTTCGCTGGTGGATCATTCTTCGACTGGTTCCCGCTGCGTGGCCTCACCTCGTCTGATTTTGCGCAAATGTCGATATGGGGAAAGATCGGCGATTATCTTTGGCACATGGTTTTGCCCGTGACGGCGCTTGTGCTTTCGGCCTTTGCCACCACAACGCTTCTGACCAAGAACTCGTTTCTGGAAGAAATCCGCAAACAATATGTGACCACGGCACGCGCCAAGGGACTGACCGAACATCAGGTGCTTTACCGCCATGTGTTCCGCAATGCCATGCTGATCGTAATTGCTGGTTTTCCGGGCGCCTTCATCTCGGCATTCTTCACTGGCTCACTGCTGATCGAAACGATCTTCTCGCTCGATGGTCTGGGGCTTCTTGGCTATCAGTCGATCATCAACCGCGATTATCCGGTAGTGTTTGCCAGCCTGTTTATTTTCTCGCTGATCGGGCTTCTGGTCGGGCTTTTGTCTGATCTTATGTACACATGGATTGATCCGCGCATCGACTTTGACCGGAGGGACGTGTGATGACAGACGCCACTCTTTCCCCTCAGGCCAAGCCGGTAAAGCGCCCGTTTCTTTCGCCGCTCAATCGTCGTCGCTGGCAGAATTTCAAAGCCAACAAGCGCGGATACTGGTCGCTGTGGATTTTCCTCGTGCTTCTTGTTGCAGCGATCTGTTCCGAGTTTATCGCTAACGACCGCCCTATCCTCGTTTCCTACAAAGGTGAGCTGCTCACGCCGGTTTTTGTCGATTATCCGGAAGAAAAATTCGGAGGCTTTTACGCCGTCACCGATTACCGCGACCCGGTTATTCAGGATGAAATCAAGAATAATGGCTGGGCAATCTGGCCACCCGTTCGGTATTCCTACAACACCGTCAACAACGAGATTCCAGAAGCAGCACCTTCAAAGCCTACATGGCTTTATACGGCAGAACAGCGTTGCCAGCGTTACCCGGACGGTATCAACGACCCGAACTGCATCGTCGGCAATTGGAACTGGCTCGGCACTGATGATCAGGCACGCGATGTCTTTGCCCGCGCGCTTTATGGCTTCCGCATCTCGGTGATGTTCGGTCTGATCCTCACCTTCTTCTCCGCCATCATCGGCGTGACAGCTGGTGCTGTGCAGGGCTATTTCGGCGGTTGGGTCGATCTTATCTTCCAGCGCGTGATCGAAATCTGGTCTTCGATTCCAGTGCTTTATCTGCTGCTGATTATCGCTGCGATATTACCGCCCGGATTCTGGGTATTGCTGGGCATTATGCTGCTTTTCTCATGGGTCGCCTTTGTTGGCGTGGTGCGTGCTGAATTCCTGCGTGCCAGAAACTTTGAATATGTGAATGCGGCCCGCGCACTTGGCGTGAAGAATGGCACAATCATGTGGCGACATCTTTTGCCCAACGCGATGGTGGCAACGCTTACCTTCCTGCCGTTCATTCTCAATGGTTCGATCACGACGCTGACAGCGCTCGACTTCCTTGGCTTCGGTTTGCCGCCAGGCTCGGCCTCGCTTGGCGAATTGCTTGCGCAGGGCAAGAACAATCTTCAAGCCCCATGGCTTGGCATTACAGGCTTTGTGGTTATCTCGGTCATGCTGTCGCTGTTGATCTTCATCGGCGAGGCTACCCGTGACGCATTTGATCCACGAAAGGCATTTCAATGAGTGGGTCGATGAATAAGCCTTTGCTTTCCGTCCGCGATCTTTCCGTCGCCTTCCGCCAGAATGGTGAAGAACGCATTTCCGTGGACCGCGTTTCCTTCGATATCGCCGAAGGTGAAACAGTTGCACTGGTTGGTGAGTCTGGTTCCGGCAAGTCCGTTTCAGCACTCTCCATCCTGAAGCTTTTGCCCTATCCGGCTGCGAGCCACCCATCCGGGGAAATTCTCTTCAACGGCAAAGACCTGATGAAGGCTTCCGAACCGGAGTTGCGGCGCGTGCGTGGCAATGATGTCACCATGATCTTTCAGGAGCCGATGACCTCGCTTAATCCGTTGCATACGGTGGAGCGACAGATCGGTGAAATTCTGAAGATGCATCAGGGCATGAGCGATCAGGCAGCGCGCAAGCGGACGCTGGAATTGCTGGAAGAAGTGGGCATCCGTGAGCCGGAAAAACGCCTGCAATCCTTTCCACATCAGCTTTCGGGTGGCCAGCGCCAGCGCGTGATGATTGCCATGGCGCTTGCCAACAAGCCAAAGCTGCTGATCGCTGATGAGCCAACCACAGCACTCGACGTCACGGTGCAGGCGCAAATCCTGAAGCTTCTTGCAGACCTAAAAGAAGCACAGGGCATGTCGATGCTATTCATCACCCATGACCTCGGCATCGTTCGCAAAATCGCCGACCGGGTTTGTGTGATGAGCAAGGGCAAGATTGTCGAGACCGGGCCGACCAAGGAAATCTTCGATAATCCGCAACACGAATATACCAAGCATCTGCTTGCCGCAGAGCCAAAGGGCGAGCCGCCACTGGCCGATCTCTCTGCCAAGACGGTGATGGAAGGCAAGGATGTACGCGTCTGGTTCCCGATCAAGAAGGGGTTCCTGCGTAAGACAGTCGATCATGTGAAGGCCGTAGATGGCATTGATGTGGAACTGCGCGCGGGACAGACGCTGGGTGTCGTGGGTGAATCTGGCTCCGGCAAGACAACACTTGGGCTGGCCCTGTCGCGCATGATCTCATCGAAGGGCGAAATCCGCTTCGACGGACGCGATATTGCGAAGTTCAGCTTTAAGGATATGCGCCCGCTCCGCCGTGAAATGCAGATCGTCTTTCAGGACCCGTTCGGCTCATTGAGCCCGCGGATGACCATCGCAGATATTATCGCTGAAGGTCTGCTGGTGCATGAGCCGAAGCTTTCCGCTGATGATCGCGACGAGCGCGTTGTGTCCGCACTCAAAGAAGTGAACCTCGACCCTGAAAGTCGCTTTCGTTACCCGCACGAGTTTTCCGGCGGCCAGCGCCAACGCATCGCTATTGCACGCGCCATGGTGCTCAATCCGAAATTCGTAATGCTGGATGAGCCAACCTCAGCGCTCGACATGAGCGTGCAGGCGCAGGTGGTGGATCTTTTGCGCGCATTGCAGAAGAAGCATGATCTCGCTTATCTTTTCATAAGCCACGATCTGAAAGTGGTGCGGGCACTGGCCAATGATGTGCTGGTGATGCGCAATGGCAAGGCAGTCGAATATGGAACGTCAAAGGAAGTCTTTGCCAATCCAAAAACGGATTATACCAAGGCATTGATGGCAGCAGCCTTTCACATGGAGGCAACCACTTTGGGAGGAGTGAAACAATGAGCAAAAGCGGCAATATCTTACTCTCCGTGACCAATTGGGACCCGGCCATCTGGATCGACAGCTTCAAGGCACATGCGCCTGAACGCAATGTCGTGACAGAACGTACAGAAAATGATCCAAGCATCGAATACGCGCTTGTCTGGAAGCAAAAGCCCGGTTCGCTGACCAATCTTCCAAATCTCAAAGTGATATTCTCACTGGGGGCTGGCGTCGATCATGTCTTTCATGATCCGCATATTCCGGACGTACCTCTGGTACGGGTCATTTCAGATGATCTCACCATGCGCATGACCGAGTATGTGGTTTGGCAGGTGCTTGACCATCATCGCCTTGGCGCAAGCTATCGCAAGCAGCAGAAGAATCGCGTCTGGCACGAAGACCCACGCCAGCCAGCAGCCCATGAAGTGACTGTCGGCATTATGGGATTGGGTGTCTTGGGCCGTGATGCAGCAGAAAAGCTCAAAGCGATTGGTTTCAATGTTACCGGATGGAGTCGCCGTCCGCAGGAGATCGACGGCGTTCAGACCTTCAACGGCAAGGAAGGCTTTACACGCTTCCTCAAGACTGCCGATATCTTCGTCTGTCTTCTGCCTTTGACGCCGGACACCAAGGGCATTCTGTCCATGACGATGTTTGCGCAATTGAAAAGCGACGGCCCGCTTGGCGCGCCTGTGCTGATCAACGCAGGTCGTGGTGGCTTGCAGAACGAAGCTGATGTTCTTGCCGCTCTTGATCGTGGCCTGCTTTCGGCAGTCACGCTTGATGTGTTCAACCAGGAACCGCTGCCCACTGATAGCCCGCTCTGGACGCATCCGAAGGTAACTATCACGCCACATGCGGCTGCAAGCTCCTCGGCAACCGCAATTGTTCCGCAGATTATCCGCCAGATCGAAGCGTTTGAACGCGACGGAACGCTCGAAAACGTGGTTGACCGCGCCACGCAATATTAGGCGCTGATCGAAATATTCCCATTCTCGCCGACCGTCACCCGATGGCCGGCGAGTTTCTTTTGTTTCTCCCGGTCAAACTCGACTGCGATAGGAACATCATGTCCCATCTCGCGTGCAACAATAAGCCCGAGAAGCAGGATCGCATCAGGTTCATGCAATATGATTGCGGCCGGTGCCAAACCGGCATGAACCAGCTCGAGCAGTACTGCTGCGGCTGATGACGAGCCGATCGTTCCCGGTAAACACAAAACATAGCCCGAAATACTCTGCCCGTGCTCCGGATGGCGGACATCGGCAATCCGTCCGGTTTTGGGGTCAACTCCGCCCCAGAAGCTGATAGGAGCCGACAAAACCAGTGCCTGAGCTTCTGTTGCTTTCCCAGCGACCAGAACCGATGACATATAATTGGAGGTAATCATGCGGCCTGCCTCACAAATATAGGTCGACCAGCGACAGCACTTTCAACGCACTCCTCAAGCGAACCATACAACACGTCATAGCCGGTATTACCCGGTGCATAATGCGCGAACTTGCCGGAATTGGTCATCAGAACCGCGTCATCCTTTGTGGGCATGATCGGCGTCACCACGACACAAGTATCCGCTACGATGACAACGCCTGCCTTTTCAAGCATCGCTCTGCGTCCGTTCTTTTCGAGCTCAACAAGGGCATGTCGCCCGGTGCAGGCATAAAGCGGCACGGCAAGCTTCCGACCCGCGATTGCACGTTCGAGCCTGTCAAACTCAGTGATCGACAGATGCGGACTGCCAATCGCCACCGCATCAATTGAATCCGCATGATCGACGGTCGACAGACGTTTGCGGGTGGCTTCGATCATTTCCTGTGTCACATGAATGATGCCGTCTGGCTTTTGATGCTGCAGGGCTGTTTCAAGGTCGGGAGCTTCGGGGGTCACACCCGCGACGTGGAAAAGGCCAACGGACCCCACCGAGGCTGCCGCAGCTCCAAAGGCCTTCAGCGCATCTTCATCCGGACGCATTCCCGCGCCAGCCACAACACCGATATTTGTGCCAACGCTCCGGCCAAACAGATTGCCAAGAATCGGCCACGCGACCTCTGACTGAAGGAAAGCAGGGTCAATTGCGGAAATATCGAGAATAACCGTCGCTCGACGATTCTCGTTTCGATGAAGACCATAATCAGGTGCGCGTCCGGCAATAGCGCAAGCTATATCCAGAAAATCGCCGTAGCGGTTTGTCCTGGCACCAAGCACGGAATTGCAGAACACAACGGCGTTCGATTCACCCCATGCAACGTCTGTTCCCTTTGCGGGACGATGTCCGGCCTGATACGGCGCGCAGGTCCATGTCGGCTCGCATCCCAGCTTGATATAAGCCCGCATCATGCGTCTGGCCATGTCGGCCTCATGTTGCGGCAACAAATTGCGGGAACAGCCGGTGAGATCAATGGATCCCACATTAAGGGTGGCACGCACTTTGGTTCTGGCACAGCCATCAACCAGTCGTTCAGCGAACAGCGTACCGCTATCGCCGTGATAAAGCGCACCATCAATATGTGCAGACGCGATCGGGATGAGGCGCGATGCCCCCATCAAACGCGCTGTTTCGGCTACGATGCGCATGGCCATCGCAGCCCCTTGTCCCTGTTCCCCGGCAGCTATCGACTGCTCTTCATGGGTTAATGTCAGTGCCACGCGAGATCTCCTTACGCATGGTTATCGATGTCGTTCTTGTAAATCCGGGATGGCATGTCTCGGCTACTTTGCGATAGCCGAGCCTACCGAAAACAATGTGATTGCGTTCAAGCTCGATACGCACTTGCAGTTCCATTACAGGTTTGCCGCGCGTGACTGCCTGCTGCTCGACCTTCGCCATGAGCTGACGTGCAATACCCCGGCCTTCAAAGGCAGGTGCGACAGCAAGCTTGCCGAGATAAAAATGATTTTCTTTCTCAGCGATGAACACACAACCAGCCAAAGCATCACCGATGAACACTGCAAAGCCGGTTTCGACGACTGCCTTTCCTTGAAGAGCCTTTATCGTCAGATGATGCGCAGACGATGGCGGATCGATTATGCCATCCATGTAAGCGAAACTGTCCTGAATGAGCTTCAAAAGTTCGTCCCAGTGACCAAAATCCGCGTCGATGGATGTCATGCGAAATTCCGTCATTTGGGTCTGCGTGCCTTGTATCGGATTGTTTCAAAACGCACGTTCAATGCGTTGTAAAGCAGGAGCCTTCCGACCAGCGGTTCGCCAATGCCCGTTATGAGCTTGATGACTTCCATGGCCTGCAAACTGCCGATCACGCCCGGCAATACACCGAGAACTCCGGCCTCTGCACAGGTTGGCACCGCACCCGGCGGCGGCATATCCGGAAACAGATCACGATAGGAAGGATTAGGCTCTCCATCTGCGCCCTTTGCATAAGGCATAAGCACAGTGACGGTGCCGTCAAAGCGCCCCATTGCGCCTGAGACCAGTGGTCGCTCTGCCAAAGCGCTTGCGTCTGCGAGTGCATAACGTGTCGCAAAGTTATCAGAACCATCAACAACAACATCATATTGGCTGATCAGGGCTTGCGCATTCTCATTGTTGAGGCGCAAGGCATGGCCTTCGATCTTCACATGCGGATTGATACGAGCAATCGAAGCCGTCGCACTTGCAACCTTGCTCTGACCAACGCTCTCAGTGTCGTGGATTACCTGTCTCTGCAGGTTCGACAACGACACCGTATCGTCATCGACAAGGCCAAGTATTCCGATACCAGCTGCGGCCAGATATTGCAGAACCGGGGCACCGAGTCCGCCAGCTCCCACCACGAGCACACGGGCAGCTTTCAGCTGCTGCTGTCCAGGCCCGCCGATTTCCGGCAGCACGATATGGCGCGCATAGCGCTCTAATTCTTCAGATGAAAAAGGCTTTGATGGTGCGTTCATGATGCATAAACATAGGCCCGTTAAGGTCATCTGTCAGCGGATATTTTGTCTCAAAGTCTGGTGAGTTCGCCCCCAGCAACATTGAAAAACTGCGCGTCCCCTTCAAGAGCTTCAAACAGTGAATGGTCGGTGCCGGTCATGAAAGCCTGTCCGCCAAGATCATCGAGAATACCAAATAAAGCCGCGCGGCGTCCGGTATCGAGATGGGCCGCGATTTCATCAAGCAACAAAATCGGTGCCATGCCCGAAAGCTCGCCCGTCAGCCTTGCATGAGCCAGAATAAGCCCGATCAGCAGTGCTTTCTGCTCGCCGGTGGAGCAAAGGGCAGCGGGCATGGATTTTGGCCGATGCTGCACAATCAGATCCGTGCGATGTGGACCTTCAAGCGTGCGCCCTGCAGCGCGATCCCGGGCACGACCGTCTCGCATTGTACGACGAAAATCTTCTTCAAGATCAAGCGCTGCTTCGAGACCAATGCGCTGCTCAAGTGTTCCTTCAAGAAAGCAGTCTGCCTTGGGAAAAGGACCTTCAGCAGGCAGGCGTTCAATCATCGCAGCGATCAGCTGCATGGCCTCTGAGCGGGCCGCCGCAATGGCAATGCCAAGCTCAGCCATCTGGCTTTCAATCGCATCGAGCCACTGATTGTCGCTGTTACCGTCGCTCAGCAGCCGATTGCGCGAGCGCATGGCCTTCTCATAATCCAGCACGCGCTTGCCGTGGCTGGTATCGATTGCCAGCACCATGCGGTCAAGAAAGCGCCGCCTGTCTGAAGCGCCACCGGTAAATAGACCGTCCATCGACGGCACCACCCAGAGAATGCGCGCATAATCGAGAAGTTCGTCACCGGATGCAGCATTGCTATTGATGCGGACTTTGCGGCCGCCTTCACCACCGCCCGCTGTGCCGGTGCCGATTTCAGCATCACCGTAGATCATACAATCAAGCGAAGCATGAATGGCAAAGCCATCATGGCCGCTGGTGCGAGCCACGTCATCATAGGAAGCACGGCGCAGCCCCCTGCCCGGCGACAGAAAGGAAACGGCTTCAATGAGGTTGGTTTTGCCTGAACCGTTTTCACCTGTCAGCACCACATGGCCGGGACCAAGCGGGAGCGTGAGTTCCGTGTAGTTGCGGAAATCAGAAAGTTTAAGCCGCCGGACCGAGACTCGATCCGGACGGCTTATAATGGGTTCAAAAATGCTCACGGTCGGTTTTCAAATCCTAGACGCGCATAGGCATCAGAACATAGAGCACATCTTCATCGCCGGTATCGCGCACCAGCGTAGGAGAACCGGCATCAGCCAGCATGAAGACGGCATCGGAACCGGAAAGCTGGCTGGTGATGTCGAGCAGATATTTCGAGTTGAAACCGATATCGATCGGATCAGCATCGTAATCGGCAGCCAGTTCATCGGTCGCACTTCCCGAATCGGGATTGTTGACCGTCAGCGTCAACTGACCATCAGCGATCGAAAGCTTGACCGCACGGCCGCGCTCACTGGAAATCGTGGAAACACGATCAACAGAAGCGGCAAATTCCTGACGGCTGATGGTGAGCTTCTTGTCATTGCCCGAAGGAATCACGCGCTGGTAATCCGGGAATGTACCATCGATGAGCTTGGAGGTCAGAACCACCGAGCCAACGGTGAAGCGGATTTTTGCGTCAGAAAGTTCAACCGAAACAACCGTATCCGGAGCATCAACGAGCTTCTGGAGTTCAGCAACCGTCTTGCGCGGAATAATGATGCCCGGCATACCTTCAGTGCCAGAAGGGGCTTCGAGTTCAGCGCGTGCCAGACGATGGCCATCGGTTGCAACGGCACGCAACTTCAAAGCACCATCGCTTTCAATGGCGTGGAAATAAATGCCGTTGAGGTAATAACGGGTTTCTTCCGTCGAGATCGCAAACTGGGTGCGATCAATCAGGCGTTTCAGAGCCTGTGCATCGATGCGGAATGAATGGGTGAAAGCGCCGGCAGTCAGTTCCGGAAAATCGGACTGTGGCAGCGACTGCAGACGGAAAGAGGATTTTCCGGAAATCACCGAAATCGAGCCGCCATCCGGATTGGTGGACAGCATCACTTCAGCGCCATCCGGCAGTTTGCGCACGATATCATAAAGAAGATGTGCCGGAACCGTGGTGGCACCAGCCTGCTCGACCATGGCTGCGGTTGCTTCATTGACCTCAAGATCAAGGTCCGTAGCCTTCAGCGCGAGGCTGGCGCCCTCTGCCTGCAAAAGCACGTTCGACAGGATAGGAATCGTGTTGCGGCGTTCGACAACGCGATGCACATGATTGAGGGATTTAAGAAGGTTCGACCGTTCCAGGGTTACACGCATATTGAAACGCACTCGCTCTCTAGGACTGGGCAACCGCGCAACGGGCAGACGCCCCTATCAGTAAGGCGCTTGTGGCGCCCGAAGGTTTGCTAAAGTGGCAGATTTTTGAGACGAAAAGCAAGCCCGCGCCACGTCGCAAATCGACACGGCGCGGGCTTTTTAACTAATTTCTGTCGATCAGGCTGCCTGATCGTTGATCAGACGCTTGAGAAGCTCAAGTTCCTGCGCCAGCTTGGTGTCAGCACCGACCAGATCTTCGATCTTGCGAACCGCATGAAGAACCGTCGTATGGTCGCGACCGCCAAAACGACGACCGATTTCCGGCAGCGAACGTGGCGTCAGCATCTTGGCAAGATACATTGCAACCTGACGTGGCTTCACGATGGTACGTGTGCGGCGATTGGAAAGCAGGTCCTGCTTCGACACATTGTAGTGACGAGCAACGATGCGCTGAATTTCTTCAATGCGGATGCGCTTTGGTTCGCCTACGCGTGTCAGGTGGCCAAGCAGTTCGTCAACGCGATCAATTGAGAGATTAGGCTCGAACGACTGGCGGAACAGAAGCTGGTTGAAGGCACCTTCCAGCTCACGACCCGATCCAGTGACCGTACGGGCGACATGAGCGAGGATATCGTCATCGATATTAAGGCTTGGATCTTCGACCTGAGCAGCTGTCAGACGGCGGCGCAGCATCTCGACGCGCATTTCGTAGTCTGGTGCAACAACTTCCAGAGCGACACCGCCCTGAAGACGCGAGCGCACGCGGACATCAAGCGATTCCAGTTCCGAAGGTGCGCGGTCGGCGGCAACAACAACCTGCTTAGCGCTATCGAGCAGCGTGTTGAGCAGATGGCAGAATTCATGCTGAATCGACTTACCCTGCAGGAACTGCATGTCATCGATGACGAGCAGGTCGATATCACGAAGCTGTTCCTTGAAGGAAAGAGCATTGTTGTCACGAATCGCTGTTGCAAAGCGCCACATGAAGTATTCAGCGGTCAGATAAACGACTCGGGCCTTTTCCTGACGCTGCAGCGCTGCTGCGGCAATTGCCTGCAGAAGGTGCGTCTTACCAAGGCCGACAGATGCATGGATGAAAAGCGGATTGAAGCGAACAGCGCTAGAACCTGCTTCTGCGATAGTGCGGGCGGCGGCAAGGGCTACACGGTTGGATGCACCATCAATGAAAGAATCAAATGTATAACGCGGGTCGAGTGGGGAGCCGAGAACGGCACCGGAAGCGGCAACCGATTCTGCAACAACTGCGGAACCGCGCTTTTCAGCACTTGGCTGGCCTACAGGGAAAGCCATCTTTTCGCGTGGGGCGACAGACAGTTTTGCTTCAATCGCGTCATTAGTATCCGCTGCTGGTGCTGCAGTACGAACGACTCTGCTCACGCCGCGCACAACGACTTCAACTTTGAGAATCTGCGGATTTTCTTCCTGCCAAAGCTCGGTCAGCAGTTCAGAATAATGATTGTTGATCCAAGAGCGGAGGAATGCGGTCGGAACCGACAGACGAACAACGCTTTTGGAGAGGTCATCGAGCTTGAGGCGACCAAACCAGCTTGAATAAATCTCGCTGCCGACGCGTGCCTTGAGCTTTGCAGTCAGACGCTCGAAAACGTCTTCGCCGACGTTGCTTTCAGCACTCACCACGAGGCTGTTTTCTTTTCCAGTAGCAGAAGATCCATGGATACGGTTCGCATGCGCATCATCACCCATCGTTGCCGTCGACTTACCAGTCATCATTGCCATCGTCTCGCCTGCCTTCACATTCCTACGCGCTAGTTTTACAGCGCTTGTCGTTATTTCCTGCATCGTGTCCGGTTTGGGGAACCGGAAACCCAGCTGGTACTCAATTCACACTGGTTCTTTCTAAGAACCGCACACAAACTCAAACCGTCCGCAATCGAACAACTGCTGCGGACAAACACCCAGATAACTCCTGTTGAGCTACTCGTTACGACTCATCAAATCCTTGCTCAAGGCTGATTGCCCGGATCGGAATTTGCCACAACCATTCAATTGCGAAGATGCGCCAAAAACAGCATTCCGGTTAATGAATGGTAAGCAATCACCAAAAGAGACAAACTTAATAAGAACAGGACCTTAAGACCAGAATTCAGCACCCGCGGACAAAGCTGCCCACGCCAATAAGACATCCTATTTAATGCTAACTCCGGGCCATTGGCCCACCCCTCTTATGGCTCTGACTTTAACGAAGCCTTACGGCAAAGAGCAAGCCTAAGATCTGCAGTTTTTTCTTCAAGAAAGACTTGCATGCCCTGTGCCCTCAAGCAGAGAATCGGTCGAGAGAGCAATAACGCCTTTGGATTCAATGCGTTTTGATTGACGGTTTTTTAGACGGGCACGATATGTTCTCCGACAAAATAATTTTTCAAAAAGTGGCTTGACTCAGAGGGGCTTCCGAGTCCTCCGCAGGGGCTGTGGATAACTGTGGATAAACACGCACAAGCTTTTGAAAATAATGAGGAATTCGCCGCATATATCTTTCGATTAGTTCTAAAACTATCTGCCTGATATGAAATATTGCTAAAAAAACATACTCATAGTTTCGAGGGTACGTTTCTTTAAAAAAGTTCCAAAAAAGAAAACCCGGCTAACAATGAGCCGGGTTTCGAAACCTAATTTTATAAATAGGTAGTATTAGGCGTTCAGAGCCTTAACGCGTGCAGCAAGGCGCGAAACCTTACGAGCAGCGGTATTCTTGTGAACGACGCCCTTTGAAGCAGCGCGCATCAGTTCAGGCTCGGCAGCCTTGAATGCAACCGATGCTGCTTCCTTGTCGCCGCTCAGGAGAGCGTCTTCAACCTTGCGGAGGAAGGTGCGAACGCGCGAACGACGGGACTTGTTGATTTCGGTGCGGGCAGCGATCTTGCGCACTGCCTTCTTGGCCGAAGGAGTATTGGCCATAAATGCCTCTCTTTTTTCTGTCAGCAGCCCACTGGATTTAACCGTCGGGCACAAAACCTCTAGGGCAGCCATAATGCCTAGGGCCGCCGATCCGTGGCGGGCTTATAGATCAGCTTTGCCTTCGCGTCAACGAGGATTCTGATCTCAAAGCGCGTCAGAAGGCCGGATATGCGGCCTTCTTGCCGAATTTCAGGCAGTCGAGGCAGCTATAGCGCCTCAATTGCCCTTCCCACCCTCTTCACATCAGCGATTCTTGAACGATGGCGTGCGCTTGTCGATAAACGCAGACATGCCTTCTTTCTGATCTTCCGTGGCAAACAGCGAATGAAACAGGCGTCGCTCAAAACGCAGGCCTTCATCAAGTGTAGTCTCATAAGAACGGTTGACCGATTCTTTGACCATTTGCACGGATGGCTGCGAGAAAGAGGCAATACGCTCGGCAGCTTTCAAAGCTTCTTCAATCAGCTCTTCCGGTGCAACAAGACGCGAAACAAGGCCGCAACGTTCGGCTTCTTCAGCGCCCATCATGCGTCCGGTCAGACACATATCCATCGCCTTCGACTTGCCAACAAAGCGCGTGAGGCGCTGAGAGCCGCCCATACCTGGCATTACGCCCAACGTAATTTCCGGTTGGCCGAATTTGGCATTGGTGGCTGCGATAATGAAATCGCACATCATGGCAAGCTCACAGCCGCCGCCCAACGCATAACCTGACACGGCTGCGATGATCGGCTTGCGGGTACGATCCACTTTCCGCCAATCTGCAAACATGTCCTGCAAATAGGCATCGACGAAGTTGATCGGCTGCATTTCCTTGATGTCGGCACCGGCCGCAAAGGCCTTTTCCGAGCCGGTAAGAACGATCGCACCGATTCTGCCATCGGTATCGAAGGCGGCCAGTGCTTCCGTCAGCTCCTTGAGTACTGTGCTGTTGAGTGCATTGAGCGCCTGCGGTCGGTTGAGACGGATGAGTCCCACGCCACCGCGCGTCTCCACAACGATCGTTTCATAAGCCATGAGAAAGCCTCTCCTCCTTGATCGGTTCATAGTGGCGGCCAAGTTGGACCGCCCGACTCACTTTGGCAAGGTCAGCTCAGAATCAACTTTGGCAGGAAGCGCAGAAAAAGGTCGAACGGCCTGCCTGCACGGCGCGTTCCACAACTCCGGTACAGCCCGGCGTACGGCACGGCTCTGCCTCGCGCCCATAAACGGAGAATGAATGCTGGAAGTAACCAAGCGCACCATCAGCCTGAATGTAGTCCTTCAGACTGGAGCCGCCAGCTGCAATCGCCTCGGCAATCACAGTGCGGATATCCTCAGCCAGCCGATCAAGAAGTTTCGCATCCTGGGCAATTGAACCTGCGGCACGCATCGGGGAAAGACGCGAGCGCCACAGCGCCTCGCAGACATATATATTGCCAAGCCCTGCGATGAGGCGCTGATCAAGCAAAGCCGATTTCAACGGCGTCTTGCGGCCTTCAAAGAGCGTTCCCAGCAATTCACCTGAAAGGCGATTGCCTGTGGGCTCTACGCCCAGGCCTTTCAGAAAGGGATGTTCATCCAATGTGCCCTTCTCCGCAAAGAGCATGAATCCAAACCGGCGCGGGTCATTATAGATGACGCGTGCGGTTGACCCATTTCCCCGCAAGAGATGGAAAACGACATGGTCATGTTTGGCGATTTTGGACCGCTCGTGATGAAAGCCGCCCGGCATTCCTTCCGCATCATCTGCTTCAATCCGAAACGAACCGGACATGCCAAGATGGCTGATAATCGAAAGTCCATCGTCGAGATGTATCGTGAGATATTTTGCGCGCCGACCGAGCGCGTCGATGTTGCGTCCGGACAGACGCTCAACAAAGTGATCGGGAAAAGGGAAACGGAGATCAGGCCTGTTCTGCTCAATCCGTTCGATTTTCGCGCCTTCCATGAAAGGCTGCAAACCGCGGCGAACCGTTTCGACCTCAGGTAATTCAGGCATTTTTCATCTTTCGGGCGGGAAAAGAAACAAGCTGTCACGACCATATAATGCCGCTCGGCTGCATTTGCCATCCGTTAACCCAAACCAGATCGAAGTAGGACCCGACCTATATTAACGTTTTATTTTCCTTGTTTCTTAAACTCATCACAATTGCCAGGCACTAAAAAGAACCCCAACGAGATTTCAGCTCAGGGTAAGTAACATGCCGGCTTTGATGACGCGCTTTTTTAAAAACAGATCGGGTGCAGCGATGATCGAATGCACACTCATCGGTGCGCTTGCCGTTATCGCCGTCATTAGTGGCATGGCGCTTTTCGCTGGAAAGCCTGCTTCCGCTTTTGATTACAAGGCCGCACAGATCCAGATGACTGAACGAAACTAAGTTGTCTCTCTTCATGCAGAATTGAATAGCCACCCTGTTCACGCAGGGTGGCTATTTGTTTATTGATTGAGCCAGAAATTCTAATCGCCGAGGAATGTCATGACCGTTGAGATCGTAGCCGCAAAATCAGCAGACAGCCGCCCAATCTGGTTCATCGGAAAGAATAAGACCGAGCAGACGGCGCTGACATCCGATGTTCAGGCCTGGGCCAAGGCCAATGATTTTAACGGGGAATCCGGTCGTATTCTGGTACTTCCCGGCAAAGACGGCACGATTGCCGGAGCTCTGTTTGGCACAGGTGATGACGACCAGGGCGGTCAGTCGCAATTGCTCGCCGGAAAATTGGCGCGCGGCCTCCCCGAAGGCGACTGGCATCTCGAAAATAAGCCAGACCACGCAGAACTGGTAACTCTCGCCTTCTTGATGGGCGGCTATAGCTTCACGCGCTATCGCAAGGGCAGCGACAAAACTATCCGTCTGGCGGTGCCGGCAGGCGTCAACGCCACTGAAACACAGCATATTGCCGACGCCGTAACGCTTGCACGCGATCTTATCAACACGCCGACCAATGACATGGGACCAGATGCTCTGGAACAGGCTGCGCGCGATCTCGCTTCCAGGAATGGCGCAAAGGTCAGCACGATTGAAGGCGATGCGCTGCTGAAACAAAACTTCCCGATGATCCATGCGGTTGGTCGCGCAGGCAGCATTGCGCCGCGCCTCATTGATCTCACTTGGGGCAAGGATAGTGATCCTAAGATCACCCTTGTCGGCAAGGGTGTATGTTTCGACACTGGCGGTCTCGATATCAAGCCAGCGAGCGGCATGTTGCTCATGAAGAAGGATATGGGCGGCGCTGCCAATGTGCTGGGCCTTGCGTCGATCATCATGAATGCAAAACTCCCGGTTCGACTGCGCGTTCTTATCCCGGCAGTTGAAAACTCGATCGCGGGTAATGCATTCCGCCCAAGCGACATTCTGCAAAGCCGCAAGGGCTTGAGCGTCGAAATTGGCAATACCGATGCGGAAGGTCGTCTCGTTCTGGCCGATGCGCTGACGCTGGCCGACGAGGAAGAGCCGGAGCTCATCATCGATATGGCAACACTGACCGGTGCTGCGCGTGTGGCGCTTGGCCCTGATCTGCCGCCGTTCTATACCCATGACGATGCGCTTGCAGCAGCCATTGCTGAAAAGGCCGACGAGACGGCTGATCCGCTCTGGCGTATGCCGTTGTGGGCGCCCTATGCGCAAAAACTTTCATCGCGCGTGGCGGACATCAACAATGTTACGACTGACGGCTTTGCTGGATCTGTGACCGCTGCACTGTTCCTGAGCCGCTTTGTCGAAAAGGCGAAAAGCTGGGCACATTTCGATATTTATGGTTGGGTGCCGGTCGAAAAGCCTGCCTCGCCTGTCGGTGGTGAAGCGCAGGCCATTCGTGCGATCTATGCGCTTCTCAAGCATAAATATCCCGCAAAATGAAATGACTTGCCTGCAAAAAGAAAACGTCGTTGAATGATACGGGTCCGAAACAATCACCCGAAAATCGGTAGGATATGCCCGTTGAACTGAAGCCTTTGCAGGCACTGACATTGCTGAGAACGCTTTCACTGGCACAGGTGCAGGATGAAATGCCTGACCTGACCACGCGGCAAGCGGCTATCCTTCTGACAATTTATCTGGAAACACCCCCGCATACCGTGCGAGGGCTGGCAGCCAAGCTGAATGTTACAAAGCCGGTGATAACGCGTGCGCTCGACACGATGGGAACGCTCGATCTCGTATCCCGGCATCGTGATGAAAAAGATCGTAGAAATGTGCTAGTAAAGAGAACAGTCACTGGCGCACTTTATGTCGAAAGACTAGGCGATCTTGTGATCGCCAGAGCCAGGGAGTTACCATTGTGAGCATACTTGATCGCCGTTTGAACGCCTACCGTCCCGATCTCGCCGATGAACGGCTGAGTGGTCAGGTGGAAGCAGGTCGCTTTACGGCTGGCACGCTGATGCATGTTTCCGATTCGGTTGTCGACCTGCGCGCAGAACCACGTCCCGATAGCGGACCACAGACGCAGATCATCTTTGGCGACACGGTACGCGTTTTTGAAGAGCAGGACGGTTGGTGCTGGGTTCAGGCTGAACGCGACGGCTATACCGGATATGTCTCCGCAGCATCACTGGAGAAGCCGGTTGATGATGCGACGCATATGGTCATCGTTCCGCGCACATTCGTCTATCCCGGTAATGATCTTCGATTCCCGCATACAAAAGCATTGTCACTCGGTTCGCGCGTGCGAATCGTCGGCACCTCTGAAAAACGTGGCACCGAATATGCACTGCTTGAGAGCGGTGAAGCGTTGATTGCCAGGCATCTCGCGCCTTTGAGCGACCATGCCCACGATTTCGTTGCAATCGCCGAAACACTCCTGCATACGCCTTATCTCTGGGGTGGGACTTCAGGCTTCGGGATCGATTGCTCCGGTCTTGTCCAGCTTTCGATGTGGGTCGCAGGTCGCAAGGTCCTGCGCGATTCGGACATGCAGGAAAACACGCTCGGTGAAATCGTCGAACCCGACGCAGACTATTCCAATCTCAAGCGCGGCGATCTGGTCTTCTGGAAGGGTCATGTCGCAATTTGTGCCTCACCTGACATGCTGATCCATGCCAGCGGCCATACGATGACCGTAACGCTCGAGCCTCTCAAGGATGCAATCAAGCGCATCGCTTATCTCTATGACCTGCCGACTCTGATCAGAAGGCCCTGAGGACAGGGTATCTATCATGAAGGGAAGAACAACACTCCCACGATCAGCACTCTGGATGACTACACTCGGAATCTCAGCACTGCTCTTTGGGTTTGTTGCCTTCTTCCCGTCCGCCGTTTCTCTTGAAAGGGCAGCCCGTATGACTATTACTGCCTCACCAGCCAGCTTTGCCAGCGTTAACGGCATCGAAATGTACTACCGCGTTGTGGGCAAGGGACCGCCAATCCTGCTGATCCATGGCGGGCTTTCTGACCAGCATGTCTGGGATGCGCAGCTGCCTATTCTGGCGCGTGATCATATGGTGATTGTCGCAGACAGTCGTGGTCAGGGCCGCTCGACACGAACGATCGAACCCCTCACCTATGAGCTGATGGCAGATGATTATGTTGCCCTGCTCGACTATCTGCACGTCAACAAGGTCGATCTTGTTGGCTGGAGCGATGGCGGCATTATCGGCATCGATATTGCCATCCGCTATCCCGAGCGACTGAAAAGCCTGTTCGCACAGGCTGCAAACGTCACACCGGAAGGTTCAACCGGCTATGCGCTGGCGCGCGCCGAAGGAAAACCAATTCCCGAACTCCGCCACTACAGCAGCATCGACAAGGAAATTCATGCGCTTTGGGCGAATGAGCCGAATTATACCGCAGAAGACCTTTCAAAAATCGATGTTCGGACAGCAATCGTCATCGGCGACCGGGATACGGCAATTACCCGCGAACATACTGAGTTTATTGCGGATCATATACCCGGAGCGCAGCTGGTCATATTGCCCGATTCCGGTCATGGCGTTCCGGCTGAAAACCCGCGCCTTTATGCGAAAACGGTCCTGAAATTCATTGCGGGCAATAGGCTGGACGCACCGCTAACTGCCAGCAAATAATTAGATTCGGTTCGGCAACACACGGTCCGGTGGGCGATGTCCGTCGACAAAAGCCCTGATATTGATGATGACCTTGTCACCCATATCCACACGGCCTTCGATCGTTGCCGATCCCATATGCGGCAGAAGCACGACCTTGCCTTTTTCAGCAAGCGATAAAAGGCGCGGGTTGGCAGCTGGCTCATGTTCAAACACATCAAGCCCGGCTCCGGCAATATTGCCCTGCTCGATCAGTTCGACCAGCGCATTTTCATCAATGATCTGACCGCGCGCCGTGTTCACGAGATACGCGGTCGGCTGCATCAAAGCGATGCGGCGGGCCGAAAGCAGGTGAAAGGTTGCAGGCGTCGACGGGCAATTGACCGAGATGATATCCATGCGAGCCAGCATCTGATCGAGGCTGTCCCAGTAGGTCGCTTCAAGCTCTTCCTCAACCTGTGCGCTGACGCGCTTGCGGTTGTGATAATGGATAGACAGACCGAAAGCCTTGGCGCGGCGGGCAACGGCAGTGCCAATGCGACCCATGCCGACAATCCCCAGACGCTTGCCCCAGATGCGGCGCCCAAGCATCCAAGTCGGCGACCAGCCCGGCCATTCGCCGTCACGCTCATTAAGGACATTTGCGCCTTCAACCAGACGGCGTGGCACCATCAAAAGCAGTGCCAGCGTCATGTCGGCGGTGTCTTCGGTCAGCACATTGGGTGTGTTGGTGACGGTGATGCCGCGCTTTGCAGCTGCAGCTACATCGATATTGTCAACACCATTGCCGAAATTGGCGATCAATTTGAGATTGGGTCCGGCCTGTTCAATGGCTGCCGCATCGATCACATCGGTGATGCAAGGCACCAGAACATCGGCTTCTTTCATCGCAGCAATAATTTCCGGCTGCGACATGCGATGATCGTCAATATTCAGACGTGCGTCGAACAGTTCCCGCATTCGGGTTTCCACCGGGTCCGGAAGTTTCCGGGTAAGTACGACCAGCGGCTTCTTCTTGTTCGACATCTCCACCCCTTTTTCTTGAGCAGTGCCACCTGTGCAGGTCCATAAATTTCACAGGAAACCTGGCTCGCCGATTCTCATGTTGAGACCTCCTTAACCAAGAAGGTGCAATATGAGATATTGCTTCGGCTGCTCATCTCTAGCAAGGCGGCGCAGCAAAGACAAAGAAAAACAGAATCGCGAAAGCTGCCCTTGCGTCTCCGACGCCTCACCGGAAACCTGTGAGAAGACAAGCTTTTGCCTGACTTGTTTGAGAAGCAGAGGCGGAAGAACCGCACAATTTTATTTTTGCAGTTGCAGACGGAAACTCCCCATTCGTTGGAACTGCCGTGAAGTGACAGGACGGCGAGAGGTCAGATTTGTACCGAGTACTTTCGCAACGCTTTTTTATAGCAGCACTTGGCAGCATTGCCTTGCTGCTGGTTGTTGCGCCGCTAGGCGCATCGCATAACTATGCTGCAATGGCTCAAGCATCAGCAGGAACAACGCTGGGCGCAAGTGGCTTGCCTGTACCCCGTTTTGTCAGCCTCAAGCCGGCACGCGTCAATCTGCGCGTGGGTCCGGGGCGTGATTATGCCGTGTCATGGTTATTCATGAAATCCGGCCTGCCTGTCGAAATCATTCAGGAATACGATAACTGGCGCCGCATCCGCGATGCCGACGGCACGGAAGGCTGGGTCTATCAGTCTCTCCTGTCGGGCAAGCGCACGGCGATTACGGCACCATGGCTCAAGAACGATCAGGGCGCGATGATTACCATGCGCCGCGATCCGAGCGAAACATCGGGACTGTCGGCGGAAGTCGAGCCCAATGTTGTCGGCACAGTTCGCGAATGCAATGGCCAGTGGTGCCGGATGGATATTCAGGGTACGCGCGGCTGGATCAGGCAATCGGATCTTTGGGGCGTTTATCCGGATGAAGTGTTCGACTGACCCGGCACAGCGTCAGTCTTGACGTTGCATCATTCGTGAGGTTAGTTCTCACAGAACAAAACCAAGAAGGAGTTTTATGCGCAGAAGTTCAGTGTCTCCGTTTTAACGGATTTGGACCCATCCAACGGATGGGAATTTTGTGCATAGTTAAACTCTGGAATAATCATGAAAAACATGACGGTTATCATCCGCGCCTATCAGGCTGCGGACAAACAGACATTGTCTTCCATCTGGTATCGCGCCTCTTTGGAAGCACATGCGTTTCTAGGAAAAGACCTGCTACGCGATCAGCAGAAGCTTATCGAAGACGTCTATCTCGAAAAGGCAGAGACCTGGGTCGCCGTTATAAATGGTGAGCCGGTCGGGTTTATAGGCCTGTTGGATTGTTTCATCGGCGGACTCTTCGTTGATCCCTCCGCGCAAGGATATGGCATAGGCCGCCGCTTGCTCGACCATGCTCTGGCATTGAAAGGCGAACTCTCTCTCGAAGTCTATGCCGATAATAAAGGAGCCTGCCGTTTCTATCAGCGGCTCGGCTTTCAGGAAATCAGTCGTCGCGAAGAAGATGATAACGGGCTTCCGTTCGCCAATATCTGGATGCAGCTCAAAGCTTAGAAAACGCCTCCAATACGCCGTTTCACGCTTTTCAGAACGGGCTCTAATAAATAGCGGGGCGATCGCTCGCCCCGCTTCAAAATCGGCATTCGAATTGAACTATTACCAAGCTGGAATGACTGAGCCTTTGAAAGTTTCAGCAATAAACTGTTTCACTTCCGGGCTGTGATAGCTGCTGACCAGCGTCTTCACCCATTCGGCATCCTTGTCGGCAGTGCGGACGACCAGCACATTGACATAAGGTGCCTTTTCGCCTTCGCGGATAAGTGCGTCACCAGCCGGGTTAAGACCTGCTTCCAGCGCGTAATTGGTATTGATGACGGCAGCGTCCACATCTTCGAGCGAACGCGGCAATTGCGCGGCATCGAGTTCCACGAATTTCAGGTTTTTCGGGTTTTCAGTCACATCAATTGACGTAACCTTCAGGCCCTTCGACGCATCGAGCTTGATCAGGCCGTTATCTGCAAGCACCAGAAGCGCACGACCGCCATTGGTCGGATCGTTCGGGATGGCGATGGTCGCACCGTCAGCCAGTTCCGAGATGTTTTTCATCTTTTTGGAATATACGCCCATCGGGAAGTTGACCGTTGGCGCTACTGTCTCAATCGGAAAGCCACGATCTGCGACCTGATTGTCGAGGTAGGGCTGATGCTGGAAAGAATTAGCATCAAGCGCCTTATCGGCCAGTGCCATGTTCGGAATCACATAATCAGAAAATTCCTGAATATCGATTTCCATACCCTTGGTGGCTGCAACCTCCTTGACCTTTTCCATGATCTGCGCGTGCGGCCCTGGTGTCACGCCAATGCGAATCTTTTCAGCAAAAGCGCTTCCAGTTGAAAAAAGGGCGAATGCAGCGGCTGCAATGATCAACTTACGCATAGACGTCTCCAGTCAAATCGTTATCGACGCATTCGTGCTTGGTTGGGAGGTCCGCTTTCAAATGCGCCTGTGAAAGGTGATGGCCCGGATGAATCACTTTAACCCACTATGCGCAACAAAAAAGCAGCCCTAAAGGCCGCTTTCCAAAAACCAATATCAAACAGCTTAACGCGTCTTACGTCGCAAACGGACGATAATATCCACATTGACGATTTCCATGCCTTCCGGTGCTTCGGGCATGTTGGAGACTGTTGGCTGACCACGTTCGCCATGCGGAATATCGAAAACGACATTCTCGCCTTCAAGGAAGAAGTGCTGGTGATCAGAAATATTGGTGTCGAAATAGGTCTTCGAACCTTCAACGGCGATGATGCGCAGCATACCGGCTTCGGTAAACTGGTGCAGCGTGTTGTAGACGGTTGCTAGCGATACCGGCACATTTGCCAGTACAGCTTCTTCATGAAGGTCTTCAGCGGAAAGATGCCGATCACCCTGCGCGTAAATCAGGCTGGCAAGCGAAACACGCTGACGCGTCGGGCGCAAACCAGCCCCGCGAAGCCGTTCTTCCATTGAAACCATCGAGTGGTTGGCATGATAATTCTGCATATTCACCCTTGGATCCGTCATAAGCTTGTAGCAATTTCGTCAAAGATTAAACGGGCTGTTGCCCATTGCATACTGACATTGATATATGCCGTTGCGAATTAAGTATCAATAGGCATGGTAAAACCCGCCTTTTTTGGGAAAACCCTCTGCACTATTTTACTGACGGAAACACTCTATGTTAGAGGTGTTCCCGAACAGACGACAACCCGACTGCTTCTGGCGACAGAAATGGTCACATCAGAATGATCCTCAAGGGAGGCGTAATGGCAGAACAGAAATCGAGCTACGGGTATGAAGAGCTCCTCAGCTGCGCACGCGGTGAGTTGTTCGGTCCCGGCAATGCACAGCTCCCCCTGCCGCCAATGCTGATGGTGCACCGCATCACCGAAATTTCCGAAACCGGCGGGGAGTTCGACAAGGGCTATATCCGCGCGGAATATGACGTAAGCCCAGACGACTGGTATTTCCCATGCCATTTTCAGGGAAACCCGATCATGCCTGGTTGCCTTGGCCTCGATGGCATGTGGCAGCTGACAGGTTTCTTCCTCGGCTGGCTCGGTGAGCCGGGCCGCGGTATGGCCCTGTCCACTGGTGAAGTGAAGTTCAAGGGCATGGTTCGCCCACACACCAAGCTTCTGCAGTACGGCATCGACTTCAAGCGCGTCATGCGTGGTCGCCTTGTTCTCGGCACGGCAGACGGCTGGCTGAAAGCTGATGGCGAAACCATCTACAAGGCAAGCGACCTGCGCGTCGGCCTGTCAAAAGATGGCGACGGCGCTTAATACATTCATCATTCACGGGCGCGACTGCAGAAAATAATGAGTTTTCATGCAGCCGCGCTCAAAACATGCGAAGATCGCACCTATGTAACCGGGAACAAGGGTCAGCCTTCACGGGTTGATCACACGGAACAGGTGTAAAGGAGAACGCGATGCGGCGTGTGGTCGTAACGGGTATGGGGATTGTATCCTCGATTGGAAACAACACCGAAGAGGTAACAACCTCTCTGCGTGAAGCCAAATCCGGCATTTCCCGTGCTGAAGAATATGCCGAACTCGGTTTCCGTTGCCAGGTGCACGGCGCACCGAAAATCGACGTTGAAGCGCTCGTAGATCGCCGCGCAATGCGTTTTCATGGTCGTGGTACGGCATGGAATCACGTCGCTATGGATCAGGCGATTGCCGATGCAGGTCTTTCGGAGGAGCAGGTCTCCAATGATCGTACCGGCATCATCATGGGTTCTGGTGGTCCTTCGACACGCACGATCGTCGATTCCGCCGACATCACCCGTGAAAAAGGCCCGAAGCGCGTCGGTCCTTTTGCAGTGCCGAAAGCTATGAGCTCGACTGCATCGGCCACGCTCGCAACATTCTTCAAGATCAAGGGTATCAACTACTCGATCTCGTCGGCTTGTGCGACGTCGAACCATTGTATCGGCAATGCGTTTGAAATGATCCAGTACGGCAAGCAGGACCGCATGTTTGCGGGCGGCTGTGAAGATCTCGACTGGACGCTTTCGGTGCTGTTCGACGCAATGGGTGCCATGTCATCCAAGTATAATGAAACGCCATCAACCGCCTCGCGCGCTTACGACAAAAACCGTGACGGTTTTGTTATTGCTGGCGGTGCAGGCGTTCTCGTGCTGGAAGATCTTGAAACAGCCCTTGCTCGCGGTGCGAAGATTTACGGCGAAATCGTCGGCTACGGTGCAACGTCTGACGGCTACGACATGGTAGCACCATCAGGCGAAGGCGCGGTCCGCTGCATGAAGATGGCGCTCTCGACCGTCACAAGCAAGATCGATTACATCAACCCACACGCAACCTCGACGCCAGCAGGCGACGCTCCGGAAATCGAAGCGATTCGTCAGGTCTTTGGCTCAGGCGATGCCTGCCCGCCAATCGCAGCGACCAAGTCGCTGACCGGCCATTCGCTCGGTGCAACCGGCGTTCAGGAAGCAATCTACTCGCTTTTGATGATGCAGAATAACTTCATCTGCGAAAGCGCTCATATCGAAGAACTGGATCCTGCCTTCGCGGACATGCCTATCGTTCGCAAGCGCATCGACAATGCTCAGCTCAATACAGTGCTCTCCAACTCCTTCGGATTTGGCGGCACCAATGCCACGCTGGTGTTCCAGCGTTATCAGGGCTGACGGAGAGGGACAATATGGAAGGTCTGATGCAAGGTAAACGCGGCCTCATTATGGGGGTCGCGAATAACCACTCACTCGCATGGGGAATTTCTAAGCAGCTCGCAGCGCAGGGTGCCGAACTCGCATTCACTTATCAGGGCGATGCACTCGGTAAACGCGTCAAGCCACTGGCCGAACAGGTCGGTTCGGATATGGTGCTGCCTTGCGATGTGGAAGACATTGCTTCGGTCGATGCCGTTTTCGCTGAAATCGAGAAGAAATGGGGAAAGCTTGATTTCATCGTTCACGCCATTGGCTTTTCGGACAAGACGGAGCTGAAGGGACGTTACGCAGACGTCACCACGCGCGATAATTTCAGCCGCACCATGGTGATCTCTGCCTATTCCTTCACGGAAATGGCACAGCGTGCAGAAAAGCTCATGAAGGACGGCGGCTCGATCCTGACGCTGACCTATGGCGGTTCCACGCGCACTATCCCGAACTACAACGTCATGGGCGTCGCCAAGGCCGCTCTTGAAGCGATGGTTCGTTATCTCGCTGCCGATTACGGTCCGCAGGGTATCCGCGTTAACGCGATCTCGGCTGGTCCGGTTCGCACGCTGGCCGGTGCAGGTATTGGCGATGCACGCGCAATCTTCAGCTATCAGCGCCGTAACTCACCGCTTCGCCGCACTGTCGATATCGATGATGTGGGCAAATCGGCTGTTTATCTGCTGTCGGATCTTTCGAGCGGTGTAACCGGCGAAATCCACTATGTGGATTCGGGCTACAACATCGTTTCGATGCCAACGCTGGAAGAACTGAAGAGTTCGGCTGACACACGCGGCGAATAAGTCTCATAAGCTTGATAAAAAAAGGCCGCCTTTCGAGGCGGCCTTTTTTGTCTCATTTCTTAGCATCGAATATTTTGAAGCCGTTCGCTTCCTCAAGAACAGTCACGTTCTTAAACAAGCTTTTAAGTGTCGCCTCATAAGGCAATTGCCTGTTCGCTACCATCAGCAGACGTCCGCCGGTTTTCAGCCGTGAAGCGGCGGCTGCGATAAAGGTTTGACCGAGCGACACTTCGGTTGCCCGTCCCTCGTGAAACGGCGGGTTCATAATCACCGTGTCGTAAATGCCGGTCAGTTTTTCACTCGTTACATCAAACCAATTAAACGAAATCGGCACGGATGCACCAAGACGCTCCAGATTGCCGCGCGCGGCCTCCAGTGCTTCGTAATCAGCTTCAAAAAGATCGATACCCTTAAGACGATCAGCATATTTGAGGCTTTGCGCCGCCAAATAACCCCAGCCAGCACCAAGATCGGCGACCTGACCAAAGACGATCTTTTCCATATGCGGCACCAGCAGAGCTGAGCCTTTATCGATCGCGCCATGCGAGAACATACCCGGCTCTGTGCGGAACACATCATCAATATCTGTCGCCAGCGGCTTCAGAGCATCGATAAAATCATTTGTCAGGTCAGCAGGGCGTTGCAGCCAAAAGGCCACCGCATGGTTCTTTGACAGGCGATCGCTGATTTCAGCGATATTGCCGACCCATTTGCGAAAACTATCGACACCAAGCTTCTTGTCGCCACACACGACGATCCACCCACCCGGTTCAACACGCGCCAGAAGCTCCGCAAACCATGCCTCATTGCGTCCGCGATGTTTTCCGAGCAGAAGTAGCCCCCCAGAATAACGGCTCTCCTCGTCTAATTCTGGTGCCAATCTGGGAATTGCGTTGAAGCCTTCCTTGTTGAGTGCCAGCCAGTCGGGACGCCAGGGCTGCAGGAAAGTCAGTGCCTGCTTCCATTCGGCCTCAAGATTCCGATCTGCAGACAAGCCGCAGGCAAGGTACGATTGACCCTCTGCAGGCATATCCAGAATGTCCTGATAGAAGGGGAGAAAGAGTGTCTGTTGTGCCGGTGTCATCATGCTTCACCCATGCCGATCAATCATTCAACGCGCAACAAAAAAAGCGCGCCACACGGACGCGCTTTCTGGATTAACAGAAGATGGGACGCTTACTCAGCGTCAGCTTCTGCCTTCTTTTCTGCAACGACTTCCTTGCCGGTTTCCTGATCGACGACCTTCATCGACAGGCGAACCTTGCCACGCTCGTCAAAGCCCATGAGCTTGACCCAGACCTTCTGGCCTTCCTTGACCACATCAGTGGTCTTGGCAACGCGGTCGGCAGCCAGCTGCGAGATGTGAACCAGACCATCGCGTGGACCAAAGAAGTTTACGAATGCGCCGAAGTCAGCGGTCTTAACAACTGTACCTTCGTAGATTTCGCCAACTTCCGGTTCAGCAACAATCGAGTGAATCCACTTCTTAGCGGCTTCGATTTCCTTGCCGTTCGACGAAGCGATCTTGACCGTACCATCGTCTTCGATGTTGATCTTGGCGCCAGTCTTTTCAACGATTTCGCGGATAACCTTACCGCCCGAACCGATAACATCACGGATCTTGTCGGTCGGAATGTTCATCACTTCGATGCGTGGAGCAAATTCACCGAGTTCTTCACGCGAGGTCGAAAGAGCCTTAGCCATTTCGCCAAGAATGTGAACGCGACCGCCCTTAGCCTGTTCCAGAGCAACCTTCATGATCTCTTCGGTGATACCGTCGATCTTGATGTCCATCTGAAGCGCGGTGATGCCGTTTTCAGTACCGGCTACCTTGAAATCCATGTCGCCGAGGTGATCTTCATCACCGAGAATGTCGGAAAGAACAGCGTAACGCTCATCTTCCTTGATCAGGCCCATGGCGATACCGGCAACTGGACGTGCCAGCGGAACGCCTGCATCCATCAGCGCCAGCGAGGTGCCGCAAACGGTTGCCATCGAAGACGAACCATTCGATTCGGTGATCTCGGAAACCGAACGGATCGTGTAAGGGAACTGTTCAGCAGCTGGCAGCATTGGGTGGATTGCGCGCCATGCGAGCTTACCATGACCGATTTCACGACGGCCTGGCGAACCCATACGGCCAGTTTCACCAACCGAATATGGTGGGAAGTTGTAGTGCAGCATGAAGGATTCCTTATAGGTACCCGTCAATGCATCAATCATCTGTTCGTCTTCGCCGGTGCCGAGCGTGGCAACAACGATAGCCTGCGTTTCACCGCGGGTGAAGAGCGCCGAACCGTGCGTGCGTGGCAGAAGGCCAACTTCCGAAACGATCGAACGAACGGTCGAAAGGTCACGACCGTCAATGCGGCTACCGGTGTCAAGAATGTTCCAGCGAACAATCTTAGCCTGCAGGTGCTTGAACACGGTTGCAAATTTTTCAGCCGAGAATTCTGGCTCTTCAACGCCCTCAGGGAAGAAGTGAGCCTTCGCCTTGGCCTTGGCAGCGTCAACAGCCGTGTAACGAGCCTGCTTTTCGGTGATCTTGTAGGCATCACGCAGATCGTTTTCAACGACTGCAAGCATCTTAGCTTCAAGATCCGACAGATCTTCCGGCTGGAAGTCGCGTGGTTCCTTGGCAGCAACTTCAGCGAGCTTGATGATCGCATCGATAACTGGCTGGAAGCCCTTCTGGCCGAAAATAACGGCACCGAGCATGACTTCTTCGGAGAGTTCCTGTGCTTCCGATTCAACCATCAGAACGGCGTCAGAAGTACCGGCAACAACCAGATCAAGCTTCGATTCTGGCATTTCGTCGATGTTCGGGTTCAGAACATATTCGCCGTTGATGTAGCCAACGCGTGCACCACCGATCGGGCCCATGAAAGGAACGCCGGAAATGGTGAGTGCTGCCGAAGCTGCAACCATCGACAGGACATCTGGGTTGTTTTCGAGGTCGTGCTGAACGACGGTCAGAACAACCTGTGTGTCGTTCTTGTAGCCATCAACGAAAAGCGGACGGATTGGACGGTCGATCAGGCGCGAAACCAGCGTTTCGTTTTCGCTCGGACGGCCTTCACGCTTGAAGTAACCACCAGGGATCTTGCCAGCGGCATAGGTCTTTTCCTGATAGTTGACGGTGAGCGGGAAGAAATCCTGGCCTGGCTTTGGTTCCTTGGCAGAAACCACAGTCGCGAGAACGACGGTTTCACCATAGGTTGCCAAAACTGCACCGTCGGCCTGACGTGCGATCTTACCGGTTTCGAGTGTGAGCGGACGACCGCCCCATTCGATTTCTACTTTGTGGGTATTGAACATATCTTGTCCTCTTGTGGCGATGCCGCGCAAAAGCGCCTGAAGACATCACCTCGGTTGGCGGACAGGCCACGGGCAAGACAACGGGAAGTTCGTTACGTGTCGGAACATTCATTTGCGAATATTCTCTGGCACGAACTACCTGCAATCCTGCCCCATGACTGGTCCAGGTCATGAGCCTTTTGGCTCGTCATCGGCATGACGGAATGCACCCGGTGCGCCGTCTCATGCCAGTGGGCATACGCCCAATATAATCGCATTCGCTATTGGAAAGCGGCTATCCGCTCATCCTTGGAATACACTTTGCGCATCTTGTCCGAAAACCGCTTCGCACTTTTCGGGAGGCGCCTTAAATCAAAAGGGCGACGTTTTGAGACGTCGCCCGATTTTACCGTTAACGGCGCAGACCCAGACGGGAAACCAGCGCCTGGTAACGTGCCTGGTCGATGCCCTTGACATAGTCAAGAAGACGACGACGCTGCGAAACCAGCTTCAGAAGGCCGCGACGCGAATGATTGTCATTCTTGTGGCCCTTGAAGTGTTCGGTCAGGTTGGCAATACGCTCGGAAAGAACCGCAACCTGTACTTCAGGAGAACCGGTATCGCCTTCCTTGGTGGCGTATTCCTTGATAAGTGCTTGCTTGCGCTCAGCAGTAATCGACATCGTACACCCTTTCTTGATGAGAGGAAAAACAGACGCCCAGGCCGGGATGTCGTCCAGCGCGGGCCATTTACACGATCTGACGTACATTATGTACGATCGCTGAAGGGGCATATAGTTCAAATTTGGCAGAAATACCAGTCCGAAATATGCCCCAACTTTTGAGAGACCAGTTTAGCCCGCTGTAAACACGCGCTTTGGCTTGAACTGACCATGCTCAATGTAGCCAATGGCAAGCAGTTTGCCATGCGACGTCACGCAAGCCTCATCCGCTTCAAGTGGCGCATCGCGGCCACGAATGATCACGGGATTACCGAGACGAACGCGCTGTGCCTGATCGTCAGACAGGGCAACCTGTGGCAGGCAATCTAGTGCGGCACCGGTATCGATGATCAGGGCATCCATTGCCGAGAAGTCGCGACGTGCTGCTGGCTGCTCAACAATCTCGGCATCGGCCTCGCCTTCTTCCTTTTTCGGCGGCAGCGGAGGCCACGCTTCTTCGAGCTCTGCCAGAGTTACCAGATCTTCATCGGTGAAAGGAGCAACTTCGATGCGACGCAAATCCGAAATATGGCCATAGCAGCCGAGATCACGGCCCATATCGCGCGCAAGCGAGCGAACATAGGTGCCCTTGGAGCATTCGACTTCGAATTCGGTGCGATTTGCGTCCGGAAACTCGACAATTTCGAGGCGATCAATTTCGACTTCACGCGCCGGAATTTCTACCGTTTCACCTTCACGCGCCAGATCATAGGCGCGTTCGCCTGCAATCTTGATAGCCGAAAACTGCGGCGGAATCTGCGAGATAACGCCTGTATAATTAGGCAGCAGCGCTTCGACATCCGCACGCGAGGGGCGGTTATCTGAGTTTTTGGTGGCAACACCTTCAAGATCGTCGGTCGACCGTTCCTCGCCCCATGTCACTGTGAAACGATAAACCTTGGTTCCATCCATGACGTAAGGTACGGTTTTGGTGGCTTCACCCAGAGCAATAGGCAACATGCCCGAGGCAAGAGGATCAAGCGTACCGGCATGGCCGGCCTTTTCGGCATTGAACAACCACTTGATCTTCGAGACCGCTTCGGTCGATCCCATGCCCTTCGGCTTGTCAAAAATGACCCAGCCGGAAACCGGACGACCTTTTTTCTTGCCTCGTCTTGCCATGCTTTATTCGTCTCCATTGCGGGAGGTTGCGTCCTCGCCGTCATCTTCATCATGCCCAAGGTCACGCGCCACTTCCGGCGAACGGAGAAGCGCATCAATCTTGGAAAAATTATCAAAGCTGGTATCTGCGCGGAAACGGAATTCCGGCATATATTTCATCTGGCTGAGGCTTGGAGCCATGCGACCGCGAATGAATTTCGCGTTTGCAGCCAATGCTTTGATCACAGCCTGTACATCAGTGCTGCCCAGCGGTGTGATGAAGCAGGTCGCGATCTTGAGATCAGGCGACATGCGAACTTCCGACACCGAAATAACCGTACGCTCGATTACGTCATCGCGAATTTCTCCGCGCTGAAGAACCTGAGCCAATGCGTGACGCACCTGTTCGCCCACACGGAGCTGGCGCTGGGAAAGGCCACCTGAGCCTTTTGGATCTGGAGAACGTGCCATAGCTGTATCCTCGATAAACAGCCATCAATCGGCGCTCAGTCCCGAAAGGCTGGCCGACAAAATGGCTACAAACTGGTAAGCGCAATAAAGCGCAATCTACCACAATTCAGATGGGAGTCAGACCCTCGGAACCGGGCAACGGAAATGTAAGAAAGCCGTGCCGCCCATGATAGGGCGACACGGCATAATGCTATTAAAGCGTACGGGTAATGTGTTCGACGCGGAACGCTTCGATCGTATCGCCAGCGCGGATATCGTCGTAGTTTTCGAACGCCATACCGCATTCCTGGCCCATAGGCACTTCCGACACTTCGTCCTTGAAGCGCTTGAGCGTCTTGAGCTTGCCTTCGTGGATAACCACGTTGTCACGGATGAGGCGGACGCCTGCACCACGTTCAACCTTACCGTCAACCACACGGCAACCAGCAACCTTACCGACCTTGGTGATGTTGAAGACTTCGAGAATCTCAGCATTACCGATGAAGGTTTCACGGCGTTCTGGTGACAGAAGACCGGACATTGCTGCTTTAACATCTTCGATCAGATCGTAAATGATGTTGTAGTAGCGGATTTCAGTACCCTGCTGATCAGCTGCATCACGCGCCTGCTTGTTGGCACGAACGTTGAAGCCGATGATCGCGGCATTGGAGGCTTCGGCCAGCGACACGTCGCTTTCCGTGATACCACCTGCGCCCGAATGAACGATGCGGGCACGCACTTCGTCTGTGCCAAGCTTGTCGAGAGCGGTAATAATCGCTTCGACCGAACCCTGCACGTCACCCTTGATGACGAGCGGGAATTCCTTAGTACCCGAAGACTGAAGCTGGCTCATCATATGCTCGAGCGAGCCACGCTGGCCTGTCTGACGTGCAACAGCCTTATCGCGGGCAAGACGCTGGCGATAATCGGCAATTTCACGAGCCTTGGCTTCATTGGCAACAACTGCGAAGCGATCACCTGCCTGCGGCGTACCCTGGAGACCGAGGATCTCGACCGGCATAGCAGGTCCAGCTTCCTTCACATGATCGCCATGGTCGTTTACCAGAGCGCGTACACGGCCCCATTCGTTACCGGCAGCGATGATGTCGCCCGGATGCAGCGTACCCTTCTGAACCAGAACGGTTGCAACCGAACCACGACCGCGGTCGAGCTGGGCTTCGATAACCACACCTTCAGCCGTACGTGTCGGATCAGCCTTGAGATCAAGGATTTCAGCCTGCAACAGAACTGCTTCAAGCAGCTTGTCGAGGTTGATCTTGTTCTTGGCCGAAACTTCGACGTCGAGCACTTCACCGCCCATGGTTTCCACAAAAACATCGTGTTGGAGCAGCTGTGTACGAACCTTCTGCGCATCGGCTTCAGGCTTGTCGATCTTGTTAATTGCAACAATGATCGGAACGCCAGCTGCCTTGGCATGATTGATCGATTCAATGGTCTGCGGCATGACGCTATCGTCTGCTGCAACCACCAGGATCGCAATATCGGTCGCCTGAGCACCACGAGCACGCATTGCCGTAAAGGCTGCGTGGCCTGGCGTATCGATGAAGGTGATCTTCTGGCCGTTCTGTTCGACCTGATAAGCACCGATATGCTGCGTGATGCCACCAGCTTCGCCCGAAACGACGTTTGCGTGACGGATAGCATCGAGGAGCGAGGTCTTGCCGTGATCGACGTGACCCATAATGGTTACGACCGGAGGACGTGAAACCAATGCGCCTTCGTTATCAGCAACATCGAAGATGCCTTCTTCAACGTCCGATTCAGCAACGCGTTTGACGGTGTGGCCAAATTCTTCAGCGATCAGCTGCGCCATATCCGCATCGATGACGTCGCCTGGCTTCATCATCTGGCCCTGCTTCATCAGGTACTTGATGATGTCAACCGAACGCTCGGTCATACGCTGTGCAAGTTCCTGCAGCGTAATGGTTTCAGGAATGGTCACTTCACGAGAGATCTTCTCGCGAGTTTCCTGCATCTGCGAACGCTTGAACTTTTCCTGACGACGACGCATCGCCGACAGCGAACGCGAACGACCTTCATCTTCCAGATTGCTGGAGATCGTCAGCTTGCCACGACGGCGGTCATCTTCACCCTTAACAACCTTCGGTGCGCGCACTTCAGGCTTTGCTGGAGTGCTGCGACGTGCGCCGGCTGGACCACGACGATCATCGTCATCGACGGAACCGCCCGGCTTGCGCTGCTGGCTCTGAGGCAAAGGTTTATTGGCTGTTGGAATAACGTCGGCAATCGCTGGCGATGCCGGACGCTGTCCCTGGCCTTGACCCTGACCGGGACGACCGCCCTGTTGTGGACGACCGGAATGTTGCGGACGTCCGCCCTGCGGCGCAGGACGCGCATCGTCACGACGCTCGGTGCGTGCTTCGGTCTGTGGAGCGCGCTTGGCAGCTTCAGCCTCGGCACGAGCCTTGGCTTCTGCTTCTGCCTTGATACGGGCTTCTTCCTCCGCCTGACGGCGAGCGGATTCTTCACGTTCCTTGGCGCGGCGTGCATCTTCTTCAGCGCGGCGCTTGGCTTCTTCAGCTGCGCGAACGCGATCTTCTGCATCACGAACCAACGCGCCTTCGAGCGCACGACGGCGTGCGTCCATTTCGGAGCGAGACAGCGTGTTCAGCACCATGCCCGAGCGATCAGACTGGCGAGGACGCTGTTGCTGCTGGCCAGGGCGCTGCTGATGACGTGGCTGCTGCTGTGTTGATTGTGGGCGCGGAGCCGCCGGTGCGGCAGCAGCAGGCTTTGGCTGCGGTGCTGCAGGAGCAGCCGGGGCCGGTGCCTTGGCTATTGGCTGAGCAGGTGCAGCTTGTACCGGCGCAGCAACGGGAGCCGTTGTTGCAGCTGGTGCTGGCGCGGCCGCAGGTGCTGGAGCTGCCGGAGCAGGCGCTGCTGGCTTCGGTGCCAGTGCTTCCGCTTCAGGCTTCTCATCAGGCCGTGAGAACTTGCGCTTCTTGGTTTCAACGACGACAGCCTTTGTGCGGCCGTGGCTGAAATTCTGGCGCACGGTGCTCTGCTCAACGCCTGGCCGCTTAATGGTCAGCGTCTTCTTGGAGTTGACGCTCAGCGTCTTGTCGTCGTTTGTTTTATCGCTCATTACGTTTCCGTTTCCTTCGCGGCTTCAGCCGCTTTACCCGAGCATTATCCAACGCGATCAGATCATTTTGAATAATGCTCCGGTCATCCACTTTAGCGCACAATCCGGTTAGGCCAACCAGGCCGATTATCCGGTTCATGCTCCAGAGCGGATCCCGTCTCGTCGGGATTAAGAGAACCGCTCTACCAATTTATAACTCAGCAGTGTCGGACTGCCGTTTCAACTCAATGGGCTTTCGCCACGATATCGATGCAATAAAAGCAACCGTTGCACGACCCCGGCTGCTGCCTTTCCGTCGAGCACGGCTGCATGTATCACATTTCCACCCCCAAATGCCAAATCCATTTCTTCTCCCTTAAAAAGAGTGAAGGCCGGGATTTCGGGGCCATCCATACGAACCACCACACGGCGGGCTTGATCCAGTTTACGCACGCCATCAGAAGCGGCTTCCTGTGCATGCAAAACCAATGCCGCAGCACCGGAACGAATTGCCTGATCCACCTTAGTGGAACCAGATACAACTGCACCGGATTTACGAGCCAGCGCGAGACTACCGAGTGCAGACTTCGTCAACAGCTGGTCAACCAGCGCGCCAAGATCTGCTTGCGGCTTCACATCGTCTTTCAGCGCCCGCGCAAAAAGCTTGCGCTTGACGGCTTCGTCTACAAGACGACGTTCCGCCTTGACCCAGCAACCTCTGCCCGGCAAATTCCGCTTCAGGTCAGGTACAACCGAACCATCAGGCCCAGCAACGAACCGGATCAGATCATCTGCCGATCCGCTTTCCCGCGTGACGATACAGGTTCTATCATTCATATCCTGCTCCGCACGCAAACTCGGTTTTACCATCGATGCCTGTTACTTATTACCAAACTGGCAGCGACCTAGCAGAGCTGACGCCACTTCTCAATACGAAACTCTAAAACGCCATAAATTGCGCCCGAATTGCTCCGGGCGCAACCGCAATGCCGTCTCTTGTCTTTTTACGAAGCGACTTCTTCTTCGCCAGCTTCGCTCTCGTCGTTGGTTTCAACCGCAACGAGCTCTTCTTCAGTGATCCAGCCAGCCTTCAAGCGAGCAGTCAGGATCATCTGTTCAGCATCAACGCGTGAAACATCGAACGAAGAGAGGATACCGCTGTGATTAACGGTTTCTCCGTCCTTGCGTTCACGCCAGCCGACGAGATCGTCAACAGCATAACCCGCAAAGTCTTCGATATTCTTCACTCCGTCCTCGCCGACGGCAACCAACATGGCTGTGGTAAGACCCGGAAGCTCGCGAAGTTCGTCTTCAACACCCAGTTCCTTGCGGCGGGCATCCTGTTCGCCTTCAATGCGCTCCAGGAATTCGCGTGCGCGTTCCTGAATTTCACCAGCGGTATCTTCATCAAAGCCGTCGATCGAGGCAATTTCGCCTGGCTCGACATATGCCAGTTCTTCAACAGAGGCAAAGCCTTCAGAAGCCAGAACCTGACCAACCATCTCATCAACGTTGAGGGCTTCCATGAACAGGTTCGAACGCTCGGCAAATTCCTTCTGACGACGTTCGGATTCTTCGTCTTCCGTCAGGATGTCGATATCCCAGCCTGTCAACTGCGAAGCAAGGCGCACGTTCTGACCGCGACGACCGATTGCTAGTGATAGTTGGTCATTCGGAACGACAACTTCAATACGTTCTGCGTCTTCATCAAGAACAACCTTGGCAACTTCAGCAGGCTGAAGCGCGTTGACGATGAAGGAAGCAGCATCTGGCGACCAAGGAATAATGTCGATCTTTTCGCCCTGCAGTTCGGCAACAACAGCCTGAACACGAGAGCCGCGCATACCGACACAGGCACCAACCGGATCAATCGATGCGTCGCGTGAAACCACGGCGATCTTGGCGCGCGAACCTGGGTCACGAGCAACCGACTTGATCTCAATGATGCCGTCGTAGATTTCCGGCACTTCCATGGTGAAAAGCTTCGCCATGAAAGAAGGATGGGTACGCGACAGGAAAATCTGCGGACCGCGCTGTTCGCGACGAACGTCGTAAACATAAGCGCGGATACGATCGCCATAACGGAAAGCTTCACGCGGGATCAGTTCGTCACGACGAACGATTGCTTCACCTCGGCCAAGATCAACGATCACATTGCCATATTCAACACGCTTGACGGTGCCGTTAGCGATTTCGCCGACGCGATCCTTGAATTCGTCATACTGGCGGTCGCGCTCGGCTTCGCGCACCTTCTGCACGATAACCTGCTTGGCAGACTGAGCGGCAATACGGCCGAAATCCATTGGCGGCAGCTGGTCGGCGATGAAATCACCAACCTGCGCATCTGGATTGCGATCGCGCGCAGTGAACAGCGAAATCTGCGTGGAATAGTCTTCAACAGTCTCGACCACTTCGAGCAGACGCTGAAGCTTGATCTCACCGGACTTTGCATTGATGTCGGCGCGGATGTTGCTTTCCTGACCGTAACGCGAACGCGCAGCCTTCTGGATCGCATCGGCCATGGCCGCAAGAACGATCTCACGGTCAATCGACTTCTCGCGTGCAACCGCATCAGCGATCTGCAGAAGTTCCAGCCTGTTTGCACTGACTGCCATAGGTCTCTCCTTGGTGACGCATCCGTTCGCCTTTAGGAACCGGACGCCTGAAACTCACTTTGAAACTTACTTCTCTTCGGATTCCGTCGAAGCGGCTTCCTGATTGTCTTCGGTCGACTCGTCTCCGCGCCCATCACCCAGATCATCTCCGGGAATGCGGCCTTCCCGCAGGGCCTTGTCCTTGCGCAGCGCATCGCGAATGAGTTCATCGGTCAGAACCAGACGCGCATCGGAGATCAGATCGAACGGAATGCGAACAACCGGTTCATTACCGTATGAAATCTGATCACTTTCGATCACGATAGAATCGGCATCACCGACCACGATGCGACCGCGAAACTTCTTTCGTCCTTCATGAACGATCGAGGTCTCGACCTTTGCGATATGTCCCGCCCAATCGCTGAAATCGGACTTACGAACCATCGGACGATCAATACCCGGCGACGAGATTTCAAGATGGTACTTGCCGCTGATCGGATCTTCGACATCGAGAACCGGAGCCACGGTGCGGCTCAACAATTCGCAATCCTCAACTGTCATCGTGCCATCTGGACGCTCGGCCATGATCTGCAGCGTCTGACCATTGAGGCCGGAAAGGCGCACGCGCACAAGGCGGAAACCCAGCGTATTGATCACCGGCTCCACAATGCCTGCTACTTTTGCATCGACGCCCGTTTCGCGAATGATACGCTCATCTGCGTTTACGGCCTCAATTGCCTGTTCCTGTTCCGTCACTCGATAAACCTTTTTCACAGAGCCGTAGTTAACAAAAAAGAGCGGGTCCGGGAGGGCCCACTCTTGTTCAAACGACCAAGAATTTGAAACTTATATACCAGCTGATGCGGATTTTTTCAAGGCCGCAATTGAGGCCGCAATTCAACCAACCATCAAAGCCTGATGAATGTCAGATAGGCAGCAACGCGTCCTTCACGGAAAGCCTTTGCTTCATAGCGCGTGCCTGGCCAGCCGTCATAGGCGTTATTCCAGTCATCCGGGCCTGTCGCCTGCCATTCGAACGCCGGGTGCCTGCGGCAGTGCTGCAGCGTCCAGTTGACGTAATGTTCGATATCAGAAGCGAAACGGAACTTCGTGCCTGGCTTCAGCAGACGCGCGAAACGATCAAGATTTGCATCACTGACAAAGCGCCGTTTCCAGTGGCGACGCTTATGCCAAGGATCTGGATAGAAAAGATCGATGCCAGAAAGCGATGCATCAGGCAGCCAATCCAGCACATCGGTCGCATCTTCATCATAGAGACGAAGATTAGTGCGCGGCGCTTCATGAAGGGCCGCCAGCATCTTGGCCATACCATTGACGAAAGGCTCGACACCAATGAAGCCCGACTGCGGATAGCGCCCACTCTCATGATAGAGATGTTCGCCACCACCAAAGCCGATTTCCATGCGCACATTCTCAACCGGCGCTTCAAACAATGTCCTCAAATCCTGCGGCGCAGGTGTATCGAGGTCCAGTTTCAGACGCGGCAGCAAATCTTCGAAAAGATTATTCTGATGTGGACGGAGTGGCTTGCCATGACGGCGGCCGAAAAAGTTTCCGGCCGCGCGTACGGGATGGGATTCATCGGTCATTTATCGCTGTTCCAGTTAAAGCGGTATCGTGGGAACCGCTCTAACTCTTTTTTTCGCATTATCCTATGCAAAACCGCTGCGCAGTATTGCTGGAAATGTAATCAATCAGGCTGAGAGTGCTGCCTTCAATGCCTTGGTAAGATCGGTCTTCTCCCAGGAGAAGGAACCATCACGACCAGCCTTGCGACCAAAATGGCCGTAAGAAGAGGTCTTGGCATAGATAGGCTTGTTGAGATCTAGATGCTTGCGGATGCCGGTTGGCGACAGGTCCATGACCTTGCGCAGCGCTTCCTCAACAGCCGATTCGTCAACCTTGCCGGTGCCGTGCAGGTCAACATAGACCGAAAGCGGCTGGGCAACGCCAATGGCATAGGAAAGCTGGATCGTGCAACGGTCTGCAAGATTGGCAGCAACTACGTTCTTGGCAAGATAACGCGCAGCATAAGCCGCCGAACGATCGACCTTGGTCGTGTCCTTGCCGGAGAATGCACCGCCGCCGTGCGGTGCTGCGCCGCCATAAGTGTCGACGATGATCTTGCGACCGGTCAGACCGGCGTCACCATCCGGACCGCCAATGACAAATTTACCGGTTGGATTGATGTACCAGTTGCAGTTTGCGGCAACCGGCAGATCGCCAAGCGCTTCGCGAATGTAAGGCTCGACAACCGAACGCACCTTCTTCGAATCCCAGCTGGCCTCGAGATGCTGCGTCGAAAGAACGATCTGCGTGACTTCAGCGGCCTTGCCGTTCTCGTAACGAACTGTCACCTGGCTCTTGGCGTCAGGGCCGAGCTTACCTAGATCGCCTTCACCTTTGTGGCGGGCTTCGGCAAGCTTTTCGAGAATCTTGTGCGAATAGTAGATCGGCGCTGGCATGAGATCTGGGGTTTCACGGCAGGCATAGCCGAACATGATGCCCTGATCGCCCGCACCTTCTTCGCCCT